>JAWODM010000045.1:0-61070 GCA_046483305.1 Candidatus Krumholzibacteriales bacterium | reverse complement strand
CTAGGGGATATAATCACTTCTGTGCTGGTATGTTACGGAGTGGGGCTGGCCACTCTCCTTCCCGGGGGATTCCTGATAGAGAGAAAACTGGTCAGGAGGAATTAGAAACCGATGAAAACAGGACGCCTGGAGAGAATAAAGAATGTGACAGCCGGTGATATCAGGATCACGGTGAAGGAGAAGAGCCTGGTGATCTGGATATTACTGATGCCCCTTGCCTTCATGTTCTTCTTTGGTTCGATAAGCGGCGGAGGAGGCGGGATTCCAAAGACCACCATCACCGTTCAGAACGACGACCGGGGATTTCTGGGCGCGGAGCTGGTCTCCGGGCTGGCGGACGAAAATCTCTACCTGATCGATTCGGATTCTCTCGCCGAAGGGGGGAATCCGGTAAGGACCCTGATCATTCCGGAAGATTTTACCGACAGGGTTCTATCCCGGGAACCGGCCGAGCTGGTCCTGAGAAAGGAAAAGAGCTCCCATTTCGAAGCGGGGATAGCCGCTGAAGCGGCTATCATCAGGGCAATGGCCCGAACCGGCGCGGTGGTCATAGAACTGGAGGCTGAAGAGGTGAAGAGAGGGGATGCCAGGTTTACCGTGGAGGGCGATTCGGTCTGCGGCTCCCTGATGGCCCTCTCAGCAGGCCGCGCGAATATCATGCAGAGTTATGAAAGCAGGGTTGATACCCTGCTTAGCAGGGAACCGGTGGTTACCGTCAAATCCGGGCTGGCAGGGAAGAGGCAGTATATCCCCACCGGTTTTCAGGGATCGGTGCCGGGGAGCCTGGTAATGTTCGTGCTGATGGGGATGGTGTTCAGCGGGGCCGCGCTGGTTCAGGAGAGGGTGAGCGGGCTGCTGAAGAGAGTGGCGGTGAGCCCGGTGAGCAGGGGGGAGATCATACTGGGGAAACTGTTCGGAAGGATGGCGGTGGCAGGGGTTCAGATACTGGTCCTTCTGGCCGCCGGAAGATTCATCTTCGGGATAAGGCTGGGCAGCTCCTACCCGGCGCTGATAGTTCTGATGACAGCGTTTGCCTTCTGCACCGGCTCTTTCTCGATCCTGTTCGGATCCCTGTTCAGTGATCCCGAGAAGCTGGAAGGTATAGCGATACTTACCACCTTGGTGATGGCTTCCCTGGGAGGCTGCTGGTGGCCCCTGGAAGTTCTCTCCAGGCCGTTCAGGATCATCGCCTTCATGCTCCCCACCGGCTGGGCGATGAACGGAATTCACAGAATCATATCGTTCGGCTACGGATTCGGAGCGATCAAATTCCACATCCTGGTGCTCCTTCTGTTCGGAGCCGCCTTTATCCTGATAGCTTCCAGGAAGCTGAAGGTTACTGTTTGATCCTGCCATTTATTAATAAGGAATAAAATATGCAATATTTATCCGCAAGCGGTTCCGGTGCCGGGGAAGGTGCAGAATAAGGATAAGAGATGAAGAATGTAATTATTATAACGTTAATAGCGGCAATGACATGCCTTCTGTCATGTGAACAGGACCAGAACATTATCAATGTTGTAAATGAACAGTCGGTTGATGACCCGGAGGCGTGCCTCTGCTTAATCCATATACCGGTGAGAGGGACCAGCCCGTCGATACCACAGCTTCCAGCCCCGGAGAGATCGGTTATCAGACAAACTCCTCAAAACAGTATTATATAATCTCCGGTTTCGGGGACAGCACCCTGGTTGTCGAATTCAGCAATCTCCAGGAACTCGAGGAACAGGTAGTCCTCAACTGCTACAGATTGATGGATGCCGCCGAAGCATTCGCCCGGGAGAACGGGGGATATTACGCCGCCGACAATGCCACGGTAAATGATTCATGCAAGACCATTGTGGATTACCTGCCCGGGGGAATGCTGATGATTAATCCGTTCACCGGGGCAAGATCCGAACCCGCCGTCTTTGGCGGAGTCGCCGGTGCCGCTGCGGGGCAGACCGGATATGCTCCTATTATCTATTCAGGTTATTATGTCGGCTATTATATTACTGGAAGTGATCATTGCGGAATGGTAATGATTACCCTCTATCGAGGCCCTGAAATCGATTGAATCTGAACTTGAAAGTCTCCTGTCACCCCCGCCGTTGGCGGTAAATTTTCTGCCACCTGGGCTACCGGGGCATTTTAAGCTCAAGTTCTGCCCCTCCGGACGGATCTATAAAAACCTGAGCGTAACGTCGGTACTGGAACTGGTCATGAAAAAGCAGTATGTCAATATTTCTTGTGACGGTATATGTTCCAAGGGTATCTCCGCCATTATCGACCCACATCCCTGTGTATCCGAAGGGAAGGCACTCCTGGGATATGCTGAACCTTCCCCTCGAGCCGGTCAGGGCGTTTACTTCTATCTCTGAAAGCTCCATGGAGTAATAATTATCCCTCTTCATGAAGATGGAATTGGTGTCGGATGTGGCCTCTGTTGAGGTTTCCCGGTTCAGGTGAGGTTTTCCTGGCAAGGACTTCCCGGTTTTCAGCATTGATGTAACGGTTATGTTACAAAACTCTTGAACCCTGTGTTCTGCCGTGATAAAATCTAATAAAATAGCAACTTTAGCTCTCTCAATTACAGGTTGAATCAGGATTAAATTATGATGATGCTGAAAATGTTCAGGGGTATGGCCATATTTTTTTTCCTCATAGCGGCAGTTTCTGCTTCCGCAACCGGGGAAGCTCATAACGGCAACCCTGACCGCTCCGGAGCCATAGTCTTCCTCGATTTCGAGGATGGCAAGCTGGGGAACTGGACTCCCAGCCAGAAGTATTTCAGGACCGGCAGGGGACTTCTGCTGATGGAGATAGTCCCCGCCACCGAATACAACCACAGCAGCAGAGTGCTGTTTTTTACCCCGGCGGCAGGGGATACCAGCGGCCGGATGTACTACTATCTGGAGAAAAACGGCGCCAGCCCCGCTGTTCTGACCAGCGACCTGCAGGTGGCCTGGGCATGGAACGTATCCAGGATAGACGAGATGAACGGGGTCTGGCTGTGCCTGGTATTCCGGGATACCAGAAACGGCAATAACTACTATGCCAGGGTGGTCAACTATGTCAAACATATGCATGACTGGCTGGCTGTTTATTACGATCCTCCCCTCTGCTGGTGCTACCACTGCGAGAGCGTATTCGATTTCATCTGGAGAAGGTACGGGCCTTTCCGGAAGGGCGATATTCTTCTGGAGGGGTTTTACCTGGAGATTTCCAATGGGATCGGGGTGAAGAGCTGGATGGATAATATCTGGATCGGATATGGCGAGCCTCCGCCGGAGGTGAATAATATCTCTGACAGCTCCACGGTTGAATATGAAATGCCATCCCCTATGACCGGCTTCTCGTACTGTTTCATCGACCACAACGATATCCCCGACCGGGTGGAGGTTTACCGTGAAAGATCAGATATCTTCCTGAACCCGCATTATCATGATGGAGCTAAAATAGCCAGCGGTATCAGGACAGTGCGCAGGGCCCCGGACATCACCATTGATTTCAATCGGCAGCGGGGAGATGGAGTGGTTACTCCAGCGGACCTGGACGGAGATGGCCACACCGACCTGATTTTCCACTTCGACGACCTCAAGGGGAATCTCTGTTTCAAGAATGATTATATAAGGGGTGGGTTCAGGGAGGTTCAGGTGGGGGCACTGGCCTGTGAAAAGGAGCACGGGTGCGGAAGCGCGGTCGCGGATATAGACGGAGACACCGACCTGGATATTTTCATGTACAATGGATTCAGGAAACGCAGGATACTCGGAGGGGTGAGGATGTTCAGGAATGAAGGGAGATTTCATTTTACCGACTGGACTGAAAATTCATACCTTTTCTCCGAAGGGTCTTTCGGTGGTACCTTCAGCGACCTCAACGGGGACGGCCTGGCCGATCTTTTTGTCAATTACAAGCCGCTGCACTCGGGGCTTCGCCCCTTTGTCAGTTTCGGCAACGGCGAGGGGGTATTTTCTCCTTCCCTGGAAGCAGTGGCCGATTCCGATTCTGTCCATTATAATTCCTTTACCGCCTCTGACTTCGATAACGACGCCGATATTGATATATACTGCGCCTCCAATTACATAATGAACTCCACACGGAGTTCGCCCAGCGCTTTCTTCAGGAATGAGGGGGACGGGACCTTTACCGATATAACAGACAGTACCGGAGCCGGGTACCGGGGCAAGAGCAATGTTGTCGCCTCCGGGGATTTCAATCTGGACGGAAGGGTTGATATCTACCTGTCCAACGGGGACGGGAGTTCATGCCTGTACATTAATCAGGGGGGTAACAGATTCAGCAAATCGGATAAATACACATCCCTGTTCTGCGAGGATCCTCTCACCGCAATTACGGCGGTTGACTTCGACCTCGACGGAGACCTGGACCTGGTGATGCTGACCGCTGATGAAGGGCGTCTGCTGATCAGGGAGAATATCGGAAAACCTGACAATTTTCTTGAGGTACGGCTGAGAGGATCGGGGAATAACCGTTTCGGAATAGGGGGCAGGGTTTATGTATATAAAGAGGGGTATCTCGATGACAGAGAGCACCTTCTCGGTTACAGGGAGATTCTGAATGGTGCCGGATCGAAAACCAAGACTGTTCCGGTGGCCCATTTCGGCCTGGGAACCCACACCCGCGTCGATCTTAAGGTGGTGTTCCCTCCCAGAGCCGGAGAAAGGCCGGTTGAAAAAAATATAAAAAGCGTCAGCAGAGGCAGCTTTATTACAGTCTGCGAAGGGAAATCCTTCGCGGGAAAAATCTTCGGCAGCAGCCGGGCCGATTATCTCAGGGACAGTTTCATCTACTTTCTCTTCAGGTTCCCATTATGGGTTTTCGCCATTCTCGCTTTTTCGGCGGCGGTATCAACCGGTATATGGATAAGAGATGGGGTGGGAAAGGCGAAACACAGCCCGGGGAAAGTAGCGGCAGCGTTTCTGGCCGCGGCGCTCTCGGCCCTCCTGATATACCGGAGCCCCGTGACCGGAGTTGCTGTTATTCTTACGGCGGCGGTTATTATAGTATTCTGGTACCATATCGAGGAAATGTTAAGAGGATTTCTGACATCGCCTTCCCGCAGAGAGAAACTCGAGGAAATTCTTTTTGACGATCTCTCCCAGGCCATTCATACCGAGAAGAAGTTCTCTTTCCTCGGTGATATGGCACGCTCCGACAGCAGTCTGGACAGGAATCAGGTAAGGGATGATTTCAAATCGATTGACGGTATGGTATCGGTTATGAGGATGATTTCGGCGTCCGGCCGGGACTGGAAGTCGATCAGGGAGCAGGCCGGCAGGATCAGGGATATGAGCGGAAGGTTGATCGGCAGGGGCCGGGAAGATTCGGCTTCGCAGGCCGAAAGATCCATTTTCCGGCACGCTCTGGAGAGGCTCAATTCGATGCTGGACGATTACCGCATGAAGATGAGAATGAAGTACTCGGTGGATTTCATGGAGGAATGGGAAAGCCTGACCGGAGAGTACCGGGAGAGATTGAGAGAGGAGAACATTGAGCTGACAGCAGATTTCCCGGGTGATCTGGAAGGCCGCAGGGTACACCTTCTCCCTGAGGAGTTCAGGCATATTTTCAAGAATCTGCTGGATAATTCTATCTACGCCCTCCGTAATTCCGCCGCGAAGAAGATAAGGGTAAGCGGCAGCTACGAAGCCGATTACCTGGTAGTCAGATGGCGGGACACCGGGCCGGGGCTGTCCGGGGAATTGGAAGACGAAATATTCGTTTCGCCGGTAAGCTCGGACAAACCGGGTGGAATGGGCGAAGGGTGCTATCAGTCCGGAAGGATACTCAAGAGGAGGGGAGGCCGCATAAGGCCGGAGAGAGGTTCCGGCGCCTCCGGAGCTGATTTTATTATAAAGATAATTGTCTTTTAGGAGGGGAGAAAGGATTCGTCGTTGAACTCAGGACAGACTCACAAACACAGGGTACTGGTAATTGACGACAGCGAACCGTTCAGGAAAAGGATGGCCGATTCGCTTTCGGACAGGTACGAACTCACCATGGCCCGGGGCTGGCGGGACGGGAGGGAAATGTATCGTAAGGTCCTTCCGGACGTACTTCTTCTGGATTATAAACTGGATGACGGGTATGACGGCCTGGATGTTATAAAGGAGCTGCGGAGAGAGAGGAACGACAACCTGATAATCATTTTCATATCCGCTCACCTGAAGGAAAGCGTGATCGAGGAGGCCAGGAAGGCGGGAGCTGACGACATTATCTCAAAGAAGACCTCCGCCAGGGACCTGGAGAGGAAGATTGCCGATGCCATCGAAAACAACCTGGCCCGCAGGATCCGCAAACTGGACAGTATCAAGATGGAGAATTACGTAATTGAGCCGGTTTTTGAATCCCCGGCCATGAAGAAGATAAAGGAGAAGGCCAGGAGATTGATGCACCTGGACGAAAATATTCTGATTACCGGCCCTCCGGGAGCGGGCAAGGGAGTTCTGGCATTCTGGATCCATTGCCGGAGCATCCGGTCCCAGGGCCCCTACTATGTGGAGAGTCTTCCCGGGCTGACTCCGGAACTTTTCTCCAGGGAATTCCGGGGCCACGTAAAGGGTTCCTTCACCGGGGCCAGCAGCGATATGGAGGGGCTGCTGGACCTCGCCCACATGGGCACCCTGGTGCTCGACGAGGTGGGAGACCTGGAGCCGAAGGTACAGAAGCTTCTGCTCAATATAGTGGAACACCGGCCCTTCCGCAGGATCGGCGGGGAGGAAAGATTCTACCGGAACGTGAGATTCATCGCCCTCACCAACAAGGACCTGGATGAGGAGGTCAGGAAGGGAAATTTCAGGGACGACCTCTACCACCGCCTCAAGACATTCCATCTGCATATCCCTCCCCTGTCCGGGAGAAAAGAGGATATTCCGGTTCTGGCCCGGGAAATACTCAAGGCCGAATGCAGAAAGCGCAGAGTAGAAATGATGAAGATAGGTCCGGGACTGATGAAGCTGATGATGAGCTATGGATGGCCGGGCAATGTCCGTGAGCTGGAGGAATGGATCAAGAACGGGGTGACCTACGCTGAGTCTGAAATGCTGAAGCCCGGGGACATTCCCCGGGCCGCCGCCATTACGGGGAAGGGTAAGGGAGATCTGCCCCCGGATATTACCTCAATGGGATACCATGAGTTTAAGAAAAGAGCGGTGAAATATTACCTGGATAAAATCCTGAAAGATTCGAATGGAGATATGAAGGAGGCCTCAGAGAAGGCCGGGATTCTGAGGCCCGCTCTCTACAGGTTGTGCAGCAAGCACGGCGTCAAACCCGCGGATTACCGGAAGAAACAGGATTCATGAGAGGTAACGGGACATCTCAGGATGAATGGTCGTGTACTATCCGCCATTCCCCATCCAGTTTCCTTAATATCAGGGTAAAGCGGCCTTTCCTTATAGTATCCGGCAGGGCCACCTCCCAGGCGCCGATAACGTAGGAGGCGTCCTGAGATAGAATATTAATCTTCACCTCCGAAAAATCCAGCACTCCCATTTTCTCGCCGGAATAATTTCTTCTGTACATTGAATTGAGGCTTTCCCAGCCTCTGATGAGCCTGCTCCCTGAATGAAATGTCAGGTTTTCGCTATCGAGGTAATAGTCCATGTAACCTTCCAGGTCTCCGTTGTTCCAGCTGTCCTTCTGGCTTCCCAGTATTTCGGTAATCTCCCTGCGGGCTTCGGCCGGTTCTTCAACCGTTTCGGCGCAGGCCGCAAGGACAGCCAGAAGCAGGATGATATATTTTTTCATTATTTCCTCCTTCTCTCCGAATCAAGGTCTTTCACGCCTATTTTAAGCCTAAATCACTCCCGCTGTAAACAGAATGCTCGATAGGGAGCATCAGAAAACTGTTTTCAAGCATCCCTGCCGGCGGTTATGATCGTTTAACCGGAGCTCTATGAGGTTTTCAAACTGCCCCGGGGGCTGGAGTATGAAAGGAAACGGTACACAGCGGATAGAGGCGATCGACCTTTTCAGGGGATTCGCCATCGCCGGGATGATCCTGGTAAATACACCGGGCAGCTGGGCAAAGGTATATCCGGCTCTTCGACACGCCGGCTGGCACGGCCTCTCCGGGGCGGACCTGGTCTTTCCGTTCTTCCTGTTCATATCCGGCAGCTCCGCCTTCTTCTCCCTGAGGAAGTATAATCATACTTTATCCCCGGAGCTTATCAGAAAGATCGCCCTGAGAGTTGCCGTCATCTTCGCCGCCGGAATCGTTCTGAACGCTTTCCCTTTCAGGGAGCCTCTTTCAGAGCTGAGAATAATGGGGGTCCTTCAGAGGATAGCGCTGGCCTGGGGAATTGCCGCCGCCATGTGCACGCTGTTAAGCAGGAGGGGCCTGGTTATAACTTCAGCGGTTATTCTCCTGGCCTACTGGATTCTGCTTTCTGCCGGGGGGGACCTGTCCCTCCGGGGCAATCTGGTGCGGGCTGTTGATTTGAGAGTTCTGGGAGAGAGCCATCTCTGGATGGGAAAAGGGATTCCGTTCGACCCGGAGGGCCTTCTCAGCACCCTCCCGGCGGCGGTCACCGTTATTACCGGCTACCTGGCTGGTAGCTTCATGGCCGAAGGGAGAAGAGTCTTCCGCGGCCTGTTTCTGGCCGGCATGCTCTCCGCGGCGGCGGGGCTCGCCTGGTCGGCTGTTCATCCGGTTAACAAATATCTCTGGACCGGCTCGTATCTGCTGCTTACTTCCGGCATGGCATCCGTTCTGCTGGCTGTTATTTACCTGATCAGCGAAGAGAAGAGGAGGGGTAGATATCTCTTTCCGCTGAAGGTCTTCGGGAGAAATCCTCTGCTTCTCTATATTCTTTCATCTCTCTGGGTACAGACAGCGGTGTACCTCATAAGATTCCGGGATTCCGAAGGAAAGGAGATAACCGCCTACAGCTGGGTTTACCGCCGGATTATGGTACCTCTGGCCGGGGATATGTTCGGATCGCTCCTGTTCGCCCTGGTTCACCTGGCCCTGTTCTGGCTGATCCTTTACCCTCTCTGCCGGAGGAAGTATTTCTTAAAGATCTGAACGATTAGCTGCGACATGGATGAAAAAGAAAAGGGGGCCTGGATCGGCCCCCTTTGAGTCCGTCACTTACATCTGCGGATCAGGCCCGGTGCCCTTTCGGCGCTCTGAGAAGAAGCGCTATCACCGCTGCCGCGATACAGGACAAACCGGCGATTATGAACGGAGTGGTCCAGGCGCCCACGTCTCCGCCCTGCGCCGCATCCTTGAAGTACCCGGCAATCTGGGGCCCCGCTATGCCGGCAACACCGTAGGCGAGGAATACCCATCCGTAGTTGGTTCCAACATTCTTGTTTCCGAAGAAGTCGGCGGTGGCGGCGGGGAACAGAGCGAAGTTCCCGCCGAAGTTGAATCCTATGATACAGGCGCCTATGATAAGGCCGATCTCCGAGGCACCCATCTTGAGGAAGAACATCATGATGATTCCCTGGAACAGGCACATCAGGAACAGGGCCATCTTGCGGCCGATCTTGTCTGAGATAGTGCCCCAGGCGATCCTTCCCAGTCCGTTCAGGATGGCGTACCAGGCCATCGCGGTTCCGGCGATCACTCCTGCGGTCTGGGCGTCAGCGGCGGCACCGCTGGCCTGGAGGGCATCTATTCCGAACAGCCTGATGCAGTATATTACCATCAGGCCCGCCAGCCCCGACCCCACGAACATCAGCCAGAGGAAATAGAACTGAGGGGTTCTCAGCATCTCTCCGCTGGTAAGGTCCACCGTGCCGGTAGCCCCGGAACTGTCTGAGGGCTCAGGAGGCTCCCAGCCCTCCGGTTTGTAACCCTCGGGCGGATTGACCATGACCAGGGATCCTATGAATACCAGCACGAAAAAGACTATTCCGTATATCACGAAAACAGACTGAACTCCGGGCAGGCCGAAGATGCTGACTGTGTTGAGCAGCCCGCCGAACCAGCTCCCGGCCAGTTTCACCCAGAGGGTGGCGCCGAAACCGAAACCGGCAACGGCCAGCCCTGAAATCATTCCCTTCTTGTCGGGGAACCACTTGACCCCGACGGCGATGGGAACCACATAAGCGAGGCCGATACCGGCTCCGCCTATTATTCCTATACAGATAAGCTGGGCGGCGAAACTGCTTCCCAGGAAACCCCCGAGTACGTAACCGAGGCCCAGTACCGCGCCTCCGATCATGGCGATCGGTTTGGGTCCCACTTTAGCCTGCAGCCTTCCCGCTATTACCATTACCACCGCGAAGGTGGCAAGGCCGGCGGAGAAGACCCAGGCGGCTTCCTTGGCGCTGAACCCGTAGTCGCCGCCAATCTCTGTAATCTTCTTTGTGAAAACGCTCCAGGCGTATATGGCGCCCAGGCATAGCTGGATCAGTATGGCACCTATTACCACGATCCAGCGGTTGAAGACCTTCTGGTCAGTCATACTTAACCTCCCGTTTTTAAATTAGTTTTTTAATTATCATTACTGATTTGAATTGTCAACGTGAAATTAGGTTTATCTGTAATTAATCGGAGCGGCAGCCCCTTTCCGGCTGTTAAATCAAGATAGCTGTGGAATAATTTTTCCGCTGACGCTATAATCACTGAAAATTACAAGTATTCAGCGAAAGGAGCGCCCGGTATGAAAGTATCAGCATTTTCAAAGGTTAAAGTCCCTGTTTTATTACTGCTGGCGGTTCTGCTGGTGCCGCTGCCGGCCCCGGCGGAGCCGGAGGCCCTGTCGCCGGAGGACGCCGTCAGAATAAAGAGAAGCTACAACGCCAGGATAAGCCCTGACGGGAGGTTGATAGCCTACACCGTCTATTTTCAGAGAGACCCCGGCGAGGAACCGGGCGCTGGTTACCGGGAGCTATATGTGGTTTCGGCAGAAACGGGGAAGGCGCGCCCCTTCATCACCGGAAAGGTTAATGTCAGCTCGCCCCGTTTCAGCCCGGACGGCTCCCGGATAGCTTTCCTGATGAAGAGGGGGGAGGGAGCGAAGACCCAGGTCTGGATGATTCCGGTGGACGGGGGAGAAGCTGTTCCGGTAACCGACTCGGAAACCGGAGTCTCTACCTTCAGGTGGCACCCCGGCGGAGACAGGATCGCCTACGTGGCTGCAGAACCGGAAACCGAAACTGAAAAGAAATTGAAGGACAAGGGGTACCGGTTCGTCTATTTCGAGGAAAATCTGAAGGACAGAAATATATATATATGCGAGGCGAGTTCTGCGGGAAAACCGTCAGAAGCCAGGCAGGTAACCGAAGACGCGGTAGTCTGGAGCTTTGAATTCAGCCCGGACGGCGACAGGATCGCCGCTGCCATATCGCCCCTCAACCTGGTAGACCATCGATACATGTTCCAGGATATACACCTGGTGGACCCGGAGTCGGGCGAGATGAAACCGGTGACCGATCACGACGGGAAAATGGGAAATTTCGCTTTCAGTCCGGACGGCTCCAGAATTGCCTACGCGGCTTCCCTGGAGCTGAAGGACCACGCCGTAAGCCAGGCCTATCTGATCGACGCGGACGGGGGAGATCCGGTCAACCTTACCCCCCCGGGTTTCAAGGGCCACATTACCTCGGTAGGCTGGAAGGATCGAAAGACGGTCGCCTACACGGCAGCTGAAGGGGTGTGGAACAATCTTTATACGGTCAGAACAGACGGGGAAAAGAGGGAGAAGGTTCTGGACGGCAGGGAGACCGGACTGGTGTTCCGGGCTCCTCACTATACTGACGACTTCAGGCATTTCGCTCTGGTCTGCAGCTCTCCCGGGATACCGGGCGATATTTTCTACTGGAAACGGGGCCGGGACCGGCCGGAGAGGATGACTGAATTCAACCCCTGGATAGAAGAGAAAAAACTGGGAAGGCAGGAAGTGATAACCTACCAGGCCAGGGACGGGCTGGAAATAGAGGGAATCCTGGTTTACCCGGTTGACTATCGGGAGGGAGACAGGTATCCCCTCATAGTTGCAGTTCACGGGGGCCCCGAATCTCACTATACCAACGGATGGCTGGGGAGTTATTTCAATCCAGGCCACGTTCTGGCGGGAATGGGGTATCTCGTATTCTATCCCAATTACAGGGCCAGTACCGGTTACGGTACCGAATTCGCCCTGCAGGGTTACCGGGATGCGGCCGGAAAGGAATTCGACGACCTTGCCGACGGTATCGACTTCCTGGTGGATCAGGGGCTGGCCGACCGTGAACGGGTCGGATTGGGAGGAGGTTCCTACGGAGGTTTCGCTTCCGCCTGGTTCGCCTCTTATTACACGGAGTATGTCAACGCGGTCTGCATGTTCGTGGGGATAAGCGACCTGGTGAGCAAGCGGGGGACCACAGACATACCCTGGGAGGAGCTCTACGTTCATTCCGGAAAGAAGCTCGATTCCTCGTGGGATATGTGGGAGTTCAGTATAAGGAGATCTCCCATATTTTGGGCTCATCAGAGCGAGACGGCGGTTCTGATAC
The DNA here is from genome assembly GCA_046483305.1 of Candidatus Krumholzibacteriales bacterium. Lineage (GTDB taxonomy): Bacteria > Krumholzibacteriota > Krumholzibacteriia > Krumholzibacteriales > WJIX01 > WJIX01. Next base: position 48,614 of record JAWODM010000045.1, on the reverse strand, counting down.
TGGGAGGCACCGCCGATACCAGGGTACACCCGTCACAGAGCCTGGAGTTCTTCAGGAGGCTGAAGATGAACGGCCATCCGGCAGTGAGGATGGTACGCTACCCGGGAGAGGGCCATGGGAACCGGAAACAGCCCGGCAGGATAGATGTTCTGTACCGGCACCTGCAGTGGTATGACTGGTATGTGAAGGAGAACAAACCGATCGACGGACCAATGCCGCCGCTGTTTATAGAAGAAAAATATGGACTGGACCTTGAGGAATAGTAATAAAGGAGGAGTCATGAAAGAGTCGGAGAAGAAGAATATCACCAGGAGGTCTTTTCTTCGCAGGACCGCCGCTTCGGTGGTGGGGGCCGGTATAGGGATTTCCTCGGTTGCCGGCGGTCTGTCCGCCGCCGGACAGGAGAATAGCGGGGATCAGAACAGGGAAGGCGGGGCGCCTTCCATAAAGGAGTACCGGAAACTGGGAAACACCGGGTGGAAGGTCTCCGATATCTCGTTCGGAAACGCCGGGATGAAAGACCCCGCTCTTCTCGAATACGCCATGGACAGGGGAATAAATTACGTTGATACGGCAAGGCAGTATTACGACATGGAAAAGGTTATAGGGAAGCTTTTTCCGGAAAAGCGGGATAAGCTGTTTGTGACCACCAAGCTGATGCCCGAGCTGATAACCGCCGATGTCTCGGAGGAGGCAGTGATGAAGGGTATCGAAGACAGCCTGAAGAGGCTCAATACCGATTACATCGACTGCTGCCTGATACACTCGGTTGGAGATCCCGGTCTGGGAGACCGGTCCAGGATCGAGAATCCGGCGGTTGCCTCCGCCTTCGAGAAGGCGATCAGACAGGGAAAGATTCGCAACTGGGGAGCCAGCTCCCACGGGCCGAAGATGATGGAGGAATTGCAGTGGCTGGTGGACAATACCTCTATAAATATGATAATGCCGGGAATGAATATGCTGACCGGCGGCCTGGGCCCGGTTATCGAAAAGGCGTCCGGCAAGGGTGTGGCGGTGGTGGCGATGAAATCGCTCTCGGCCGCCAGGAAGATCAATTATTCCGCTTTCATGAGGAAGGGCCGGACCGCCCGTCAGGCTCTAATCAAGTGGATGCTCGCTCAGCCGGGTATAGATACCATAGCGATAACCATGAGATCGTTCGAGCAGATAGATGAATTCGTGGAAGTCTCGGGCTCTTCGGATCTGACACCCGAGGAGAGAGAGGTGCTGGAAGGTTATGGAATGCTTCTGAACCAGGATTACTGCCGGCCCGGTTGTGACGGCTGCCTGGCCTCCTGTCCGCAAGATGTGCCGATCCATGATATCCTGAGGTATAATCTGTACTTCAATAATTACGGGAGGGAGAAATACGCCATAGGCAAGTACTCCCGGCTTTCTGATGGAAGAAAGGCCAGCCAGTGCCGGAGCTGTCCCGGATACTGTGAGAGCAGCTGTAAATACCATCTTTCCGTCAGATCGATGCTGCTAAATGCCCATGAAAACTTAACCGTATAATGGAGGTTGAAATGAGAAATAGTATCAGGTTCCTGACTGCGGCGGCTGTTCTGATATCATTATACGCCGCCCTGCCCGGCTGTGAGAGCGCCCCGTCCGATCCCGCCCGGAGGGCCCTGTACAATTCGGTGAAAGCCCTGGGAGGGCTTGAGAAAACTACCGGATGGAAAACCAGAATACAGAGGGGCATTCTCAAAACTGAATTCCCCGGCTGGCCAAATCTAAAGGCGGATTATACGGTTCACGTGAAGAAGCCGGACAGGATAAGGATGGACCAGAACTTCGCTGCTTACGACCACCCCTTCTACTACACCTATTACGGTAACGGCCCAGACGTGTGGGCGGTGGTAAACCTCAACGTGAGACAGAGCGAACGTTATACCTCGATGATTCACCAGGCCCTGGAGGCCGTTGACGGGCTTCCTTACTATTACAGCGCCTGCGATACCTTCTTTGTCGCCGCGGAGCAGCCGGATGATTCGCTGATTGCCGGATACCGGGTGGAGAGAGTCGGCTGTGTGCTGGAAGGAGACACCATACTTTATGATCTGGATATGGGAACTCACCTTCCGGTCAGAAGGATAGAAGTGAGCAGTTCCCGGCAGGAGCTTATGGAGGACTACCGTGAGACCGCGGGGATAATGGTTCCCTATAAACTTACCAGGTATGCCGGAGGCAGGGAAAGAAACAGGGTGCAGTGGAAAGAGGTGATATTCGGGGCTGAAATTCCGGACTCGCTTTTCCTGGAATTCAAACCTGAGAAAATAGATGATAAGGGAGAGAGCTGATCATCGGGGATCTCCTCCGAATAAAATAAACCGGGAAGAAGTTTCGCCGGCGGCTGACCGGGGCTACCTTTCCTCACCCGGCAGGGCCCTGGCCGCCAGCATGGTAAGGTCGTCGCACATCCCGGCGCCCCCGGCAAACCTTCTCAAATTCGAAACAAAAACACAAAATAATCCGTATTTTGCTTTACTGTAATGAAGTTATGGACGATAATCGGATGTCTCGAATAGGGTTGAAATATCCGTGGAATTGCAGGGAGGAGAAATGAAACTCAGGAAGCTGGCCGCGCTGGTCCTGGCGGGGATTTCCTGCATATTTGTATCCAGGGCGGCGGCTACTCTCTTCCCGGACCTGTTCGCCTCCGGAACGGCCGCCGGCCTGCACACTCTGGTATCGTTTGCGGCCACCCTGGTGATTCTTCTGTTTTTTGTAACTTTCAGCAGGGATTATGTGAAGAGTTCGGAGAGAGCCCTGGATAAAGCTTCCAATCTGATGATAATAGGCTGGGCGGCGTTATCGCTTCTCTTTCTCAAGGAACTGCTTGTGGTGATGGGAAGCTCTCTCTTCGATTCTGTCAGTTTCGATCTTTTTCTGCCCTGGATCAATTCCGCTATAACTCTCTATTTTTTCGCTGTTTTCTACGGGGAGGGTTTGAACGAAGAACGCTCGGGGCTGAAAAATGCCCTTGTTCTGGTAATAATCGGCTCTGCCCTTTCCGTGCTGATCAGAACCGCTCTGGTGATCAACTTTATGCGCGGCGGCGAATTTAAACGGATGTGGGATTTTGCCGTCAGATATCCGGTCATTTTCCTGCCCATTCAGTTATTCATATTCTTTGCGTCATTCAATTTCTATTTTACCTTCTACCGGCATCTGCGTGAGTTGAACCGGTAGATATTGCGGGGCAGGTTAAGGGGCCTGATTGAGAAGGGCAGTTAAAAGGAGGCAGGATATTTTGAAAGTTGTTGCCTGGATTGTAATCTTCGTGGGAGCGGCGCTCACCGCCCTGAATATGGCCGGATTAATGGTCAGGCCGGAGTTCGGCGGGGAGAGTCCCGGCGGCGGGCCGGCAGTGCCCGGGTATCATTATCTGATTGATGATTCACCGGGGCTCGACAAACTTCTGAGGGGGCCGGCGGATAATTTTTCCCTGGAGGATGCCAACAGGGAAGTATTCGAATCGATAGTCCATACCAACAGCCGGAGAGTCACCGTTTATGAGAACTGGCTGCTTTACCTGTGCGGGTTGATTTACCGGCCGGCGGGAAAAACCCAGATAGCCGGGAGGATAGCTGCCGGAAGGGGGGGTAACTGTTCGGAGGCATCGGCGGTAATGGTCAGGATAGCTGAAATTAACGGGTTGAAGGCGAGATTTGTCGCCCTTGGCGGGCATGTGGTGGCTGAAGTGCTGACTGAACAGGGATGGAGAGTGGCCGATCCCGATTACGGCGTCACTTTTGAGGCCGGCATCGCGGAACTGGAGCAGGAGAGCGGGGCGGCTGCAACCCGGGAAGCGATGGAGCGGAGGGGCTATCCGGATTCGACCGTTACCAGGTACGTGGAATATTTCCAGTCTGCGGAAAACAATTCCGTGCTGGAGCCGGGCGTCCCTTCCAGTCCGGACCTTTATAAACTGGAGAGGGCCGCGGAGTGGCTTAAATGGATTGTTCCCGTCCTGCTTCTTGGCGCGGGAGCATTCTATGCTCGAAAAGAAGAAAAAGCGGTATAACCGGCTCAGGGATACTATCTCTGAATGTCCAGGTTCGTCAGTCCCGCCTCCCTGGCCTTTTTTATCACTTCGTTGTATTCACTTCGGTATATCCGCCTGGAGATTTCGGGGTAATCTTCAGCTTTGTACATCGGACGGTACTGCGACATTATATTAACGTAGGTGTCATTGGGAAGGTTGCTGCCTATCCATTCCATAATCTTTCCGCTTCCTCCCACATTGTTCGGCATCACCAGATGGCGTATCATCAGGCCGCGCCTTACCAGGCCGTCCTGGTCCGGCCTTGCCACTCCCACCTGGCGGTTCATTTCCAGAAGCGCTGCTTTGGTAACTTCAGGATACTTTTCAGCGCCGGCTGAGTATCTGGCCGCCATCTTTCCGCTGAAATATTTAAAATCGGGAAGGTAGATATCGACCACCCCGTCCAGCATCTTCAGGATTTCTGTCCGTTCCCACCCGCAGGTATTGTAGACCAGCGTAAGCCTGAGCCCTTTTTCGGCAGCCTGATCGAGGGCCAGAATTATATGGGGGAGATAGTGGGTTGGGGTTACCACATTTATATTATGGCATCCCCGTTCCTGGAGCCTCAGCATCATGGACGCAAGCTGACCGGTGCTGACCGGGGTCCCATCTCCCCGGTGGCTGATCTGCCAGTTTATGCAGAACACGCATCTCAGGGAACAGTTGCTGAAGAATATTGTTCCGGAGCCTCCCGACCCGACCAGGGGCCTCTCCTCCCCGAAATGAGGATGGGCCGAGGATATAATCAGCCCGGAATCCGCGCCGCAGAAACCTTTCTCTCCCTCGATCCGGTCGGCCATGCATTCCCTGGGGCACAGCCTGCATTCGCTCATGATGTTCCAGAGCTGTTTGCCCCGCTTTTTCAACTCGCCGCTCCGTTGAAGTTTTCTGTAGTTGGGTTCGAACATTCCGCTTTTACCCCTGTTCTTGAGAGGGCCTGAAAATAGCGCCGGAAACGATCCCGCCACGGCAGTAAAAAAAACTCCTCTCAGAAACTCTCTTCTGTTAAAACTGTACATGGTCCTGCTGGTTCAGGAAGAACAAACTGCTTCTTACTTATATATGATACAGAATCGGGCGGTAATATTAAATATTTTTCCGCTCCTGACCGGAAATGAATCAATTCCGCGCCACAGAGCATTTGACAAATATCGGGGATTGGAGCTATTTTATCAGGTAGAGCATATTCAGTTATTCATCAACAGGGGGTTTTTTTATTGCTGAATGTACTTTTTGTTTGCACCGGTAACACCTGCAGGTCTCCGATGGCGGAGGCGCTTGCCCGGGAGAAGGCGGACAGGGGCTGGGGCGGAAAGGTTGAATTTTCTTCAGCCGGCACCCTGGACCTGGAGAGCTCTCCCGCTTCACCTCTGGCCGTGGAAGTGCTGTCGGAGATCGGAATTGATCTTAATACTCACAGGTCGACTCATCTGAATGAGGAAATCATCAAATCAGCGGATCTGATTGTGGCGATGGCACAGCGTCACAAAGATGTTATAACCATGATGGTCCCCGATGCGGAAGCCCGGGTTATACTGCTGGGTGAGCTTGATCCGCAGCGGGAGGAGGCGGATATCAGGGATCCGATCGGAGGCGACAGAGAGATCTACCGCCAGGCCAGAGACGACTTACAAAGTCTTATCGGACCTCTTTTCGATCATATCCGCGAGCGATTTGATCCAGGCGGGCGATAATGCTGAGTGGCGCAGCTCTGAAAGAAATTTCAGCTATAATGAAAGAGATAGCCTAAACCGGAAATGTGTTGCAACAGATGCCTGGAGTTTCTATAATGGGGCAGAATGTTTTTGTCTGAGTCCGCTTTATAAGCGGAGGAATCATACAGAGAAAGGGTAATAAACATGCCAATACCGAAATCTGAAAAGATCTGGATGGATGGAGAATTCGTTGACTGGGACGATGCAAAAATTCATGTCTGCGCGCACGTTATTCATTACGGCACCTGCGTTTTTGAAGGGATCCGGTGTTACAATACCGAAAAGGGCCCGGCCATATTCCGGCTGGAGCCCCATATAAAGAGGCTTTATAATTCCGCTAAGATGTACAGGATGGAACCGGAGATGCCCCGGGAAGATTTCATGGAGGCCTGCTTCGAGACCATCAGGGTAAATAAGATGAAGGAATGTTATATCCGGCCTGTGGTTTACCGCGGATACAATGAGCTGGGCGTCAATCCTTTCAACAACCCGATCAATTCCTTTATAGTGGTATGGGAATGGGGAAAGTACCTGGGACCCGAAGCTCTGGAGCAGGGAGTTGACGTTATGGTGTCAACCTGGGACAGGATAGCCCCCAACACCTTCCCCGCGCTGGCCAAGACCGGCGCGAATTACATGAACTCGCAGCTTATCAAGATGGAAGCGATCAAGAATGGTTACGTGGAAGGGATAGCGCTCGATTCCGGAGGGTATGTCAGCGAGGGAAGCGGAGAGAATATATTCCTGATCCAGGATGAGATCATCTTCACTCCCCCCCTTGGCGCAAGCGTGCTTCCGGGAATAACCCGTAATACCGTTATCGAGCTTGCCCGGGAAATGGGTTATGAAGTGATAGAAAAACTCATCCCCAGAGAGATGCTCTATATAGCTGATGAGGTTTTCTTCACCGGAACGGCGGCGGAGATATCACCGATCAGAAGTGTGGACAAGATCCAGGTGGGAGAGGGCAAGAGGGGCCCGATCACCAGAAAGCTCCAGGATCGGTTCTTCAAGGTACTCAATGCCGAAGTTGAAGACAGGATGCACTGGCTCGATTTAGTCTATAACGATTAAACCGTGAATCACTCAATCGTGGAGCGGGTAATGAAAGTTGCCGTCGGATCGGATCATCGCGGCTATAAATTAAAGTCCAGGTTAAGGGAGCTGCTGGAGGACCGGGGACATGAGGTGATGGATCTCGGCGCCGGGAGCGAAGAGCCGGCGGATTACCCCGATTTTGCTTTTGCGGTATCTGAAAAGGTGGCCGCCGGAGAAGCAGACCGGGGAATCCTGATTTGCGGATCCGGTATCGGGATGTCCATAGCTGCCAACAAGGTCAGGGGAATCCGGGCCGCTCTGTGCAGGTCTGTCCGTGACGCTGAAATGACCAGGAAGCACAACGACTCGAATGTCCTGGCTCTATCGGAAAAGAGCGGCGATGACCCGGATATCAACGAGCTGGTCCTGACCTGGATCAACACCCCTTTTGAGGGGGGCAGGCATCTGAGGAGAATAAATAAGATAGCTGATTACGAAGCTTTAAATCAGTAAAGAGAGGCGATAAGCGATGTTGTTTGATGAAAATCTCTTTCCGTATCTCGAGAAAACCGATCCGGAGATCATGGAAGCTGTAAAATCAGAGCTGGAGCGCCAGCAGAATCAGCTGGAAATGATAGCGAGCGAGAATTTCACCAGTAAAGCGGTACTGGCCGCTCTGAGCAACCCGATGCAGAATAAGTACGCCGAGGGGTATCCCGGAAAGAGGTATTACGGCGGGTGCGAGTTCGTCGACCAGGCCGAGAGGCTGGCCAGGAAGAGGGTAAAGGAGCTTTTCGGAGCCGAACACGGCAATGTTCAGCCCCATTCCGGAACCCAGGCGAATATAACAGCTTATCTCGCCTTTATAGAGCCCGGGGATAAGATAATGGGGATGAGCCTCTCCCACGGCGGGCACCTGTCTCACGGACATCCGGTCAATTTTTCGGGCATGGCTTTCGATGTGGTTCACTACGAAGTGGACCGGGAAACCAGGATGCTCAATTACGACCAGCTCGAAGAGCAGGCAAAGAAGGAGCGCCCCAAGATGTTCGTTGCGGGAGCAAGCGCTTATCCGAGAGAGTGGGACTGGGCCAGGCTCCGGGAGATATGCGACGAAGTGGGGGCCTTCCTGATGGTTGATATAGCTCACATCGCGGGGCTGATTGCCGCCGGGGTTCACTCCAGCCCGATCCCGTACGCCGATGTGATAACCTCGACTACCCATAAGACCCTTCGGGGGCCCAGGGGAGGGTTCATATTGTGCCCCAAGAAATACCGCAAGCAGGTCGACAAACTCAACTTTCCCGGCACTCAGGGCGGGCCTTTCATGCATGTGATCGCGGGCAAGGCGGTCTGTTTCAAGGAAGCGATGTCGGACCGGTTCAAGGAATACCAGAAACAGGTAAAGGCAAATGCAGCCAGGCTGGCCTCCAGCCTGATGGCTCAGGATTTTGATATAGTCAGCGGCGGCACCGATAATCACCTTTTCCTGATAGATCTCTCTGAAAAGGATTTGACCGGGAAGGATGCCGAAAAAGCACTGGAAGCAGCGGGTATCACGGTGAACAAGAATACCGTTCCCTTCGACAGGGAGAGCCCGTTCGTCACTTCAGGCATCAGGGTCGGCACCCCGGCTCTTACAACCAGGGGGATGAAAGAGCCGGAGATGGATGAAATCGGCGAACTGATGGTCAGGGTCCTGGAGAACCATACTGACGAGAATGTCATCAGGGAGGTAAGGGGCAGGGCGCTTGAGCTGGCCGGGGCATTTCCGCTATATGAGTAGTTATCTACGGCAGGGTTGAACCTGGCCGATGAAGGATGGAGCTTATGAAGAGACCCAGCTGGGACGAATATTTCATGGAGATAACCCGTTTGGTCTCGGAGCGTTCCACATGCCTGAGGCGCAAAGTCGGCGCCATAATAGTAAAAGACAAGAGGATTATATCCACCGGTTACAACGGGGCTCCCAAGGGGCTTGCCCACTGTCTGGATATAGGATGCATGCGGCAGAAGATGGAGGTTCCCTCCGGTGAGAGGCACGAACTCTGCAGGGGCGTGCATGCCGAGCAGAACGCTATAATACAGGCCGCCGGAAGCGGAACCAGCATGAACGGAGCAACCATTTACTGCACCGATTCACCCTGCTCAACCTGTGCCAAGATGATTATAAACGCGGGGATCATTAAACTGGTCCTTGGGGCCAGGTACCCGGACAGGATGGGGGAAGAGCTGATAAGTGAAGCGGGGCTGAAGACGGTATACCTGATACAGGAAGAGGCGAAGGGAGAGTAACTTGCGCTGCCCCAGCTGCGGAAACGAGAATGACAAGGTGGTTGACAGCAGGTCCACCCGTGACGGTTCCGCCATAAGGCGGAGGCGCGAGTGCGTCAAATGCGGCCACCGGTTTACCACCTACGAATATATAGAGCGCCGGCCGGTAATGGTGATAAAAAAGGATGGAAACCGGGAGCGTTATTCCAGGGAAAAGATACTGGAGGGGTTGCTTAAAGCCTGTGAAAAGAGGCCTGTTTCGATGACTGCCCTTGAAGAACTGATAGACGAGGTGGAGCGGGAGATGTCGAAGAAGGTGAGGGATGAAATACCTACCGAAGAGCTGGGGAATGCCATTATAAACAGGCTCGCGAAGATCGACCAGGTAGCTTACGTGCGTTTTGCTTCCGTCTACAGGGAATTCAAGGATATATCGCAGTTCATGGATGAGCTCAAGGGATTGATAGGAAAAGAGGGGTAAGGATATCATTCCGATAAGATTCTAAAACTCTCCAGACAAAGGAGGACTGATGAGCCGTTATGCCCTGAAAAGGGGGATGAATCCTGTATTAATAATTCTGACTCTGGCCGCTCTGTCCATTCATTGCAAGCCTTCCGGCGCTCCCCAGGCCATAGAGGAGGGAGATTCGATCAGGCTGGAGTTTTCTCTGGAGCCGGAAACGGCACTCAGGTACAGGGGGGCCAGCACCGATGAGATGAATTTCTCCGGGCTCAGTATAAGGAATGTACATACCGATGAGGTTACCCTGAAGGTCAGGGAAAAATCCGGACAGGGTAACTGTACCATCAGGATAAAATACGACAAATCCTCCGACCAGCTGATAAGGTCCGGAGAGATGCAGGACCGCTCCGGCCGCGTCAAACCTGAGGGAAGGACCGTGGAGGTGGATGTTTCGCCGTCCGGAGAAGTAGTTGAAGCCCGCGGAGTGATCCCGGGACTGCCCGAAGGGGGATTAAAAGATTATGTGGGCAAATGGTTTGCGGAGTTGCCCGAAAAAGAGGTTAAAGTGGGTCAGAGCTGGGAGAAGGATGTCAGCGACACTACCAGCTCGGGCGCGGTGGAGGGAACCGTTACCATGACACTCGAGGAAATAGGCGAGGAGGACGGGATAGCGGTGGCCTATCTCAGCGGGGATGCGGTTACCTCAGTGGAGAGGGAAGCAGGGGGTGGCGTGGTGAAGGGTGAAGTGGCAGCCGATATAGAAGCCTCGGTCGCTCTGGATGGCGGCTATGTGGTAAAATATAAGATGGAAAGTGAATTCAGGGGCACTATGACGGGGGTCAACCCTGAAACCGCCAGGGAAGAAACAACAGAGCTTTCCAGAGTATCTTATACTACCGTAGAACTTATAAAGTAATTCTGGAGCGAAGTTGTCTGAACATGAAAAATCGGAAAAGCTTAACGAGATGAATCTGTTTGATCATCTCGAGGAGCTGAGGTCTGTATTAATATCACTGATAGCCGCGGTGTTTGCGTCCTCGCTGGTTCTGTGGTTCTTTTCCGGTTCCCTGATGGATTTTCTGCTGTCCGGAATACCGGTGGACGGAATTTATTTTCACGCCCCCGCCGAAGCTTTCATGACCCGCCTGAAGCTCAGTTTCATAGCAGGTTTTCTGGTTTCCTACCCGTTCATTCTTTTCAGAGTCTGGTCTTTCGTCTCGCCGGGCCTCTTTTCCAGGGAAAAGAAGGTAATCCTGCCCATGATTGTGTTTTCCACCGCCCTGTTTTATGTGGGAGTGTTATTCGCCTACTGGATTATGATCCCGGTAGTGCTTAATTTTCTTCTCCGGTTTTCCACTGACATGCTTTCCCCCCTCCTTTCAGTGGGCGAATACTTTTCGTTCGTGGGAAAGCTCTGCTTCGCTTTCGGTGTGGTGTTTCAGCTTCCGCTTGTGATTATCTTTCTAACCGCCACCGGTTTTATATCGCCCGGAAAACTGATCAGGCAGTGGCGCTGGGTAATAGTAATCATCTTTGCGGTATGCGCGCTACTGACCCCTCCGGACCCGGCATCCCAGGTGCTGATGGCAGTCCCCCTGGTACTGCTGTTCTTTATCAGCGTGGCGGTCTCCTTTATTTTCGCGCGGAAGGGTGAGAAGGATTCGAATCATCTTGAATCAGACCCCGAATGATGATAGAATATCCCAACTGTCTGAATAAGGTTAACTGCTTGTAGGGATTGTAGTTTATATATGCCGCGATTTAATTTCAGTTCACAGAGAGAAAAGATACGGAGCCGCTGCGGGCGGGCGGCAGCGCGCCCAATCATCTTCATAATAAGAGGCTGGTAGCTGAAGCTGTTTCCTGTTCGCTGACTGAGCGGTATTGAAAATGAAAGAATCTGCCGGATAGGAGGAAACGATGAAGGATAAGAAAGCCAGATACTGCGAAAAGAGACCGGACGAAAAGGTTCTCTGCCTTCTATGCCCTCATCAGTGTATGATTCAGGAGGGGAAAACGGGGATGTGCGGGGTAAGGCAGAACAGGGAGGGCGAACTGTATTCTACCTCGTACGGCAGGACGGTGACAGTAAATGTCGATCCTATCGAAAAGAAGCCCCTTTATCATTTCATCCCGGGAAGCAGGATTCTGTCGATCGGGCCTAACGGCTGTACCATGACCTGCCGCTTCTGCCAGAACTGGAGCATATCCCAGGAAAAGGTTCCGACAAGGTATTTATCGCCTTCGGAACTTGCCTCCATGGCGGAGGACAGGGGTTGTGTGGGGGTAGCTTTTACCTATACGGAGCCGATTATATGGTTTGAGTATTTAATGGATGTTCTCCCTCTGCTGAGAGAGAAAAACCTCAAATCGGTTCTGGTTACAAACGGGTACATCAACAGAGACCCCGGGCTTGAAATCTCGCCGGCGGTGGATGGATATAATATTGACCTTAAAGGTTTCAACGAAGAATTCTACAGAAAGTACTGCGGCGCGGAGCTCGAGCCGGTTAAGGATTTTATCGGGATCGCCGCTCAATACTCCCACGTTGAAATCACCAACCTGATAATCCCCGGCCTCAATGATGATTTAGGTGAGATTGAGAGTATGGTGAAGTTCCTGGCCGGTATTTCACGGGAAATACCTCTTCATTTTTCCAGGTTCTTCCCCCATTACAGGATGGATGATATAGGCCCCACTCCGGAGGAAACCCTGAAAAAGGCGCGCGATATAGCAAAAAGATATCTTGATTATGTTTATATCGGCAATATATTCATTGAAGGTACCGATAGGACGCACTGCCCCGGTTGCGGCAGTGTGGTAATTGAACGCAGAGGTTATGCCCGGAGCGGTTTGGAGGAATCCGGAGCGTGTCCCGAATGTGGCAAGATAATAAAGGGGGTATGGAGTTAATTGACTGAAGCAGCGACCAGGCGGCTGGCAGGGGAAATCGTCGGCGAGATCCAGGCCAAGAAGGCAAGCGATATTGTTCTTCTGGATCTGAGGAAGTTATCTGACATAACCGATTATTTCCTGATATCTTCCGTCTCGAGCAATGTGCAGGCCAGAGTAGTGGCGGATGTAATCATTGAAAAGCTGAAAGAAGAGGGACACCACTTCAATGTGGAGGGGTATGAATCACCGCACTGGATACTGGTCGATTCTTATTCCATAGTATTTCACATTTTCCAGCCTGACGTAAGAGAATTTTACGCATTGGAGAATTTATGGGGCGATGCGCCGAAGGAGGAATTTCCGGATGAATAAAAATGATAAAATCACCCGGAAAGGCGCCCAGGAAAGAGTGATAGATGAGATTTTCAGCTCTCTGGAAAAGCTCGGCGCGGATATGGAAAGAGAGCAGATTCAACTGGAACGCCCCAACGACCCCGCCAATGGAGACCTGAGCTGTAATATAGCTCTGGTGGCGGCGGCCCGGGTGAAACGCAATCCCCGTGAGTTCGCGGCCGATATCATATCAAATATTGAATTAAACCCCGATTTCATAGACAGGGTGGAAGTTGCCGGCCCCGGGTTTATCAATTTTTCATTCTCCCACCGTTACCTGACAGACCAGGTAGTAAGGATAAACAGTGAGGGGATGAATTACGGAGAGCTGGATATCGGAAGAGGCAGGCGGATTCTGATTGAGTTCGTCTCGGCGAACCCTACCGGCCCGCTGGTGCTGGTTTCGGCCAGAGCGGCGACTGTCGGAAGCGCGCTGGCGAACCTGTATGAGAAGGCCGGTTACCAGGTGGAATCGGAGTACTATCTGAACGATTCCGGAAGCCAGATAGATAAGCTGGGAATTTCGCTGATGACCAGGTTCAGGCAGCGGCTGGGAGAGAAGGCCCGGCTGCCGGAGGGCTGTTATCCCGGTGATTACCTGGTGGATATCGCCGGTGAGATCCCTGTCGAGGAAGGAAAGAACTGGCTCCGGCTGCCGGAGGGGGAAGCTCTCAGCAGGTTCTCTGGATTTGCCCTGGACAGGGTGATCGATATGATCAGGAAGGACCTGGAGTACTTTGAAGTCGAATTCGACAGGTTTTTCCCGGAGTCGAAGCTTCACCGGGAGGGCGGCGAGGTGGAGGAGGCGCTGAAGATAATGAAACAGAATGAAGTGGTCTATGAAAAGGAGGGGGCGCTCTGGTTCAGGTCAACCCGGTTTGGCGATGAAAAGGACAGGGTTCTGGTAAGGAGCGACAATACGCCAACCTATTTCCTGGCTGACGCGGCATACCATCTGAACAAACTGAGAAGGGATTACCACAGGGCCATAGATATTTTCGGGCCGGACCACCATGGGCATATCAAACGGCTGGAGGCCGCTTCCGAAGTATTCGGAGCGGACCGGGGCTGGCTTGAAGTACTCACCGTTCAATGGGTCCGCCTGATAGAGAACGGGAAGCAGGTCAGTATGTCAAAGAGAGAGGGTGAATTCATCACCCTCAGGGATCTGGTTTCCGATGTGGGAAGGGATGCGGTAAAATTCTTCTTTCTGATGAGAAAGAATCAGGCCCACATGGATTTCAATCTGTCGCTTGCCAGGAAGCAGTCTGACGAGAACCCGGTTTACTACGTTCAGTACGCTCATGCCAGAATCAGCAGCATAATCTCCTTTGCCGGGGAGGAGGGTGTCGGGTTCCCTGAAGAGACCGGATGCGTGAGGTTGCTGAAAGAGCCCGAAGAGCTGGAGTTAATACGAAAGCTGGTAATATTCCCCCAGCTTATAGAAGGTGCCGTATACAACAACGACGCGAACCGCCTGACCTCCTACGCCCAGGACATAGCGGCGTCTTTTCATCATTTCTATCATATCTGCCGGGTGGTATCGAGTGACAGGGAGCTCAGCGGCGCCAGGCTGCTTCTTTCTGAAGCGACCAGGATAGTTCTCGCCGAGTCCCTGAGGTTAATCGGGGTTGAAGCCCCGGAAAGAATGTAGCCCCGGAGCGTCGAATGCATTCCCGTTGACTTCATGGCGGTTTAAGGATTTTTTAAGAAAACTTTCTGTTCCCTGATATTTGTAGATTGAAGTTTTAACACAGGCGGAAGGATCATGTAGCGATGAGTATGGTTGTAGCAGGTTCGATCGCGTTCGATTCCATTGAAACACCCCGGGGAAGGATTGAAAGGGCATTGGGAGGTTCTGCCGTTTACGCTTCCATAGCGGCAAGTTATAAGACAGCCGTAAGGGTGGTGGGTATAGTTGGCGAAGATTTTCTGGATGAGCACAGATCGGTACTGGAGGCCAGGGGGATAGATTGCGGCGGAGTCGAAACCGTCAAGGGAGGCCGGACCTTCTATTGGAAGGGAAGGTATGGCGTAAATCCGAATGAGAGAGAAACTCTGGTGACCGAACTGAACGTGTTCAAGGACTTCAGGCCGGTATTGCCGGAGGGGTGGGAGGAGACCGGATGGCTGCTGCTGGCCAATATCGACCCCGAACTGCAGCTGGATATACTGGACCAGTGTACCGGAGATCCCTTTGCGGCCTGTGATACCATGAACTTCTGGATTGAGAACAAACCGGAAATGCTTCGCCGGGTTCTGGAGAAAGTCAACCTGCTCTTTGTAAACGACAGCGAAGCGCGCCAGCTGACCGGCCGGCTCAATCTTTACAGGGCGGGCCGGGAGATAATATCGATGGGGCCGGATATAGTGGTAATAAAGAAGGGAGAACATGGCGCTTTTCTGATGACCGGCGACAGCATTTATATTGCCCCCGCTTTTCCTCTCGAGGATGTCCTGGATCCAACCGGAGCAGGAGACGTTTTCGCGGGGGGATTTCTGGGCTCTCTGGCTTCCGACGGCGATATTAATGAGGATAATCTTCGAAAAGCGCTGGTTTATGGCACGATTTTAGCGAGCTTTACCTGTGAGGAGCTTTCGGTGGATGGAATCAGGTCCAGGAGAGGCGGAGAAATAGGAGAGAGGATCAAACGTTTTCTTGATATCATGAAGATAGAATGATTCCACTCCAACCTGTTGAAATAAATAAGGTTTTGTGATATAATGGTTTATTGGGCTTTACTGTTTGTTTGAATGAATAATATCCAGTGAATAGAGATACAGTCAAGAAGGTTCAGCAGCTGATAATGCGCATGGGTGATGTTAAATCCTGCCGCATATCGACTGATGAAAACGATGATATTACCGGGATCCACGTGGTCGCGGCAAGCATCGCACCTCCGAAAGAGATTGTCGACAGGGTCTGCGGCGCTCTGAATAAGGAGCTCGGCATTGATCTGGACCAGTCTCTGGTCGGTGTGGTGGTTATGGATACTTTCGAAGAGGAGGAAGCGGATGTTGTTCCTCCGCCGGAGGTTGAGGATGATCGTCCTGCTGAAGAAGAGCCGGCAGAACCGGACGGAATGAGCCCTGAACGGAAACCGGGCAGTCATGAGCCACCGGAAGAGCCGCGTCTGGAATTCCTGGAGAGGGATCTGAGAATCATGTTCAAGGGATTGAACCTTCATCTCAAAGAGGAAAAAGTAAGAGCTGAAGTCATAATGGAGATGAATGAACTTCAGGTATCGGGTTTCGGGGAGGGTGTCAGGAAAGATCACCCCTTCTACGATGTGATCGCCCGGGCGACCCTCGATGGCGTGACTAAAATCATTGACGAGAAATTCCAATTGTGCTTATCTGGTATGGAGCAGGTTAAGATCAGTAACCGGGAGGCTTTTGTGGCCTCCGTTCAGGTAGTGGACGGAAGGAAAGTTCTGTATCTTTCAGGAAGCGCGTTCCTGGGACGCGACGCCAACGAAGCCTCCGTGCTGGCGGTGCTGGACGCCCTTAACCGGCCCTTTGGCAGATGGAAATCGCGCAAGTATATAAATTACAGGATCAGATGATTATCCCGTCCGGGATTGCTTGCGTTATTCCCTGATTTAAAGATAGTTATATTTCTCGGCAACCCGGCAGCTTTGTAGTATGGCATAAAAACTGCTGTCTGATAAAATCAGAGATATCAGCCGGAGGGGAAGGTGTTTCTGGGCCTGGATGGAATATTGAAGGAAAAAGAAGAAAGATCGAGCTGGAAATTTAGAATATACTACACTACCTATGTTATCGCCGGCCTGTTTATCCTTTTTCTCAGCGTGGACAGGCTGCCGGCGGGGCACTGGCAGGATATCTTTATCTTCGTTCTCCTTATAATTATCGCTGATTTTGTCCAGATACCGCTGCCCCGCGGCGGATCCACCATTTCCACGGCTTCACCGATAGACCTTGCCGGTATAGTGCTGTTCGGGCCCGCAGTGATGGTGGTTGTCGAAGCGGTCTCCAGCCTCTTTACCGAGGGATTCCTGCAGCGGCGTTCACTGAGAAAACTCCTGTTTAACGTGCCTCTTCTGGCTGTTACGGTGGGGGCCGCCGGCCTGACCTATCGGCTTTTCGGGGATTACACCGATATCAGCTCCCCGATGTTCCTGGTTCCTCTATTTGCAGCCGGTATAGTATATTATCTGGTAAATACATGGTCGCTCTCCCTGATCATCGCTTTTGACAGCGGGCGTAAACCTTACCATGTATGGAAACAGAATTACATGTGGTATTTCTTCCACATATTCGCATTCCTTCCGATGGGGGCTATTATAGCCCTGCTCTACGCCAAGGCGGGCGGCTGGACCATAGCTCTCTTCATTATCCCCCTGTTCCTGGCCCGTTATTCATTCCAGCTCTATCTGGATATGAGGGAGAAGAACATCGAAACGGTCGCCGCTCTAACCTCGGCGATTGATGCATCGGACGCTTTTACCCACGGGCATTCATACAGAGTTTCTCAATACGCAATGCGGATCGCCAAGGCGCTGGGGATGTCGTCCAAGGAGATAGAGACACTCGAGTACGCCTCGCTGCTTCACGACGTGGGGAAGATAGCCGTCAGCAATTCGGTCCTTCAGAAAGTGGATCCGCTGACTGAGGAGGAATGGATATCACTCCGGGCGCATCCGGATGTGGGCGCGGATATAGTGGAGCGCCTCAAGTTTCTCAAGGAAGCGGCGGAGATAATCAGGTGTCATCATGAGAGGCCTGACGGGACCGGTTACCCCAGGGGTTTGAAGAACGGCCAGATACCGCTGGGAGCTCATATCCTGAATGTGGTGGACGCCTTCGACGCCATGACGTCGAACCGCCCGTACAGAGACGCACTGTCCGCGGAAATAGTTATCAACGAATTGAGGAAGCACAGGGGCACCCAGTTCCACAGGGAAGTCGCGGACCTGGTACTTGAGATGTACAGGAGCGGGGAACTTGATCCCATAATCGGTTCCAAGGTTACCCCCGGGATATACGATTCCCTCAAGGAAACCATTCAGGTCTGATACATTCCCTCCGCCGGTCAACTCCAGCCAGATTAACGGGGCTTCGGCCTTACGGTTTTGAAAATCGAAAAGTTTTGTGTGAAGTTTTGTTAATTTCTAGGAATTCTCCTGACACACAAATTCGGCATCAAATAGTATAAATTTATTGGAGATAAGCGGCAGAAAAGGAAAAAATTCCATTAGAGTTGCGATAATCAAGAAGGATAATGTATTTAAATTATTAGTCTCCTTGGTTAATGAACAGAATTGCGGTCTGGGATCGGTTATATTTTATTATTGAATTGGAGTATATTTATAAATGGAATCAAACAGATAGACATAAAAAAGTTTTTAAGAAAGAAAGAAAATGAGTATTAAGAAACTTTTTCTGGTTGGAGTACTTCTCATTGGGTTCATATTTTCAGCAATGGATTTTGGGCTTGTGAAGAAGACTTTCCAGAATGGGTGCCGAAGGAAGAAATTGTGAAGACGAAAGAATTTCTGATTTCAGATGAGACTTCTTCTGAGTTTCTTTTTGATATGAATAATGAAGAATTGGCAAAGTGTGAATTGAGATACCCTTTTAAGCTGGTCAGAGTCGATTATGATAATTATACAGAGGGGAATGACATAGATGCGTTTCTGAATCAACGTCATAGATCAGGAATCTATTACACTACAAATCTTGATCTGATCGGGGCTGATTATATCCCCGATTCTGTCCACAGTCAATTTGTTTAGCCTTATTCGATTCCCCTCCTTTCTTAATTTGATCTGTTCCTCAAACCTGTCTTTCCGCTCAGAGATAATTTCCTCTCCTAATCCCCGGTAGCATTGATCCGGGATTACATAAAATCAATCCCGGAATGATAACGCTCTTTGTTGTACCACCGAACGTAACGGCTGAAATAATCCTCTGCATCCATACGAACGTTGAATTCATCCGGTAACTCAGGAGCGCATTTTACAGTGCCGAACATTGATTCTATGAAAGGGTTATCATTGAGGGTTCGCGGTCTTGCGAACAGCTGCAGCATGTTGTTGGCCTTGAATAACCGTTTGATCGATTTTGCCTTCATCCGCTGTCCTCTGTCATTGATGATCTCGGGACGCAGCTCTTCAGGTAAATTAAGAATGTCTTCATCTGTCGGAGTTCCCTCCAAGCAGAAACATCGAGAATCTGAAAGTTGGCTTTCAAAAGCTCTAAGCCACTTTATTTTCTAAGATTTATCGTAAAAAGTGTCCCAAGTGTCCCAACTGTCCCATCGGAGGGGACAGTCTGTATAACGCACATAATTATCTGCAGTTACGTATAATCAGGTAGAAAAAGTGTCCCATGAAAGTGTCCCATGGGACACTTTCGGAGATAACCAGAATCCTATGAATAACACCTATAATAAGAAAAATTACAATTTCCCTGAAATATTTCCTGATTTATAATTTCCTTTAATGAAAGAAGATAAAGAATCAGCAGGCATGCAGCAGCTGAATATTTTCAATAGATTATTATTTATCTCACTCTTTGGAACACTGCATGCGATTAATAATAGATTAAGCAGCAATGGTTAGTTCCAATTAGAAGGTATTTATGGCATTAAACACTATTTGACAATTTAAAATAAAAGAGAATAGAATAAATCATTGGAATAACCCCCGCGGGACTTTGAATTGTAATTAAAATATCTGTGTTTTCTTTACTCCAAGTGGCTAAAAGGAGCAGGTGCGAATCTATATGAATAACATAAAATCACGAGATTACTGCTGTCTCGAATGTCAATGTAGAACAAAAAGTATCTCTGATTATGTTCGAGTTTTAAATATATGTAAGGGAAGGAGAAAATGAAGAGAACATTTATTTTAGTAGTTTTAGTTATGATTGTAATACCAAGTTTACTTGCGGCATCTAACTCTTATAAGGTTTACTATGAAGGAAATGGCTGGGCGATTACGTCAATAAGAAGCGGGATGTGGTTGCTGAATGCTTATCCTGAAATAGTAACCAACATGAAACCGTTTAGATATCTTGCGGCAAATGATCCGAGTTCAATTACATGTTTCGTGCTTCAAATAGATAAAGGGAGGGGGCTTCAATGGCTACCCAAGACGCAAATAGTGTTTACATATGAATCGGATGGTGAGAGATACTCTGTAATTAGTAAGCGCTGTTTCCTTATAGATACGCAAGAAGATAGTGGTATTAGATGGTGTGATGAGCACAGATATACTGCATTACCAGGACTTGAGAATCGATATTTTATGACACCGAAAAAAGAAGTTGTGATGTTCGCCAAGTTTGAGTTTGAAAAATATCCGGAAAAGATAGTGTCTTGTAGGATTTTAAATTTGAACGTATTAGGAGGTGATTAAAGTGAGTAGACAATCACTGTTTCTTGTAGTCGTAGTTATTATCGTGATCACTACTGTGGTAGGGCCAGCGAAGGCCATGTTTGATACGGCTTCTTGTTACAATGCTATCTATCACAAATGGATGAACATAAGCGCCAACCTTGAGTGTTTTGCATCCATTATTATGAACGATAGTGAAGTGGATTGGTACAATAACTTCGACAATGACTATCTCTAATAAGCCGCGATATCATGATAGAGAGGTTATGGAGGAGCGTAAAATACGAGGAGGTTCCCTCTGAAACGGCGCAGATTATCATTTGATGACGCAGCTGTTTTGGGTCTTTACTTTTTCTCATAATTTCGTAATATGTATATGGGCACATGAGATAACCTCCTTTCTAATTTGGTTTTTAGTTACAGAAGGTTATTATAGCTTTAAGCTCTCATGTGTCCATTACTTTACCTCCTTCCGATAAGTTTAATCAGCTTCTTCTGGTTCTCCTTACTGAGGTCTACCCAGCGGGTTCTCTCATCCAGGATCTCGTTCCATCTCTGCTTCTCGTACCAGGGCTTTCTCCTGAAAAAGATTTCCTCGCCAGATGCATATTCAACCTCAGTCTTTTCCCGGATCTCTATCTCTGTTATTAATTCTTCCTGTAGTTCTTCTTCTTTCTCTTCCCCCCCTGCACAGACTTCACCGCCTCCCGGAGAGCCGCCCACGCATCCTCCCCAAAACAAAGAAGCATCCTTAAAGCAGGAGGCGGGTCATGATCTCTCTTCCTATTCCCGCCGGTTTTGAAAATTGGTTATGGAAACCTCTGCGCAAATCATTATAATAGTGCTGGGAATAGTTTTGAAATAAATCTGACAGGAATGGAGATTTGAGAATGCATTCGAAATACAGGGAATCCGGCGTTGATATCGATGCCGCCGGCAGGGCGATGAAACGGGCCGGAAAATTAATCAGAAAAACCTGGAACCGGAATGTTCTTTCCGAGACGGGGAGTTTCGGAGGGCTGTTCAGGGTTCCCGAAGGTTACAGGCAGCCGGTTCTGGTTTCAAGCGTTGACGGCGTGGGAACCAAACTCAAGGTGGCATTCCGCTGCGGCAGGCATGACACCGTTGGCGAAGACCTGGTAAATCACTGTGTTAACGACATTCTGGTTCAGGGCGCGGAGCCTCTGTTCTTTCTCGATTACCTGGGAACCGGCAGACTGGACCCGGGCGTGGTGGAGCAGATTATTTCAGGTTTTGCGGCCGGATGCGAAAGAAACGGCTGCGCCCTGATAGGGGGAGAGACAGCGGAGATGCCCGGTTTTTATTCCGAGGGAGAGTACGATCTGGCCGGCGCCATAGTCGGCATGGTGGAAAAGTCGAAAATAATTGACGGAAGTTCCATCAGGGAGGGCGACGCCGTGTACGGTTTCCCCTCCAGCGGACTGCACACCAACGGCTATTCTCTTGCCAGAAAGATTATTTTCGAAGATCAGGGGATGGATGTTGGAGACGAAATACCGGGGACCGGGCGGACGGTGGCTGAAGAGCTGCTGGAGGTCCACCGGAGCTATCTTCCTGAAGTGAAAGCGCTTATGGAGAAGGTGGA
Source organism: Candidatus Krumholzibacteriales bacterium (assembly GCA_046483305.1). Classification (GTDB taxonomy): domain Bacteria; phylum Krumholzibacteriota; class Krumholzibacteriia; order Krumholzibacteriales; family WJIX01; genus WJIX01. Next base: position 26,815 of record JAWODM010000045.1, on the reverse strand, counting down.
AATCAGGGGCCTGATACACATAACCGGAGGTGGGGTAATTGAAAACATACCGAGAGTGCTGCCAGGAAAAACTTCAGTACAAATTGATACCTCTTCCTGGGAGGTGCCCCCGCTGTTCGATTTCCTGAAAGAGAAGGGCGGAGTCTCCGGGGATGAAATGTTCAGGGTATTCAATATGGGCATAGGCATGGTTTTCATTATCAGGGAAGAGGATGAAGAGAAACTGGCCGGCGCAGGCGGCCTCCGCTGGGAGCCGGTAAGGATGGGAAAAGTGATCAGGGGGGACCGTACAGTCAGCCTGGAGTAAATCATCGTTCTTGACAATAGAGGATAACTGGTTGTAAGGTATATTGTAAAAAATATATTTGTATAATATCAAAGTAAATAGTATTTTGAAGGGTACGGGAAAATAGTAGTATGGAGAGGAGTCTAAATGCTTAAAATAGAGAAGAGGGAAGAGAACGGTGTCCTGGTTTTAAAGCTGGAAGGGCAGCTGGACGGCGGGCCTGAATCTCAGAAGCTTCAGCAGATGCTCAAGGATGCCCTCGGCGAGGGGAAGAAGTTCTCGGTTCTTGATATGGAAGATGTAAGCTGGATCAATTCCCTTGGAGCTGGTGTCCTGATAGCTACTTATGCTTCTGTTAAGAGAGAGGACGGCCTGATCGCCATGGTGGATATCTCTGACAGGGCCAGGGTAGTCCTCAAGACCTGCGGGCTTATCCCCGCCGTATTCGAAGAATATGACAGCGTAGAAGAAGCGATTGAAGAAATACACAGTTAAATAATACTGCCAGGGAGATTTATTATGAAGATTAAGGTAAAAGAGAAAGCCGGCATAACCGTTCTGAAACTCTCAGGAGAAATGCACGGCGGCCAGAAGAATCTTGAGCTTGTCGATATAGTGAAGGACCTTGCCTCCAAGGACAAACTGGATATAGTTATTAATCTTTCCAGGGTAAAATGGATATCAAGTACCGGCCTGGGTATCCTTGTCTCGGCCAGATCTAGCCTTGCCAAAGAGGGCGGCATAGTAAAACTATGCGAACCCAATGACAGGATTCTGGGAATACTTCAGGTTACCCGCCTAAATGTAATCTTCGATGTCTACGATTCAGAGGACGAAGCGATAGCCAGTTTCAAGGAATAGAAGCTATCCCGTATCTTTCATTTTCAATTCCAGGAAGACTGAATTCGGGGGATTCCATATCTCCCAGGTAATTACCCTCCAGGGATATATATGCCATTCTGTCGTTACGCCTGTCAATTATGTATATAACGCCGTCACAGACAGTGAGGTCTCCCCACCTGCCGGCGTTGGTATTATTCCCCAGGAAGTGGTCGTAAAAATCGAAGAAATTGCTTACGCTGTTGCTCTGCGGATCGAATTTCCTGATTTCTCTCTGGCTCTCATTCCCATCCACGGTGATATAGACCGCTCCCGTTGAATCAGTTGCCATCCCCCTTACTGAAGAGCTGGCCAGGGTGAAACCCTCCATGGTTTCAAAGGAGGCGCTGCCTATATCCCTTCCGTCCCATGACATCTTGTGGATTTCCGCGTAGTTCGAGGTGGAATGCATGTAATAGGCGTCTCTGCTATGCTTATCCAGCGCCAGGTTCTCGTAACTGATCGGGGACGGCGGCAGCGATGTCATCTCCAGCTCTTCCGAATCGCAGAATACCGTAAACAGCTGGCCGCTGTTAACGCAGAGCAGTACCCCTCCCGGGTTTTCGGCCATCTCAATATCCATCTCCGAGGGCAGAGATTTATAGCTTTCCAGCAGCATAGTCTGGGGATTGACCTTGAATATCCCGCTGTCGGTGGCGGCGAAAAGCTCTCCCCGGGGAGAGAAGGCGATATCTATAAGTTCTTCAGCAGTGTCCAGAACCTTTACGGCGTCCTCTGAGACAGGATCGAAATCGATGATAACCGAAGTCATACCCGAACCTAAAAGCGACGAACTGGTAGTGCATATATAGATATGGCCCTTATCCCAGTGATCTGCCGGCATCAGCGATTCCTCGACGCAACCGGGCTCTTCGGCCACTGCGGTGAAAGTGGTGCTGTCGTTGTCAGTGGTCGCGCTGACATGCTGAAGCCCCGCCTTTCCTCCCAGCAGGAAGCTGCAGGAAGCGAGCCCGCCGCCGTCTGTAATTGCCCGGGAAGGATTTACGGTAGCCGCCGAATCGGCCGTTGAGAAACGGACAGTTATTCCCGGCTGGTTGTTTCCGGCAAGATCGGCAGCCCGGACCACCAGAGGTTGAGGCAGGAGGGCGCCGGTTCTCTCATTCTGATTGTTGCCGCTTACGATACTGAGGTAGGATTGCCCTGCGGAGGGAATATCCTCGTCCTCATCGCAGGCGGGGAAAATAAAAATTATTAACAAAATTGCCAATAAAACTGTTAATGAAAACCGGGCCGGTAACATATCCGGTAACCTCCCCGCTCTTAAACCTTTATTCTGGATAACTAATCGTTGTAATAACCTTACGGTAAAGTGTAGAATCAGTCAATAGAGATAGAGGAAGTTTAAATATCTTATTCTAATCTTCGGGGAGAGATTATGAGTAATGATTCCGCTTATTCCTGGGTAGTTAAAAAGGACATAGACGGCTTCTTCGGGCTGGCAATCGACAACCTGATACAGTTTCTTCTTATTATATCGCTGTGCCCGGTAATAGCGGGGATCCCGCCCGATTTCGTGCTGACCAGAATACTGCCAGGGGCTGCGCTTTCGCTGATTGCGGGGAACCTGTTCTACTCCTGGCAGGCCAGGAAACTTGCCAGGAAAGAAGGCAGGGATGATGTTACCGCCCTGCCCTACGGGATAAACACGGTCAGCCTGTTCGCCTACCTTATATTCATAATGGGCCCGGTTTACCGCGAGACCGGCAGTTACCAGGCTGCCTGGAAAGTAGGGCTTCTGGCCTGTTTCTTCAGCGGAATAATTGAATTCGGCTCCGCCTTTTTCATGGATACTCTCAGAAGGATTACTCCGCGGGCCGCGCTGCTGTCAACCCTCGCCGGGATCGCCATTACCTTTATTTCCATGGATTTCGCGCTGCAGACATTTGACAGGCCCCTTATAGCGATGCTTCCGCTGGCGATTATCCTGATTCAGTATTTCTCCAAAGTGAAATTCCCGCTGGGGCTTCCCGGGGGCATGGTGGCTTTGATTGCCGGAACGGCGCTGGCATGGCTCTTCGGGCTCATGGATATGGGGGGCGTAAAAGAAGCAGTTTCGGAAGCGGAGCTGATTCCGCCCCGTTTCTCGGGAGGGAGCCTCCTGGAAATTCTCAGCAGCGGTTACGCGTTCAGGTATCTCTCCATTATTATTCCCATGGCGCTGTTCAATGTTTTCGGTTCGATTCAGAACCTGGAAAGCGCCGAGGCCGCCGGAGACAGGTACGAAACCAGGCCTTCCCTGGCAGTGAACGGAATAGGTTCGCTGCTGGCGTCTTTCTTCGGTTCCTGTTTTCCCACCACTATTTACATCGGGCACCCCGGCTGGAAAGGGCTGGGGGCCAGAACCGGATATTCGCTTCTTAACGGAATATTCTTTGTGGTTATAACCATGACCGGGGCGGTCAAGCTGATTAATTCGGTGGTGCCGATGGAAGCGGGCATTGCGATAGTTTTCTGGATAGGGATTATGATCGCCGCGCAGGCTTTTCAGGCCACACCCCGGAGGCATGCTCCGGCGGTGGTCATCGGGCTGTTCCCCGCTTTCGCTGCCTGGGGAGTTAATATCCTCAAGCAGGCCTACCGGGGAGCCGGGACCACTCTGTCGGAACAGGCGGCGGCCGGTATCCCCATTAACGGGGTAATGGGGATGTTCGCCCTGGAGAAGGGGTTCATATTCTCGTCAATGATACTGGCGGCGGTCAGCGTTTTCCTGATCGAGAAGGATTTCATGAAGGCGGTTATCTGGTCATCTGCCGGAATGATACTGGCTTTCTTCGGGATAATGCATACCTTCAGCTTTTCCATTAATGATACGGTCAGTGTGATAGGATGGGCGGCGGGCGGGAGATATGCATTCGGATATCTCTGCTTCGCGGTGATATTTCTGGCTTTTTATCTATATAGAAGATCAGAAAAGGACTGATAAGGAGGGGATTGAAATGAAGAGAATTGCGGCCGTTCTCGCGGCAGCTGTGCTGATTCTCTGCTCCTGCGGGGAGAGCCCGGAAGAACCCGGTGACGGAGGACAGGATGGCCTTCTTGATTTAACGGTGACCCTGGATGCCGGGATTCATGGGTCGCCCCCGGCAGGTATCCGTAAACATTCACCCGGAGATACTGTAAGTTACAGTTATTCGCTCGATTCCGGCTTTGCCGAACTGTCTGTTCATGTCGATTCCGAAATGGTTCCGGCGGACAGCTACCTGGTGATGGCCGGGAGCTGTTCATTAACCGCCAGGTGCAGGAAAGCGGTAAAGTGGGTATTCCCGGTCAGCAAGGCGGTTTACTATTCCACTCCAGCGATAGGGTACGACCGGACTCTCTATTTCGGTACCGGGATCTTCCTGAATCCATACCCTCCGGGGGTACATCCGGAAAACCGCCTTTACGCCCTGGATACCGGGGGCAACCTCAATTGGAGTTACCCTCTTCCAGGTTATGTCTTTTCCCCGGTGATAGGTACCGCCGGCAGGGTTTTCGTTCAGGATTCCACCAATACCTGCTACGCTTTCAGTTCCTCGGGGGTATTGCTCTGGTCCTTCAACGACTGGGAGTCCGATCACCCCAGGCCCGAGGTGGGCCAGCGGAATCCGGCTATCGCCGCCGACGGCTCGGTGCTGGTTCCCGCTGACGGGCTCTATGCTCTTGATCCGGCTGACGCGCAGCCCCGCTGGCACTTCAAGAGGGGAGCCAAGGAATGCAAGGCGTCACCCTCGGTGGGCCCGGACGGCACAATATATATAGTGATAGGCCAGGACAGCATTTACGCCGTTAATCCGGCGGATGGCTCCGCAAGGTGGAGAAACGGTTTCGAGTATGCCTACGAGATGTCATTCTCCGCTCCGGCGATAGACGGGCAGGGAGATATTTATCTGGGAGTGGAGAGCTATCAGGGTTCATTCGTTTATGCCTTCAGGGCAAACGGCAGCCGCAAATGGAGATACCAGGTGCCCGGCAGCCGCTTTGTCAGAGCCTCTCCGGTTATCGGGCCGGATGGGACTGTGTATATAGCCACCAGGGCAGGGTCTGCCGGTTACGAGGGCTCCCTGATAGCGATGTCGCCCTCGGGTACGGTTATCTGGGAGTACTCCGTGGAGGGGGTACACCAGACCCCGGATGATATATATTCCACTCCCTCGGTGGGAGCGGACGGCCTGATATACTTCGGGGGAGAGACCGGATTCCTGTACTGCCTGAACCCGGACGGGACACTCAACTGGAAGGTGCAGCTGGAGTACGGGGTAAACTGGTCTTCTCCGGTTATAGATTACGACGGGACCATTTATATCGGCACCGTCAGCAGCGACTCGAATTATATATACACCGGGAATATCTATGCGGTGGAAAGCTCCAGCAGCGGTTATGCCTCCACCCCCTGGCCGACTTTCCGGCACGATAATCAGAATACCGGCAAGTACTGAGCCGTTACCTGATCATCACCGGAATTATGTAGAAGTAGGTAAGAAGCAGAATCACGGCTATGGATATCAGGTTCAGGAAGAATCCGGCTTTGGACATCTGCGGAATCGTGACGCACCCGCTTCCGAATATAATGGCGTTGGGCGGGGTGGCAACCGGGAGCATGTAGGCGCAGGAAGCGGCGATTGCCGCGGGAGCCAGCAGGATCATGGGATCCTTTCCCAGCCCCACGGCCACCGATCCGAGAATAGGAAGGACCATCGCCGTGGTGGCGGTATTCGAGGTCATCTCGGTCAGGAATATTATTATGAGTATAACCACGCCGATCAGCACTATCTCCGGGGTGTCGGAGAAGAATCTGACCCTGCTGCCTATCCACCTGGCCAGGCCGGAAATCCTGAATCCGCCGGCCAGGGAAAGCCCGCCTCCGAAGAGAAGCAGAATGCCCCAGGGGAGTTTGCTTGCGTGTTCCCAGTCCATCAGGAATTCCAGCCGGTCCCTCTTTACCGGTATCAGGAACATTATTGAGGCGAAGAATACGGCTATGGCCGAGTCGGAGATGTTCGGCATCAGCCGGTCCAGCCCGGGTATTACCAGTCCCCCTATCACCTTGGTCTGCCTGAAGATCCAGCAGGCGGCGGTGAGTATGAAGATAACCAGAGTTATCTTCTCCCCCCTTCCGGCGGGCCCCAGTTTGCTGATTTCATCCCCTATCACCGAGGTGTGCCGGTCCAGTTTCCCGGGTGGATAAATTACCCTGGTCAGCCAGATCCAGATAAGCGGGATCATGATTACCACCAGGGGGAAGCCGATTGCGAACCACTCCGCGAACCCGATTGTCCGGTCATACATCTTTTCCAGGGTATTGGCCAGGACCAGATTCGGAGGGGTGCCGATCAACGTCCCTATACCCCCCACCGAAGCGGAGTAGGCTATTCCCAGCATCAGCGACAGCGAGAAATTCGGGTCGCCGCCTTCGGAATTCTCATCGCAGAAGTATCCTATTACGGCCATTCCGATCGGCACCATCATAATTGTGGTGGCTGTATTTGAGACCCACATGGAGAGGAAAGCGGTAGCTATCATGAAGCCCAGAATTATTCTCAGCGGGCTGGTTCCGACCAGATTAATGATCCGGAGGGCTATTCTCCTGTGAAGATTCCACTTCTGCATTGCCAGGGCGATAATGAACCCTCCCATGAACAGGAAAATCAGATGGTTGGCGTACGCAGAAGCCGCTTCGGCGGAAGAGGTGACTCCCAGTATCGGGAACAGGGCCACCGGCAGGAGGGCGGTTACCGCAATGGGTATCGCCTCAGTGATCCACCAGACCCCCATAAGGACCGCCACTGCCGCCGTTTTCTTCGCTTCCGGGCTCATCTCTTCCGGAGCGGGCAGAAGCAGTATCAGGGCGAACAGTATCAAACCCAGCAACAGCCCCGTTTTCTTAAGAATCTTACTCCTCCGAATTTGATAATCGGTTTTAAATTACGGCATCCATGTTATCAGCTTGCCAGCTTTATGCCCAGATTAAAATCAGCCGCCATCTGCCGGATGATCCGGTAACCGTATTTTCAGCTTCAGAACTTCCAGCCGCTCTGAAGTGACAGGTAGTCTATCAGATCTCCTTTTTCATTCCAGGCGAGATGGAAGAACGGGCTGATGTAGGGGGTAAGGACCCCGAATGATATTCCGTATCCGGTGTGTACCCTGTTCCGGTAGAAGTTGTCGTATCCCCCGATTACGGCTCCGTCCACGAACAGGGCGGCCGCCGGTTCCAGAAAACTCTTCCACAAATTTAATCTCCTGCGTGGAAGAATCCTGAGCTCAATACTCGAGGTTAAATATGAATCCCCGTGGTAGTCGCCGTAGCGGCACCCCCTGAAATTATATCCACCCAGGAAATTCAGATAGTAGAACGGGAGCGGGTCCGCGTAGAGTTCGCAGGAGATATTACCGGCCAGCACCGCATGGCCTGAGAGCGGCTTATACGCGGATAGCGCCGAGGAGGCGGATTTTATATTTTCAGAACCGTTGATATTCCAGTAACCGACCGCGAAACCGATCCTTTTCCCCCTTCCCGGGTTGTACAATATATCGGTGTCGTCGTACTGAAATGACAGGGTGTTCTTCACTGCCACATCCGAATCATCGGAAGCCAGGGAAATCCCGCCGGCCTTGAATTCCTTTACTTCCAGGGCGGCAGAGAATCCCAGGTAGCGCCGGATGCTGTAACCGGCAGGAGCAGAACCTATCCTGCGGTATACCGATACGCCCAGGATATGGTTCCGCTGCCAGTAATCAAGCACCGGGTGCTCCGATTCAGCCATCTCCGCAGCGATTTCGAAGCCGTAGTCTCTCGAATTGGTCATTTCCCGGGCGAAATTTATCTGCCCCCCCTTCAGACCCCCGCTGTTGCCGGCGCAGTAGGTGGAATATTTCCTGCCGAACAGGTTGCTGTTTGCGTATTGGAGGCCGTAGACGACCCCGTAATCATCTTCCTTGTATAAGAAGGGGGTTATTATCCAGTAAAGGTTTTCCTCCAGAGTATATGTGATCAGCACCCCCCCTCCCGGAGCGGTTGCTGTATCAGCTTCTATGCTGCTGAACAGGCGTAGGTTTTCCAGTCTTCGAATATCCTCTCTCAGCCCGGGCGTTGAATATGAATCGCCCTCGCCCATGGATATCTCTTCAGCCAGGAAAGATTTGTCCACACCCCTGACGCCGCGGAATTGAACAGAGACAATCCTCGGGGGACCTTCCCGGGCGCCGGTTCCGGAGGGAATGAGGAACAGGAAAGCTGCCAGTAAAGTTATTATCACTCTCTCAGGTTTCATGGTAAGGTTCTTCTCCGCACGGCTGTTTCCGCCTCAAAGGTTTCCGAAAACACTGTTTAAGGGCGCATCGGCCAGAAAGGGTACGAACGGCGGTACCCCTTAATCCCGTTATCCAGTTCTCATGATAATGTATAGGCTCGCGAATCACAACTATTCAGCCGCTGTCAGTCCCCGGCCACAGATATGTTTACTTGAACGGGAGGACGGTTATAATTTATGTATAGTAGTTTAAACAGGAGGTTCTCATGAAAAGCTTCAGGAAGGAATTATGGTTTGATATACCCCGGCGGAGGGGGTTCATGAATATTACACCGCGGGTAAGCGAGTGCCTTTCGGAGAGCGGTATAAGGGAGGGGCTGGCGCTGGTAAACTCCATGCACATCACCTCCAGCGTATTCATTAATGATGATGAAAGCGGGCTTCATGATGATTACGAAAGATGGCTTGAGGAGCTGGCTCCTCACCAGCCGCTGGACAGATACAGGCATAATCTCACCGGGGAGGATAACGGAGACGCCCACCTCAAGAGGCAGGTAATGGGAAGGGAAGTGGTGGTGGCTGTGACTGATGGCGAGCTGGATTTCGGCCCCTGGGAACAGATATTCTACGGAGAGTTCGACGGAAAGAGAAAAAAGAGGGTGCTGGTGAAAATTATCGGGGAATAGAGCGCATCGATACCGCTTTTCCGGCTGGCCGGTTTGAAATAACCGGCCCGGTTATGGTATAATAATGAGAGATTCGACCGGAATATCAGATTCCAGAAAGAGAGGGTCCGGGATGAGGATACCATCTGAACTGGAAGAAAGGTATATCCGGTTCCTGGACGGCAGGGGGGAGATAATCGAACCCCTTCTTTCTTTACTGGGGGAAGAGGACAGGTTGCTTGACTATTCAGGGGCCCGGGCGGCGGCGTTGCTTTCCAGAGTATACCTTATGATCGGAGAGCTCGATAAGTCGCTTGCCTGCCTGCGTCTTTCTTCCAGATCGTTTCATGCCATGCCGGAGGCAGTGTACCCCTTTGGCCTGTGGATAAACAGAGCTCTTATAATGAAGTACGGGGGGAGATCCCGCCAGGCGGGCAGGCTCCTGCGTCACACTCACCGGCTCTGCCTGAGAAATAATCAGTCAGTTTCAGCGGCCAGGGCATCTTCGAACCTGGCGGTAATTCTGGCCAGAGCCGGAAAAGCCGAAAAGGCCCGTTCCTACCTGGAATTCTCCAGGCGAGTGTACATCTGTGAAAAAGAGAAGGCGGCATCCCGATACCTGGACCTGGTAGAGGCGGTGGTTGATATTTCCAGCTCGGAATACCGCAGGGCCTGCGATTCGGTATGCCGGTTTCTGGAGCGCTGCCAGGGCCCCGGCAGCGGGTACCGCCGGCTCAGGGCCCTTCTTCTGTATGCCGAGGTGCTCCTGCGTTCCGGCCGGTATGACGCGGCCTCGGAGGTGCTTCGCAGGGCCGATGCGCAGTCTGATCTTATGGAGAGATTCCCGCCTCAGAGGGCGGCTTATCTGATGATAAGGGAAGCAATAGAGGATGGGAGAGATGCTGCTGAAGAAAATGGGGGTAAAGCTCATGCCGGAGGGCTGATGAAACATGCCGCCCGGCTGGAAGGGCCCGCTGAATGGACAGGTGAAACTTTGCCCCGCGCTGATAATGCATGCCGTTCCGGGGCAACAGGAGCTCAGGGGTTGCCCGGCTGTCCCTTCATTGCCGGGAGTCCGGCTATGAAAAGCCTTATCAGCAGGATCAGGAAGGGGGCCGCCCTGGATTTCCCGGTTCTGCTTACCGGCCCCACCGGCAGCGGCAAAAGCCTTCTGGCGGGGATGATACATAACTGGAGTGGAAGGGGGGATCTGCCTTTCGTGTCGGTCAATTCAGCGTCTCTTTCCGGAGAGCTCTTCGAAAGCGTCATGTTCGGCCATCGGAGGGGAGCTTTCACCGGGGCGGTGGCTCCCCGGAAAGGGCTGGTGGAAACAGCCGCCGGCGGCACTCTCTTTCTCGATGAGATATCCGAACTGGACGGCAGAGGACAGGCCAGGCTTCTTGATTTTCTGGATACCGGCAGGTACCGCCCGGTGGGGTCGGACAGGGAGGGCAGGAGCTCCGCCCGGATTATTGCCGCCAGCAACCGCGACCTGGAGGAGGCGGTTGAATCGGGCAGTTTCCGTGAGGACTTGTATTACCGCCTGAACGTCTTTAAATTCCGGTTGCCTCCTCTATCCTCCAGGAGGGAGGATATAATTCCGCTGGCCAGGCATTTCCTTTCCGGTTTCAGCCGGAAGATGGGCGCCGTGGAGGCTGTTCTGAGCGAAGAAGCGGAAAGGGCGCTGTTTAGTTTTTCCTGGCCGGGAAATGTAAGGCAGTTGAAAAATGAAATCGCCGGAGCGCTGTTCAGATCTGGCGGAAGGGTGATAAGGACTGCCGATCTCTCGGCGGAACTGCTCCTGGGCCTGTTATCCTGCCGGACCCTTTCCCTGGATGAAAAACTCGACCGCCTGGAAAGGGACGAAATAATCAGAGCCCTGGAAACAAGCTGCGGAAACCGGTCTGCCGCCGCCAGAATTCTGGGGCTCAGCAGAACCACTCTGCTTTACAGAATCAAAAGGCTGGGCCTGGGCTGATCAGCCGCCGGTCATTTACAGCTTGTAGCCTATCTTGCGCAGCAGGCAGCTTCTCCACTCTTTGCCCTCTTCTTTCTCCACTCCCAGCGGAACCTCTCCGTCTATTACGCCCATTATCCCTCTTCCCTGCTCCGTTTCCCCGATTATCACCTCGGTACGGTTGGCGGTGGCGCAGAATATCCGGCAGACCTCCTGAACATTCCTGACAGCTCCCAGCACATTTATCGGAAAAACATCCTTCAGGAATATTATGAAGGAGTGCCCCGCCGCCAGAGCTTTTACGTTCCTTACCGCCAGGTCCGTCATCTGGTCGTCGGTTCCGGAAAATCGTATCAGCCTGTCCCCGGAGGCCTCACAGAATGCCAGGCCGAATTTCAGTCCGGGAACAGATGTTATCAGGGCCTCGTGAAGATCTTCGACCGTTTTTATGAAATGAGACTGGCCCAGTATGAAATTAGTCTCTTCCGGCTTTTCTATTGCTACAGTCTTTATTTCCATTGAAATCCTCTCCTTGCTTACTTCTATCCGGTCCGGCCGTATTAATTCCTTTCCGCGCTCGAAGGAGCGAGCAACGTTACTGATTCTAAATGGAACCCCAGTAAGGTTCAATGTTAGATTTCACTTTGCCGATGGTATCCTCGATAACCTCAAGATTGAAGTTTTTCCGATCCTCTGAAGGAGAAAGGGCTCCAGGTATACTTACTTCCGCTGGTTCTCCGGTTATCCCGGCGGCTATCATCAGCCATCCTTCGGTTACATGCGGTCCGTACCCGCTCAGAAAGAGGTCGGCTACCGGTATGCCGGCTTCGCGGCAGCTGGTGTGGATGCTTTCTATAATTTCTCTCAGGCCGGCAGGATCCAGCCCCAGGCCGGTAAGAGTGTCCGTCTGCAGGGGGTCGCTTCCCCCGTTTCTGATCAGGATCTCCGGCTCAAAAGATTCAATCAGAGGGAATACCAGCTCATTCATCGCCTTCCGGTAGACCGATATATCTGAAAGGGGGGGGAGTGGGATGTTGACCGTGTATCCCGCGCCGGGGCCTGACCCGGTTTCACCGGGAAAACCCACACCGGGGAAAAGAGTTGCCGGGTCCTGGTGAAGCGATATGAAAAGTATCCGGGGGTCATTGTAGAATATATCCATGGTTCCGTTACCCTGGTGGGCGTCTGTGTCCAGTATCAGGATCCTGGAGAAGCCTTTTTCAAGAAGTTCATAAGCGGCCACCGCCACGTCATTGATCAGGCAGAAACCTCCTCCGTAATTCCTTCCGGCGTGGTGGAGCCCTCCGAAGGATACCGCCGCCCCCCCTTCCGCCGCCGCCTGAACCGCCGCCAGAGAGGCGCCCGATATCATGGCCGCCGCCCGAATGGAGCCTGGAAGAACCACGGTATCGAGGGTAAGCCGGCCTCCCCGTTTTTCCAGTTGCAGAAGCCTGCTGTAATATGATGAGTCATGGGCGCGGAGGATCATTTCTTCGGAAGCAGGTTCGGGGGGAAGGATTTCGAACCGGGAATATATCCCGGGAAACCTGTTTCTCAGAGCCTCCATGAAACCGGTAAAACGCTTTCCCCTGAACGGGTGGCCGGGGCCGAAATCGTATCCGGCAAAATCGGGATGGTAGTACAGGGGTATTCTGGGGGATTTCTCAGCCATTACGTATTACTCTCGCAGTTTCCGGTCCCGGAAGGTCAGTAATCGATATCATATTCATTGATTTTATTATGGAGATGCTGCCTGGATATGTCCAGTAACTCGGCCGCTCTGGTAACCTTGCCGCCGGTTTCGGACAGGGTCTCCTGGATGATGCTCTTCTCCAGAGACTTCAACCTCTTCTTGAGCGACTTGTCGCTTCCGTCCGGGTGGCGGTCCGGGGCGAACCCCTGAAGCTGGGGAAAATGCTCGGCCATCAGTACCGGTGATTCGCCGCTGAGAGCCATAGCCCTTTCAATGGTATTTTCAAGTTCCCGAACATTGCCTGGAAAGTTGAAAGAAACCAGCAGCTCGACCGCTTCCGGAGCGATCCTGATATTTTCCTTGCCCATTCTGGAGGAATATTTCTCTATGAAATGCTCAGTCAGCGGGAGAATATCTTCCCGTCTCTTCCTGAGGGGGGGTATTTTTATCGGTATTACGTTCAGCCGGTAGAACAGGTCCTGCCGGAAATCGCCGGTCCTTACATCCTCTCCCAGATCTCTGTTGGTGGCGGCTATTATCCTTACATCCACGCTTCTGGATGCATTCTCTCCCACCCGCCTTATCTCTCCTTCCTGGAGGGTTCTGAGAAGCTTTATCTGCAGGGGCTGAGGCATATCGCCTATCTCATCCAGAAAGATGGTTCCGCCGTCCGCGGTCTCGAATAACCCGGCCTTATCCCTGGACGCGCCGGTAAAGGCTCCTTTCCTGTGTCCGAAAAGCTCGCTCTCCAGGAGCTCATTAGGCATCGCTCCGCAGTTGATGGTTACCAGCTTGTTATCCTTTCTGCCGCTGTTATAATGAATCGCTTTTGCTATCAGTTCCTTTCCGGTACCGGTTTCTCCTGTTATCAGAACGGTGGTGTCGAAGGATGCGATTTTACGGATGGTATGGAAAATCGACTGCATGGCTTTGCTCTTGCCTATAATTCCGGAGAATTCATACTTCTCGGATAGTTCCCGCTTCAGTTGCCGGTTCTCCTTTTCCAGGTTATCCCTGGAGAGAACCAGCTCTCCGTGGAGGCGGGCATTTTCTATCGCTATGGCGGCCTGAGAGGCGAAGGCTGAAACCAGGGAGATGTTGTCATCGGTAATCTCCCCCGAGAGCCTGCTGGCGTCAGTATAGATAACCCCGATAATCTTGTTGTTGGAAATCAGGGGAACACATATGGCGGTTCTCAGCTGAAGGTCTATGACGCTTTCCTTGTTCTTGAACTGTTCGTTCTGCAGCATATCCGGGATGAACAGCGGCTTTCCGTTTTCAGCCACCGTTTTTATGATGCTGGTGCTAACCTCGAAATCGTTCTCATTCAGGGGCGATTCATCCTTATCCCTGGCTATGCGGAACACCATTTCACTATTGCTGTCCTCCAGCATCAGAAATCCCCGGTCGGTATCGGCGAGCTTAATTATGGAGTCGATTATCCGGGCCAGCAGTTTGTTGAGGTTCAGGGTGGAGTTGAGAGATTTGGTTATATTAATGAGGATTTCGAGCTTGTTTACCCGGTGCCGGTATTTTTTCAGCTGCTCCGCCGCATCCGAGGCGCTCCGGACGCTCTCCGACTTCTCTATTTCATTAAGGCTGGATTCAGCCTCGGCAAAGAAGTCATCAGGATTTATGCTGTCATCTTTTTTCATATCCTTGCCCATTCCCTTCCTGATAACAGTTATACCGCCCGCCGCGGAAAAAATCAATTTTAAAACATGGGTGATTGTTCATTTTAAAGAGTTAATTTGACACCGGATCTGTTCAAATGAACGGTTCATGCCCGGCGGGCCCGGCGAGATTGCTCTATAATATCCGGTATGACAACGTTTTACGCATATTCTGCAATCGCTGTCTTTTACGGAACGCTCCTTGATATTACAAACTTGCGGAGGTGTTTGAAGTATGTTTCCAGACCCGGATGATCCGTTTGCCGCCTGAGATAGCGCGCTGCATGTCAATTTGAAGGTTTGGGGGATAGGGAGATTCAGAAGGACAGAGGACTGATTGTTCATCCAGAAACCGGATCATATAACCCGGGGGGAGCACCCAGGTATGAGAACTGATAATTTTTGCGGAAACACAGATGTTGATAAGCGTCTGTATTTAAAAAAGAAACAGCCGATCCCCGGGGGCGCGCCAGGCGGCCCTCCAGCTCCCGGGGTTGACAGGGGTAAAGGTAATTTGTTAGAATGTATGTTACAGCGGTTTTGTAAAGGCGGCAAAATTACTGAATATGGACCGGTGTTCTTATGCCGGTGGTTTAAACGGTTAAAAGGACTGCTCATGAAATTCTTTGTCTGCTATATGCTGCCGCTGATGCTGATAGCCGCTGTTATCTGCATTTCCGCGTCCTCTCCGGCCGTGGCAAGAAATCCGGTACCGGCTAAACAGTACGCGATAATCAATCCTTCATGCGCCGATCCGGGCGAAGACCCCCATCTCAGTATTCTTGTTGAACCGGTTCCCGACAGCAGCGAAAACAGCGGAGCCTCAGGCAGCAACTGGACCGGCAGCGGCCGGGAAAAACCTGTTATTGATAACCGCGTGGCTCTCACATATAAATTCGAACTGTTCATATATTCATTTTATAACAACATTGATAAAATCTTATTCTGATGCCGAGCATAAACGAAACCATAGAAAAACTGCTGGATAAGATCGGGCAGATGATCAGACGGGGCGAGTACAGGAGGGCCTATATCTGCTCCAGAAACGTTCTGGGAATAGTCAAGACCACCGACGCGGGCCCGCGGATAACCGCCAGGGTGCTGATCGCCTCCGCAAAAAGCGCTTACTATTTTTCCCGTTTTGAAGAGTCCGAAAATCATATCAACAGCGCCGCCAACCTGCTGAAGATAAACAGGCTGGATTGTGATAACCGGCTTCACAGGGAGATGATAATTATCAGGAGCAACATTCTCAGGAGAAGAGGCGATTACCGGGGCGCCCTTGAAAATATCCAGCGCTGTCCTGAGGACTCCGGAGACAGCGAATTCTCGGTTAACCGGATGATGATCACCGGCCTCTGCCGGATGAAGCTGGGAGAGACGGATAAAGCCCGTGAGAATCTGGAAGCGGCGCTGGGCCTGGCGACCCATTCCGGAAATGAGCGCGGGCGGTGCGCGGTACTCAGCAGTATAGGGCTGCTTTCCATGAGTGGCGGGTATCTGGCCAACGCGGCCGATTATTTCAGGCGGGCGGCGGATATCTCCAGGAGGATCGGCGACAGATATAACCGGGGAGCCGCCTCTCTGAACTGCTCAATCTCCGCTTACCGGCGGGGATATTTTACCCCCGCCCGGAGGAAGGCGGAGGAGGCTCTCTCGGCATTCCGGGAGTGTGAGTGGAAACCGGGGATATGCAGAAGTTATCTGGCGCTGGGAAATATTGAGCGGCTCCGCGGTAATTATGAGCAGGCCCTGATGATGTACCGTAAGGCGGATTCGATCGCTGAAAGCAGCCGGCTGCTGAGAGAAAAGGCCCTGGCGGAAGGTTATTCCGGGCAGGCCAGGTTGGCATTGAAAAAGTATAGCGAGGCTGAGGAATCTCTTCTGTCTTCTCTGCAGACAATAAATGAAGTAAACCCGGGGAGCGATATCGCTCTGGAGCAGAACCGGATTCTTGGAAAGCTGAAACTTGAGACCGGTGACTTCGGCAAAGCTGAGGAGTATTTCGAAACAGCCCTGAAAATCTCCAGGAAGATAAAGGCCGGGGCTGAAGAAGGGCTGGTCTACTGGAATATGGCGGAACTGTCATTCCTGTCCAGGGATTACGATTCGGGGAAGAAACTGTTCGAGAAGTCCGCGGCGATACTCAGAACCACCGGGTGCGATATGGATCTGGCGGAGGTTAAGCTGAGCTACGCCGAGAATCTTTTTAAATTTGAACTGGACCGGGACGGTCTTTCATCCTCCGGGAATAGAGAGACTGTGAATAAGATCTGGCATCTGCTGATCGAAACGTCTCATATCGCCGGCGGTATTGAAACAGACTCTCTCCGGGAAAGGATCGAAACGTTGCTGGATCAGGTGTACGGTATCAGAAAGAGTTTCCCCGCCGTCCCGGCAGCTGGAGACAGAAGGTGTTATGTGGAAGTTTCCTTTTCCCCGGAGTTCATGATTCATCGGGATATCGTTTCTGTCTCCGGCCTGATGAGGGACGTACTCAGGGATGTGCAGCTGGCCGCTTCCTGCGAAGGCCCGGTCCTGATTACCGGAGAGACCGGAACCGGCAAGGAACTGGTTGCCAGAGCGGTGCATGACATCAGTGAAAGGTCCGGGGGGAATTTCGTGGCGGTCAACTGTTCGGCGGTACCTTACCGCCTCTTCGAAAGCGAGTTCTTTGGACACCGGAAAGGGGCCTTTTCCGGCGCGGGTTCGGACAGAAAGGGATTGTTCGAGGAGGCTTCCGGAGGATCGCTGTTCCTTGACGAGATCGGTGAACTCGACCCCGTTCAGCAGGCCAAACTGCTGAGGGTTCTCCAGGAGGGAAAGGTTAGAAGAGTGGGTGAAAATACCGAGAGGGAAGTCGATGTGAGACTGATTTCAGCCACCAACCGCGATCTGGAGAAAAAGATAGAAGACGGTTCCATGAGAAGAGATTTCTATTTCCGGATTAATGAAGAGATAATCAGGGTTCCGCCGCTCAGGGAGAGGCGGGAGGATATAGTTCCGCTGCTGGCATTCTGCCTCTGCGGAAACGGCAATGAAAATGGCGGGAGGGCAAGGATAGAGAAACAGGCCCTGAAACTGATTCAGAGGTACCCCTGGCCCGGGAATGTAAGAGAGTTCATTTCAGTAATCAGAAGGATGAGCAGGATAAACAGGGGCGGAGTTATAACCGCCGATTCGCTGCCCGAGAGAGTTAAAGGGTCGGGAGCCAGGCTGGCGGCCGGGAGTTTGATCAACGGCAGCGGGCGAGAAGAAAAGAAGAGAACCCTGCTGAAGCTTCTGAAGAGCTGCAACGGCAACAAAACAGAAGTAGCCCGCTGGCTGGGTATCTCCAGAGGGACTCTTTACAAGGAACTGAAACAGGCCGGGCTGAATCATCTGATAGGATAACTTCAGCCTGTTCGGCTATTTTTCACCGCACAGCATGGTACTTGAAGCCGGGTTCAATCACGGGCCGGCGTGTGTGTAAATGCCGGAAATGGTGTACACCCGGTTTACGCTCCCCGCCGTGGCCAAAAGAACAATAATAAGAACGGTTTAACCATCTCCGCGTCTTCCGGGTGTACAGCGGCTGAACGGGGCCGGGGGAGCGCGGGAGCGGAGCCGAACCTGACGCCATCCGCTAAGTCATGTAATGACAAACAATTAAAGACATTAAATAAAATGCGCCCGTCTTCCTGGCTCTGGCATAATTCATGTATTTATATTGGAGCGCTACTCGATTAAATATGTTATCTGGCCGGAATCCTTATCTTACCCAGTAATTCCGGCCGTTGAGCCATCCAAGCTGCGGTTTTCCAGTCCCCCCTAAAGCAACCGGGCCGCGGCGGTGGGTGGTTCTTTTATTGGGGAGCTGTTCGGCCAGTGCAGGCTGGTCGCGGGGCCGCCACTGTAATCAACCTTTTTATCTTGTTTACCGATGCCTGATTTTCTTATACTCCATGCAGAAAAGAGGTCTGTTTTGAGTATTTCTTCTTTTACCAGGAATTGGGGCAGGGAGATAAGTACCGGAGCGCTATCCGGTATAATGGCGGCTCTCTCGTTCCCCCCCTATCCGGCCAGGGTTTTTTCGCTCTTCGCGCTGGTTCCGGTGTTCTGGTACTTCCTTGGAGAGGAAGGAGCCGGGAACCGGAAAAGCGGATTCCTGAAGAGGGGATTTCTGGTATGTTATATTTTCGGAGTGGTCTTCTTCGGCATTCTCCTTCACTGGGTGGCCAATGTCATACCCGACTCAAACGTTACGGCCAGATGGGTACTGGCTCCGGGAGTTTCCCTGCTGGTGCTTTACCTTGCCCTCTACCCGGGCCTTTTCGGGCTGGCCCTGGCATACCTGATCAGGAGATACGGCCGGGGAGCGGTAGTGGCGGCTCCGGCTCTTTATCCCCTGGCCGAGCTGCTCCGCTCCAGCGGCGAACTGGCCTTTTCCTGGGGTTTGCTTTCCGGAGCCCTGTTGAAGTATCCCATCGCTGTCCAGGGCCTTTCAATATACGGTTCATACGGACTGTCCTTTTTCATTGTACTGGTTAACCTGCTGCTGGCGGTGGTTCTCTTCTCGAAACAGGCGAGAATGAGATTGGCCTGCCTGGCCCTTCTGATACTGGTTGTTCTGTCTCATGTAATGTTCGGAGTTGCCAGGGTCAGACATTACCGGGAGGTGGCCGGAGGGATAGACCGTAAAAATATAGCGGTGGTCCAACCGAACGTGGGGCTGGATATTAAATGGAAGCCGGAGTACAAGAACAGGATATTCAGGGAGATAGAAAAACTTACGGCTGAAGCCGCCGGCAGGGGCGCCGAGCTGGTTATCTTCCCGGAGACATCCGCTCCGGTATCTATCAGCCGTTCGGCCGGTTACCGGGTGTGGCTTGAGAGGATAGCCGCCGGAAGCGGAGTCGATCTGCTGATAGGTTTTATTGACCACACTCACGGAGAGGATGAGATAAAATCTCATAACGGGGCGGGGCTTTTCAACCGCCAGGGAAAACTGGAAGCCCGTTATCGCAAGGTCAATCTTCTTCCTTTCGGTGAGAAAATACCATTCAGCCAGTATTTCCCCGCTCTGAAGAGAATCAAGTTCGGGCAGGCTAATTTTACCAGCGGGACAAGAGAAACGATATTCAGCCCGGAAGCGGGGGATTTCGGAGTGCTGATATGTTATGAATCAACCTTCCCGGCCCAGTCCAGGGATTATATTCTCAACGGCGCCGGGTTCCTGGTAAATATTACCAACGACGGATGGTTCAACAGCCAGAGAGGGCCGATACAGCATTCGGAGAGCGCAATTATGAGAGCGGTGGAGAACGGGGTTTATATGCTGAGGTCTGCAAATACCGGGGTCTCCATGTATATAGACCCGGCGGGCAGGGTGCTGAAGAAATTAGGCCTGAATGAGGAGGGTACTATCTACTGCGGTATAAAAGAACCTGCCGGGCTTACCTTCTATACCAGGCATGGCAATCTCGTTTTCTATGTACTCGCCGTCTTGTCTCTTGCCGGGGCGATTCTGCACCGGTCGGCCTTACCCCGGAGCCGCCGCCGTGAGTAATGAAGATGGTTGGTGACGCCTTCTGATCTCCCCGGCTCAAGCGTTCCGGTTCAGCTGAGGGCATATTCAATAAAGAGTGATATTATCAGAACTGATATCGCCGCAATATTGGCTACTGACGCGACCTTGATAATCATGGGATTTTCAATCCCAAGTTTTGAACGGAGCCATTCGCTTCCCAGAAAATTATTTGCGGCTATACAGAAGAAGCAGAGGGCCCAGAGCGGCACGCCGTACACTATCTTGTACTGTTTGACAAGTTCGATTATACCGAGAGCCGTGAACGCCGTTCCCCACAGCAGGGGAGTTATCTGAATCCTCTTTTTATTCACCGTGCGGGCTCTTTTCCCGGCATCGATAAGGCCGCGTGATACGTATACCCGGATAAGGAGCAGAAACCGGATCCGTTATCCGTTTGTAACGTTAAAAACTTCAATATACTTACAGGAATTAATTGCTCATCCCCGCATTGATGTCAAGGAGTAAAAGGGAAACATGCGGGGGAACCCGGCCGGATAAAGATGTTATGGCGGGAAGGCCGCTTCACGGCGGACCCCGAAGGCGGGATATTATTATATTGTCTATATCAGTCATTTAAGTTAAGATTTTAAACTGCACTGCTGAAATCGAATCAGCTTATCTGCATGAGAAAGAGGAGCATTGATTTACTGGTCGGTTTTTCTGTCGTTCTTCAAGGTTGGATTATTCGGTTACGGAGGCGGGCCGGCGATGCTGCCTCTTCTTGAGATGGAGGTAGTTCATAACCACAGCTGGATGAGCCCCAGCGAATTCGTTGACACCCTGGCGATGGCGAGTACGCTACCAGGACCCATTACTACCAAAATGGCGATCTACGTCGGAAACGAGACCGCCGGGCCTCTGGGAGCATGCCTGGCCCTCACGGGGCTGCTGTTGCCGTCCAGTATATTAATAGTGGTATTGATGCTGGTGTATTATAAGTACCGCGGAATCTCCTTCGTGGAGGGGATGATAAAGGCGATCAGGCCGGTGGTGATAGGCCTGCTGGCGGTTACCGTAGCTCATCTTTCCCCCAACTCGGTGGTTTCCTGGGATACTCTGGTAATCGCCGCTGTAACATTCTGCCTGGTCTATTTTCTCAAGATACAGCCGGTTTTCATTATTATAGCGGCAGCCGTCTTTGGTTATTTTGTCTACGGTTAAGCGGGGCAGGCAGCTGATAAATCAGAGGGTGAAGCGATGAAAGGCGAAGAGAAAATTTATCTTCAGGATCCTTATCTTACCGGGTTTACGGCCAGGGTTGACCGGGCTGAGGATATATCGGATTCTGAGAGTATTGTGGTTCTCGACAGAACAGCTTTTTACCCGGAATCCGGAGGACAGCCGCATGACACCGGAACACTCGATGGCAGGAAGGTTACCGCGGTGAGAGAGAGCGGCGGAAGAGTGGAACATGTCGTAGAGGGTCGGCTGGGTGAAGGGAAGAAAGTAACCGGGGTTGTTGATTTCAGCCGCAGGTTCGACCATATGCAGCAGCATACCGGCCAGCATCTGCTCTCCAGGGTATTTCTCGATATAGCCGGACTTGATACGGCAGGTTTCCATATGGGGGAATCAGCCTCCACTATCGACCTGGAAGGGCCGGCCCCTTCCGGGGATGTGATGGAGAGAGTCGAGCTTGAAGTTAACAGACTGATATATAAGGACATTCCGGTAACCGCCAGGAGCCTGAAACGGGATGAATTCAGAAGAATCTGTGAGGAAAAAGGTTATCACCCACGCAGCGAACCGCCCGGGGGGGCTGAAATTGTCAGGCTTGTGGAGGTGGAAGGAGTGGATATCAATGCCTGCTGCGGAACTCATACCAGCAAGACCGGCGAAATAGGAGTGATCAAGATAACCGCAACGGAAAGGGTCAGGGATAATACCAGGGTGGAATTCCTCTGCGGGTTCAGAGCTCTGCGGGACTACCTGGAGAAAGACAGGATTATCAGCTCCGTTGCCGGATTCTTCAGTACCTCCCATGCGGAGATAGGCGAGGTTGTTCAAAAATTAACCGAAGAAAATAAGAGATTGAAGAAGGAGCTGAAATCAGTCAGGGAAGAGGTAGCGTCCAGCCGGGCCGGCCGGATCGGGCCGGATGGCGAGATAGCGGGGCGTTCTCTGGTTAAGAAGCAGCTGGAGGGTGTGGACCCCGGCCTGCTTGGGAAGATGGCGGGAGAGATGAGAGACCGTGGCGTTGAAATAATAATGCTGGGAGTGGGGGGAGAGAGCCCCGCTCTGGTATTTGCCTGTTCACCTGAAATAGACCTGAATATGGCTGAAATCCTGAAAGAGGCCGGCGCCGTTATGAACGCCCGGGGAGGAGGAACCAGGGATTTTGCCAGGGGAGGAGGGGGCGACGGCGGAAGGCTGAAGGAAACACTGGATAGGGGTGAGGACCTTGTCAGAGAGAGATTGGAACAGGGATAGCAGAAAAGCGGAAAGAGAAGAGATGGTCAGAACCCAGATTGCCGGGCGGGGTGTGACTGACAGCCGGGTCCTGGATGCCATGAGAAAGGTCCCCCGGGAACTGTTCGTCTCCGGGGGCGACGGGATCAGGGCTTACCGGGACGGCCCTCTCCCGATAGGGTGCGGGCAGACTATCTCACAGCCATACATAGTGGCTTACATGACCGAACAGCTCTCGGTTGGCAGCGGCGACCGGGTGCTGGAGATAGGGACCGGCTGCGGTTACCAGACGGCAATTCTGGCTGAACTTGCCGGGCATGTATACACTATGGAGATAATAGCAGATCTGTCGGAAAGATCCCGGAAGATACTGAGCAGGCTGGGGTATGATAATATCTCCTACCGGGTTGGCGACGGATCTCTGGGATGGCCCGAACAGGCCCCCTTCGACGCTATCATGGTAACGGCTGCTCCTGGAGGTATCCCCCGGGAGCTGAAGAATCAGATGGCCGAGGGGGGACGGATGATAATTCCGGCGGGAACCTTTTCTCAGAAGATATATAAACTGGTCAGGACCGAAGAAGGGTACATTGAGGAACCCCTTATCGGGGTGAGGTTCGTTCCAATGACCGGAAGGATAGAGAAGGAATTTTAAAGGAATACCTGATTATCCCCGCGGCTTTCATTGGATGAGGTGACCCGGATCGCCGGCTTATCGGTAATCACGCACTTGTTCTCGCATATACCGCACCCTATACAGAGGCTCTGGTCCACGTAAGGTTTTTTGAGTATGAAGGGGAAGCCGTTTCTTCCAGTGGCCTCTACCTCTTCGAATTTAATCGCCTTTCCGGGAGCGGGGCAGTGTTCTTCGCAGACCCCGCAATTAAGCCCCGCGGTGTGAGGGATGCAGCGGTCCCTGTCGAACCAGGCAAGGCCGATCTTTATGGACTGTTTTTCCTCCATTGAAACATTACGGATAGCGCCGGTGGGGCATACCTGCGAACAGAGGTTGCACTGGTATTCGCAGTACCCGATTTTGGGAACCAGTATGGGGGTCCAGAGGCCGGCAAACCCTGACTGCTGAAGAGAGGGCTGGAGTCCGTTGGTCAGGCATATCTTCATGCATTCACCGCACTTTATACATTTTTTGAGAAATTCCGGTTCGGGAACCGCTCCCGGAGGCCGGATCCTTTCAGGGTGAGCCCTGCTTATCTTCACCCCCGCGTTGATCGCAGCAGCCGCCGCCAGGGCCCCTACACAGCTTGACAGCACCCATCTTCTCTCTATATCCACCTCTTCCCTGGCCATCCTGGTTTTACCGTGGTATATCTCTATAGCGTCCGCGGGGCAGACCTCATGGCAATTGTAGCACTTCACGCATTCACGTTCGGCTATTGCTGGATACGGATACGCCTCCCCCTGGCATACCCGGTTGCACATCCCGCACTCGATACATTTGTCGTCATTTATCCGGATCCGGGCCAGGGCCTGACCGTTCCCTGCAAGTCCCAGAAAAGCCCCCAGCGGGCAGATATACCTGCACCAGAACCTGGGGATGAACAGATTCATGGCCAGGATAGCAAGAAAGATCATCCCTATAATCAGTGACTGCCTGAACAGTGGTTCGGCATGAGGCAGAACCGATCCTTTCAGGGAATCCATAAGGGAGCTGGAGAGCCCTGATAAGACGGGGATATTTATAGAGGTAATGGAGTTGAGTACGGAGGTTACCATAGTATGGAATGCCGGGTCTGTTCCGGCGGTTAGCGAGCGGGTCAGAAGCGGTATCGGGCCGATCAGCCCCGCCGCGTTCCATCCCAGCAATGCCGCCACCAGGACAAAGAACAGGATATAGTATTTCATGGAAAGCAGCCCGCCGCGCCGTTCCAGTCTGTTGCCCGCCTTGCTTAATAACCTCTTCAGATATCCGGCAAAGTTGTTCATGGTTCCCAGCGGGCATATCCATCCGCAGAATATCCGCCCCAGAAGAATCGCCAGCCCCAGAGTTATCAGGCCGAACAGGAATTTCATCTGAAAGGAGTGGGAGACCAGGATAGTGCTGATGGCAAGCAGGGGGTCCAGATCGAGGAACAGGGTCAGGGGAAGATCGGTCCCCGAGCCCGCCTCGAATTCATTGGCGATGAACAGAAAGAGAAAGAGAAGAAGAAACAGTACCTGAAATATCCTGCGTGCGTTTGCCATTTATCAGCCCAGGGTTACTTTCTTGAATCCGGTTCCCTTGTAATTCGAAGAACCCAGTCCGCGGTCTTCGGCTATCTTCAGATAACGGGATACATACTCCCTGTTGAAAGGTTCCCGGTCGCCGAAAAGGGAGATTCCGAACGCGTCGATCTTTACCGGGTCGGTGCTGGCCGCTATTATGTTCTTTACCGTGACATCTTCCAGGGTGGATCCCTGGGGGCCGTTGGCGGTCAGTATCCTCACCGCGTCCAGAATAATAAGGTCCGGCTTGAAATAGGCCGTAAGATCCACAATGCTGGGCCCCAGGTTCTGGTGAAGCAGATTCCTTCTTCCGCCGATAAGCCCCATCATGTTCTTCATGGAAAGGCTCACCACGGTTAATCCATGGTGCTTGGCCACCGGCAGATTAATTATCTTATCTGCCTTCAGGGCGGGCCGGTATATTTTCCATTTCCTGATGACTTCACCCTTGATATTTATCTCTTCGAAATCGTTCTTTTCCACATACGGCACATTGGCTCCGGCCTCCTCGGCCGCCTTCTTGATCCCGCTTCGCCGGTACGAATTCTGGGCGTTGTTACAGGTGTTGTCGGCCACTGTAATCTCCTCCGCGCCGGCCTCTTTAACCATCTCGATTACGGCTGTTACCACAGCCGGATTGGTAGTGGCCGCCTGCTCCGGCTTCCTGTCCCAGGAAATGTTCGGTTTGATAAGAACCTTCTCGCCCGGTTTTACGAATTTCTTCATTCCGCCCAGAAGCTCTACCGCCTTTCTTGCGGAGGCAGCCGGGTCCGTTCCGCTGACCACTCCCAGAGCCGCCCCGCTTTCGGCCTGTTCGCCGGGCAGATTCATTGAAAAAGCTTTTCTGGAGATAATTGTGCCGGCGGCTCCCCCGGCCACCAGCTGCAGGAATTTCCGTCGATTGATTTCCATCATACACCTCTTTCCATATATTTTAATTATTTTCAAATATAATATAAATGGCGGATTAATGCATTTATTTTATATTACACAGTTGTAAATTCCGGGATATTCTGTTAACTGTACGGTGATATACTTGATCTTAACCATTCGAAGGTGAGTATTTATGGTTCCTGAAATGGAGATGTTCAAACCAAAGAAATTATACAGGGAACTCGATTCTCTGATGGCCAGTATTCAGAACAGGGCGGAGACCGAAGAGGCCCTGGCCCTGGTCCTGGAGAAGCTGGTCGAGGAGCTGAGCGACGAGCTGGGGATAATGGGGGGGTGTGTATACAAGTTCCGGGTGGGCTATTTCCGGATCATCAGAGAGGCCCCCGGGGATTCCGGGTATAACTGGCCGGACCGCATCAGCAAGTACGAGCGCTTTTTCAACAGTCTTAACGAGCACAAGAGCTATATTTTCACCGAGACCGAGGAAACCCCTCCCTGGGGAAGCAACAGCGTGGCCGCCCTGGTCGGCGAGGATGAACAGTATCTGATCGTCCTCAGGCTCAAGAGTGAATGGCAGAGAGAATCGATTGAGTTCTCCATAAATATAATCAGGGACATGCTGAATTATTCCAGTTTCGCCAGGCGCCTTCAGACTGATATAAAGGAAGCGCATGCCATCCAGAGGTCCCTTCTTCCTCAGTTCGAGCCGGAGTTCTTCGGTTATGAGATATCCGCAAAATCGGTAGCCGCGGAAAGCGTGGGCGGCGATTTCTACGATTATCAGAAACTGGATGAAGACCTGCTGGCATTCTCGATCGGGGACGCCAGCGGGCACGGCCTGCCGGCAGCCCTGCTGGTAAGGGATGTGGTAATCGGCCTCAGAATGGGGATCGAAAAGGAAATGAAGATATCCAGTATGGTAAGAAAGTTGAATGACGTGATAGGCCGAAGCCGCCTCTCCACTAAATTCGTATCGATGTTCTTCGGAGAGCTGGAAGAGAACGGGACCCTGGTTTATGTTAATGCCGGACATCCCAGGCCGGTGGTGATCAAGGAGTCGGGAGAGGTGGAACTCAGCACCGGAGGAAGTATTCTGGGGCCGGTGATAAACAAGCCATTCATGAGGGGTTTTGCGTTTATCGATCCTGGAGATATCCTGGTAATGCTGACTGACGGTATCCTGGAAAGCAGAAATTACGATAGCCAGATGTTCGGCAAAGACAGGGTGATTGATATTGTGAGGGAACTCAGGGGAGAGCAGCCGGCAGTGATCGTTGATTCGGTTTTCAGGGAGCTTTACGATTTCGGCAGAGG
>JAWODM010000043.1:0-97879 GCA_046483305.1 Candidatus Krumholzibacteriales bacterium | reverse complement strand
CCAGAGTATAATACTCAGAGACACTCCTATCCGCACGAAATCGCCGAATCTGTACCTCCCGGCGTTGTATATCATGGTATTGGCCTGGTAACCAACCGGCGTGGCAAAGCTCAGCGAACTGGCAAAGGCCAGGGCGAACAGGAAGGTGCGGGGGTTCACCGACATCGAATTGGCGGCGCTGATCATTATGGGGGCAAGAAGGACCGCCGACGCCTGGTTCGATATGATATTGGTCATCAGCATCGTCAGGCAGACCAGTATGGCGCTGGGCGCGCGTAAGTATCCCTGAGGCCATCAGTATGCCTGTAATGATCAGTGCGGTCACGTCGAAGGAGACCTTTTCGCTGACGACAAAAACCACCGCGGCAGCTATAAGGAAGAAAAGAAAGCCGGTTTCGAGGGGCATATCCACCTCCGGGTATTTCAGGACGCGGGCAGAAGTATATAGCTGGCGGCAGATGCAGTCAATGCTAACTCATATAAAATTATGGGGTTAGTGTTGCAGGAACAGACAGAAACAGACTGGTATTCTCTACTCCGACGACTGTCCCCATACCGCCCCGCCCCGGGGTTACAATAACCAGGTAATGGGATACAGTCCTGCCTGCCGTTTTGCCGCAGCCGATATTTTAATGAATGAAAACAAAAAGTCATGCAGGCGGCTGGCATAACCGGGTTGTCCCGGAGAGAAGAAGGCGGCGAATTTGCTTTACAAATAGTCTACCGATATGGTATATTATTACAGCGGAGCGGGGGTGAACGCACGCGTACAGGCAGGCGGCAGACCCGCTCTTTATCTGTCTACTGGCGTAAATCAAGGGAGAGAAGAATGTACCGGAGACCAATACTGTTTCTTGCCGCATTTATGATCATTATCTTTTCAATTCAGCTTTCCGCCCAGGTTTACCCGCCCAGAGAAGAGGTTGAATACCCCCGGGGATACCTGGAGAGGATCAAAAAAGACAAGACGGCTTTCAGGTTTCAGAAGGCCTGGATTCAGAAGGCGGAGCTGGCCAGAGAAAACCGCAAACGGATACTGAGGGAGTTCAGTTATCTGGAAAACAGCGAATCAGTATTGAGAAGCTCCCTGGCGGAGACCGCCGTGTCCGGCACGGCGGGGGTTCCGGTATTCATGGTTAAATTCCAGAATACGGGGTCCAATCCGTATCCCTCGTCCGACCTGCAGCAGGAGCTGTTTGACGGTCCATGGGCCACCGGCACCATGACCGGGTTCTATGATGAGATATCCTACGGGAACCTCAACCTGACCGGTACGGTTAGTGACTGGTTTCTGCTCTCGGAAAACGACACCTATTATGAAGGAAGCGAGAACGGGCTGGGAAGCGATTCCAAGGTGGGGCAGCTGATCCTGGAGACCCTTAACAACTGGGATTCAAGCATAGATTTCGGCCAGTATGACAACGACGGCCCGGACGGGGTACCCAATTCCGGAGATGACGACGGATATGTCGATTTCGTATCCTTCGTGCATGCCGAAGCGGGCGGAGAGTGCGGGAACACCAATATCTGGTCTCACCGGTGGGTAGTGACCGGATGGCCCGAATTCAGTTATCCCTACCAGACCAATGATCCCAGAAGCGGAGGGGGATACATAAAGGTTTACGATTATACCATACAGCCGGCCCTTTCCTGCTCGAGCTCCATGATCGAGATAGGAGTTTTCTGCCACGAATTCGGCCATGCCTTCGGCCTTCCCGATCTTTACGATACCAACGGGGGCGGGGGTTCAGGTATAGGTCACTGGGGGCTGATGGGTTCGGGGAGCTGGAACCAGCCCGAATCACCCGCGCACATGTGCGCCTGGTCCAAGATGCAGCTGGGATGGATAATCCCGGCGGTGGTTGGCCCGGATCCGGCATCCTACAGTATAAATAATGTGGAATTCAACAGCGAGGCATACCGTCTCAATGTTATGGAGGAGCGCTGGAGAAGGCTCACCCAGTGCGCCATAACAGGAAGCTATTCCATGCATTGCGGTCTCACTGCGGCCGAAGCGACCATCCGGAACTGGCCGGGGGGAGCCGGTTACGGAAACGGATGGAACGAGACAGTATCAAGGACATTCAGTTATGACGGAACCGATCCGGTAAATCTTGCCTTTGACTACAGCCAGTACTCCGAGCAGGATTTCGATTTCACATATCTTACCATAACGGTAAACGGAACAGAGACAGTTGTTGAAACCTATCACGGCATCAGCTCCGGGGCGGAATTCTTTGACCTTTCCTCCTACCTTTCCGGAAGCGGGGCTTCGGAGTATCAGATCAGCTTCCGCTTCGAGTCGGATTACGCCTATTCGGATGCAGACGAGAATTTTAATTCTTCGTGCGGCGGCGCCTTTACCTTCGATAACGTTTCGGTTACGGGGGGCGGAGAGAACTATTCCACCGGTTTCGAATCTTATGAGGACGGCTGGTACGTCGATATGAGCGACCCGGCTGAATTCTTCCTGGTGGAGAACCGCCAGGCGCTTGGATTCGATCAGTACGTCCACGGTGACGGAGGGCTCAATATCTGGCACGTTTCCCAGGATATTGCCACTACCGGAAACGGCAACACCGGCGGCGCAGGCGACAACCAGCCGCGCGGGGTGGTCATGGAGGAAGCTGACGGGTTGAATGACCTCCTGCTGGGGAACAACCGCGGAGATGGGGGCGACCCCTTCCCGGGAACCTCTTCCAATACTCTGTTCGATAACGGTTCCGCGCCGAACAGCCTCAGCAACAATCAGCTGGCCACCAACGTGGCGGTCTCTTCGATCAGCGCCTCCGGGGACCCCATGACCGCGACCATGCGGGGAGGATGGCTGGCGCCCTCTCTGGTTTCCGTTACGCCGGATACCGCTGATGTTTCGGAAGCGGACACAGTGGATATTGCAGCAATTCTCGGCACCAGGCTGAATTACGGAGCCACCTTCTACCTGACCAACGGAACCGACCCGGATATACCGGCTCTGGGCGCTGAATGGGTCGGGCACGAAAAGATGACCGGAACCATAGATATCTCCGGAGCGAATCCCGGCCTCTACGACGTGGTTGTGGAGAACCCGGACGGGCAGACGGCGGTTCTTCCGGACGGATTTGAAATTACCGGCTCGATTACAGATGCTGGGGATCCGGGGCTTCCGGAACGTTTCGCCCTGGGCCAGAATTACCCCAATCCCTTCAACCCTTCGACCATCATACCGTTCGAGATATCGGAGCGCCAGCCGGTGACCCTGAGGGTGTACGACGTCAACGGAAAGCTGATCAGGACCCTGGTCGACAATGTGCTTTCGCCCGACGCCTACCGGGTTCAGTGGAACGGCAAGAACGACAGGGGAATGGATGTGATATCGGGAGTCTACTTCTACCGTGTTCAGGCGGGGAAAAACTTCAGCGCGGTGAGAAAGCTTATACTTCTGAGGTAAGCACTGCCCCGAAGTAAAACGGATGTAACAACAGCCCCGGCGTGTTCTGGCCGCCGGGGCTGTTTGAATATAAGCGGGTTGTTTTTATTTGTTCAGCCATAGCCATTAACCCGGCAGATCCAATCTGATCGCTATATATTTTACCCTGAACTTTTATGTTGCAGGGCAGAATTTCTCTGGCGGCAGATTATATATTTGATTATTTTCACCCGCCGGTGTTAGAATCGGTTAGAGGAGTTCTCAACAAAGGATCTTATCTTAAAATGAAAAGTAACGGCTCGGCGGGTAAACCCGTTAATGAGGACGGCGGCTTTAAAGGCCGCGGCGAAGATATGTTTCTCTTCGACGACGCGCGGGGCGAGATATCAGAGGTCTCCAGGCAGGTGGAAGACCAGATGAAGATCGCCGCCAACAGGGATTATCCCCTGGAAGAGCGCCTGGAGGCGTACGAAGATATATTCGACTCCGAAATCGGCGATACCGCTCTGGTCAGGGCAAGGAATATCGAGAGGGAAGTGGGGTTCAGGCAGATCTATCTTAAATTCGAGGGGGGCAACCCCAGCGGTACGCAGAAGGACAGGATAGCTTTCGCCCAGGCCATGGATGCTCTCAGAAGAGGCTTCGATGCCATAACCATAGCCACCTGCGGGAATTACGGAGTGGCCGCGGCTCTTGCCGCCTCTCTGGCCGGATTGAGGTGCGTGGTGTTCATACCGGAGAATTACCATACCAGGAGAGCGAAAGAGATGGAGGAGGTTGGCGCGGAGATAAAGCGGGTCGGGGGTGATTACGAGAGGGCGGTGGAGATATCCCAGGATTACGCCTCCGGTAATGAAATATATGACGCCAACCCGGGCGGAGACAATACCTCTCTGCAGCTGAGGGCGTACGGCGGGATTGCGTACGAGATCTACGATGAGCTAAGAGACGCTCCCGCCGCGGTGGCGGTGCCGGTATCCAACGGAACCACCATCGCCGGTATATACAGGGGTTTCCTGAGCCTCTACCGGAGGGGCAAGACGTCCAGGATTCCCCGGATGGTGGCCGGGTCTTCCTACATGAAGAATCCGATCGTGCAGGCTTACATCAAAAAGAGCGAGGTCTGCGAAGACCTGGAACCGTCGAAGATAAAGGAAACGGCGGTTAACGAACCGCTGATCAACTGGCGCTCCATAGACGGGGATTACGCGCTGGAGGCGGTGAGGGCTACGGGCGGGTGGGCGGCGAACGCCTCCGACAAGAGCATGATGTCGTTCAGCAAACTTATCAGGGAGAGAGAAGGGCTTCATGTTCTTCCCGCCTCCACCGCCGGGCTGATAGCCCTGGTGGACCGGCACCGCAATATCCCGTTTATGAGCGACAGGTACGTTGTAATACTGACAGGGAGAAGGTCATGACGGGAAGTTATGACGGAAACGCTATAGTTTACTGCCAGGGCGCCTTTAACACCACCAATGGCAAGACAGCTCACGGCCTGGTCCGCTTTACGGAGAGATACAGGGTGCTTTCGGTGGTGGATACCAGGTACGAGGGGAGAGACGCCGGAGAGGTTCTGGACGGCGAGAAATCGGGGATCCCCATTCTCGGAGACGTGGAAACCGCGGTTAACAGAGCCCGGGAGAGGGGTGGGCCGGCCCGGTACCTGGTGGTGGGATTGGCCCCGGACGGGGGGCGGCTGAGCGTTTCCGCCCGCGAGGACCTGAAGAAATGCATAACTATGGGGCTGAATATCGACTGCGGGCTGCATGACTTCCTGAGCGAAGATAAGGAACTTTCCGGGCTGGCTGCGGAGAGGGGGGTGACCCTCCGCGATATAAGAAAGCCTCCCCCCAGGGGCGAGCTGCACTTCTTCAGCGGGAAGATAGAAGAGGTAGAATTATTCAGAATAGCTGTTCTGGGGACTGATTCGGCGGTGGGAAAGAGAACCACCGCCTGGAAGCTGGTGCAGGGGCTTCGTGAAGGGGGGCGGACGGCGGAGATGATCGGTACCGGGCAGACCGCCTGGATGCAGGGCGCGCGGTACAGCATACTGTTCGATTCCCTCGTTAACGACTTTGTTTCCGGGGAGATCGAGCATGCGGTCTGGTCCGCCTGGAAGGAAAGAGCCCCTGACGTGTTAGTCCTGGAAGGCCAGGGCAGCCTGATGAATCCGGCCTATCCGGGGGGGTTCGAGATCCTTGCTGCCGGCCGGCCGGATATAGTTATACTTCAGCACGCTCCGGCCAGGAAGGATTATGACGGGTTCCCGGGATATCCGGTTCATCCCCTTGCCAGGCAGATACAGGCGGTGGAGGTTATCTCGGACAGAAAGGTAGTCGCGGTCACGGTTAACCATGAGAATATCGCCTGCGGCGATATACCGGCCGTTTGCGCGCGAATAACCAGGGAGGCCGGAATCCCCGCATTCGATGTTATGCGGGACGGTGTCTCCGGGCTGATATCCGCTCTGGAGCCGTACTTTTCGGAGAACGGCCTGAGGGCCGGAGGGACGAGTCAGAAGAAATGAGGGGGATATGCCGGGAAAGGGCAGAACAACCGGAAAAGGCAGGAGTAACAGCGAAATTCTGCGGGTAATTGACAGGCTGGAGGTGGGGCCGGTACGGGTTGAAAGAAAGCGGGCCGTATGCCCCTACCGGGCGGTTGCCGGTGGAAGGGCGGATCAGGCCGAGCTTATCTACAGTTATGAGGAGAATGTTTTCGACCCCGAAAACCCCTCTTCGTTGAACCTGGCGGCGATGATTACCGCGCAGGTTGCTCTCAATTACGGGCTGTTCTGCAGAAAGATAATCTTCCGGGGGCTATTTGACGGAAGCGACAGGCGGTTCATATCGCAGATGGCGGAGAATACCGCCAGGGAGATATATGTTAAGAAGTTTCTCGAGCCGAACCCCTTTCTGACCGGCAGGGCCGCGGAACTGGCCCCCGAAAAACTGGAACGATACTGCGGCGCGGAATTGCTTTTCGAAGGGGAGAAGGGTAGGCCCAGAGAGAGTTCCTGGAAGCTGCGTAGTACCGAGAGCGACAGGTTCCTGGTTCTTTCCAGCGGCGGAAAGGACAGCCTGCTCAGCTTCGGAGCGCTGACCGAGGCGGGCAAACAGGTCCACCCGGTATTCGTCAACGAGTCGGGAAGGCACTGGTTCACCGCTCTCAACGCCTACCGCTATTTCAGCAGGAAATACCCTGAAACCGGAAGGGTCTGGGTAAACTCAGACCGGATTTTCGCTTTCATGCTGCGCAACCTTCCATTCATAAGGAAGGACTTTGCCAGTCTCAGGAGCGACGAATACCCGGTAAGGCTGTGGACGGTGGCGGTGTTCCTGTTCGGGGCCCTTCCGATCGCCCGCCGGGAGAGGGTCGGGAGGATAGTAATCGGCGACGAGTTCGACACCACCCAGAGGGGTTCACATCGCGGGATAACACACTATAACGGCCTGTACGACCAGAGCAGGCATT
The DNA here is from genome assembly GCA_046483305.1 of Candidatus Krumholzibacteriales bacterium. Classification (GTDB taxonomy): domain Bacteria; phylum Krumholzibacteriota; class Krumholzibacteriia; order Krumholzibacteriales; family WJIX01; genus WJIX01. The sequence goes on along the minus strand of JAWODM010000043.1, from coordinate 90,996 downwards.
TCGATAACGCCCTGTCGCGGTATTACCTGCGGAAGGGCTGGCACCTCAGCCAGTTTTCCATTATCAGGCCGCTCTCTGAAATGCTGATAGAGAAGATACTGGTGGAGCGCTACCCGGACCTTCAGAAGGAGCAGGTCTCCTGTCACGCCGCCCACATCGAGGGGGAGCGGGTCCTGCCCTGCGGAAGGTGCGAAAAATGCAGAAGGATAGTGGGAATGCTTACCGCCCTGGGGGCCGATCCGGGAAGGTGCGGGTACACCAGCGAGCAGATAGAAGACTGCCTGCGCCGGCTGGGGGAGATCGGGGTGCATCAGGAGGCGGAGGGGGTTCAGCACCTTCTTTATATGCTCGCCAACGCGAAGGCCGGCCGCCAGCCTGAAGGGGGTGCGGAAGGAGTGGAACACCCCGAAATCATGAAGCTGAGGTTCGATCCCGGAAAGTCTCCGATGGACAGTATCCCGGTTGATCTGAGGAAGCCGGTCTGGCGGATATTCATGAAGCATTCGGACGGAGCGGTCAAAAGGGTCAAGCGGGGCTGGTTGGATTTCTATCCGCTGACCGACCCGGAGATAGAGAAGCCGTACCCTTTCGAGACGGGAGCTGCAGGGGGTGCGGGCAGGAAGGCCGGGGATGACAGGCCGGGGGCCAGGAGCCATATCTGGGGGGAATTGACCAGCGCGGATGCGGCTGAAATTCTGAAAAAGGTGGATATCGCGCTTCTTCCGGTCGGCTCGGTGGAACAGCACGGGCCACACCTTCCTCTGGACAGCGACGCCTTCGACGCCGGGTACCTGGCCGGGCGAATAGCGGAGGCCTGCAGCGACCCCAGGCCGCTGGTGCTTCCCCTCATATCGTACGGGGTCTCATACGAGCATGAGGAATTCAAGGGGACTGTCAGTATCAGTAACGATACCCTCGCCTCCCTGGTATATGAAATAGGGATGAGCGCGGCGGCAAACGGGATTAACAAGCTGGTAATCATAAACGGGCACGGAGGGAATATCCCGGCGGTAAACTACGCCGCTCAGAAGATAACCAGGGATGCCAGGATATTCGTATGCGTGGATACCGGGGAGACCAGCGACGTGGATATAGAAAAGATGATCGAAACCCCTAACGACATACATGCCGGAGAGATCGAAACCAGCACTTCCCTGGCGGTCAGGCCTGAACTGGTAAAGATGGACAAGGCGGTAAAATCGGTGCCGGGGTTTTCGAGCCGTTACCTGGAATTCACTTCCAAGCGGGGAGTCGCCTGGTATATGTACACCAAGAAGATATCAGAGAGCGGAGTGATAGGCGACCCCACCAGGGCCAGCGCCGAAAAGGGCGAGAAGATATGGCAGATTATGATTGCGCACCTGGTCGCGCTGGTCGAGGACCTCAAGAATATGTCCCCCGAGGAAATTTACCAGAAGAGATATTGAGGTAGTTATGCGTATTACCCTTTTGGAGGCCTGGCGGGCAGAACTCCGCCTGGAGGAGCCTTACGCCATCGCTTACGAGACCATCGACAGGGTGGAAGCGGTATTCCTCCGCGCGGAAACAGAAACGGGCTTAAAGGGTTACGGGTGCGCCGCCCCGGACCTGCAGGTTACCGGGGAGACCGCCGATTCGGTTATGGAGAAGTTCGATTCGGTGGTCCGGCCCTGTATGAAGGATGCGGATCCGCTGAGGATAGCGCTTCACATGGAAAGGCTCAAGCGGGAACTGCCCCGGGACCCTTCTCTTCTGGCGATGATAGATATGGCGCTTCACGATATCCTGGGCAGGGCGGCGGGGATTCCTCTCTTCCGGCTGCTGGGCGGGTTCAGGGAAGGGATTGCGACCAGTATAACCATCGGGATAATGCCGCTGGCAGATACCATAGAGAAGGCCAGGGAGTACGCCGGGAAGGGATTCAGGTCCCTTAAGCTCAAGGGTGGAAGGGATGTGGACGAGGATATAGAAAAGGTGATCAGGGTGAGAGAGGAGGTGGGGGAGGGGATAGAGCTGAGGTTCGACGCCAACCAGGGGTACTCATTCGAGGAATCCCTGAGGTTCGTGGAAATGACAGAGCCGGCGGAGCCGGAGCTGCTGGAGCAGCCCACTCCGCGGGCAGACCCGGAGATGCTGAAAAGAGTGACCGGAGAGGTGGGGCTGCCGGTAATGGCCGACGAGAGCCTGATGAACCTCAGGGACGCCTTCCGGCTGGTCAGGCGGGACCTGGCCGACATGGTCAATATAAAGCTTATGAAAGTGGGAGGAATTCTGGAGGCGCTTCAGATCAACGCGGTTGCCAGATCGGCCGGCCTGGAGGTGATGGTCGGCTGCATGGATGAACCGGCCCTGGGAATAGCGGCCGGGCTTCATTTCGCCCTGGCCAGGCCGAATGTGGCCTATGCCGACCTGGACGGCCATTTCGGGCTTGCCGGCGACCCCTCCGCGGGGGCGGTGATACTGAAGGATGGGACCCTGTACCCCACCGGAAGGCCCGGGCTGGGGTTTGATATAGAGGAATGAGGATAATCCAGCCTTTGAATTTGACAATAGTACCATAATATGGTACATTATCAATATGAGATTATCACTTGATAAGATTTCCGGTCTCTGCTGCGAGAGGGGTATTAATACTGCCCGGATGCTGAAGGAGGCCGGCGTAAGCCGGAACGCTTTCTATCACCTTGCCAGGAAAGATACCGTGGTTCCCCGGTCGGTGGTGCAGATAGCGGAGTATCTGGGAGTTCCCATTTCTGGCCTGCTGGAAGAGGCGCCTACCCGCAGTGAAAGAATCCGGGATATTTTATCGGAAACAGAGAGAATCCACAGAAAATACAGGGATACAGACCCTGATAATGTCAGGCACACTCTCCTGCTGTTGGAAGATGAGCCTGTTGAGAGACTGAGGAGAGCGATAAGGCGTGGAAGATCGTTTAATTTTCGGAGAAAAGGAATTTGAGTTCCTTCAGGAGCTGGTCAGGCAGAAAGTCGATTTCATTATTGTTGGATTATCCGCGGCAGCGCTTCAGGGGGCTCCGGTGGTGACCCAGGACATCGGCCTCTGGTTCCGTAAGATCCCGGACAGGGGATTGGAAAAAGCTCTCAGGAAAGTCGGAAGCATTTATGTTCCGCCCTCCGGTTCGAACCCTCCGGTGTTTGCCGGGCGCGGGGTGGAGCTTTTTGATATAGTAACTCATATGCACGGTCTCGGCGGGTTCGAAGAAGAAATGGATAATACTATTAAAATACCGCTGGGGCGAATAAAGGTAATGGTACTGAAACTGGAACGGATCATTGACAGCAAGAAAGCAACCGGCAGGGACAAAGACAGGCGGGTGCTGAAGGTGCTGTCAGACGCCCTCAAAACGATAAGGGAGCAGGAATAAACAAAGCCGGAACTATAACCCGGTTTAATCAGGCCGAGTAGCTTCTTCCCCTTCCGAACGCCTTCTTGTTCAGCTCGCCGGTACCCTTTGGGGCCATTCTCTCAATAACATCCAGCCAGATCTTCTCTTCCAGGTCCAGCGACTGGGAGAGCGCTCCCAGCATGATGGTATTTACCAGCCTCACATTACCAAGCTCTTTTGCTATATCGAAGGCTTTGACTATCATGGCGTCCGGGTTGTTCTCCATTATTTTCTCGGCGGCTGAATCGGGATATTCGAAGTCCCCGCCCGAGTAGACTATGGTCGGTATGATCTTCTGGTCATTGACCACCACCCTGCCGCCCTCTCTTATTTCATGCATCCACCGCAGTCCCTCGGCTATCTCCAGCGCGAGCAGCGCGTCGGCTTCCCCTTCCGGGATCAGGGGCGAGAAGACCTCTTTGCCGAAACGGACGTGGCTGGTCACCACTCCCCCTCTCTGGGACATTCCGTGTACTTCGCTCTTCTTGGCGTCCAGGCCGGCCGATTTGGCGACTTCGGTCAGAATTTCGCTTGCCAGCAGGACTCCCTGGCCTCCCACGCCGGCCAGGAGAATATTGGTGGTTCCGTTCTTCATTGCAAAATCCTTTCTTGCAGATTATCAGTCTGTTATTTCAATTGCGTCTACCGGGCATACCTGAGCGCATATGGAGCAGCCGGTGCAGAGTACCGGGCTGATCACGGGGATGGAGTTCCCCTTTTCGTCGGTTTCGCCCGAACCGGTGATTGCCGGACAACCCACCTTGAAGCATTTGCCGCAGGCTATGCACCTGGCGGTATCTATCCGGTAGGGTTTATCTGTAATCTTTTTGGGGAAGAGCATACAGGGCCGGTTGGTGATGATCACCGATACGCACTCTCTGTCCAGCTCTTCCTTGATGACTTTTATGGATTCCTCAATATCGTAGGGGTCCACCTCTCTGACGCTCCCCGCTCCCAGCGACCTGCAGAGCTCCGCCAGGTCGACGGCGCTGGTCTCCTCACCCATCAGGGTCCTGGAGGTCGCCGGATGGTCCTGCCCGCCGGTCATTGCGGTAATCCGGTTGTCCGCTATGATAACGGTGATGGTTGATTTGTTATAAACCGCTGTTGCCAGAGCAGTTATCCCGCTGTGAAGGAAGGTGCTGTCACCGAGAAGCGCCACCGCTTTCCTGACCGTTTTCCCCGCCTTTTCTATCCCGAACGCCTTTCCTATGGAGGCGCCCATGCAGAGGCAGGAGTCTATCTGGCTCAGGGGTGCCAGGGCTCCCAGTGTGTAGCACCCGATATCGCCGGTGGTGTACACCCGGCACTGTTTCATGGCGTATACGATACCGCGGTGAGGGCAGCCGGGGCAGAGAACCGGAGGACGGGGGACTACCTTTTCCTTCTCCGTTATCCCGGTCTTCTCCCCGTCGATGACTCCCGCTTCGATAAAGCCGTTGCGCACCCTGGTCACATTGAGCTCCAGGTAGTTTGAGAAGTATTTCTTGCCGTCGGCCTCTATGCCGGCCGCCTTTATCTGTTCTTCGTAGAACGGCTCCAGCTCCTCAACCACGAACAGCCTGTCCACTTCGGAGGCGAACTCCCTGATCTTGTTCATGGGAAGGGGGTATCCCATACCCAGCTTCAGTATGCTGGCTTCGGGAAATGCGTCCCTGGTATGCTGATAGGCGATACTGCCGGTGACCACTCCCACCTTCCTGTCATTCCATATTATCTGGTTCAGCGGTGTATCTTCCGCGAACTCGCTGAGTTTCTCCAGTCTCTTTATAACCTCGGCGTGGCGCTTGATCCCGTGAGCGGGGACCATCACGTACTTCTGTATGTCTCTTTCGAAGCCGTGATTCTCGGTTTCCTCTCTCTCTCCGATGGTGACTATGCCCTTTGAGTGGGATATTCTGGTGGTGAGCCTGAGGAGTACCGGGGTGTCGAATTTTTCGCTTATCTCAAAGCCGTACCTGACAAAATCTTTCGCTTCCTGGCTGTCGGAGGGCTCCAGAACCGGGATGGAGGCAAATTTCCCGTAGCAGCGGTTATCCTGCTCGTTCTGAGAGGAATGGAGGCTGGGGTCGTCGGCGCTGACTATCAGCAGCCCTGCGTTGACCCCGGTATATGACAGTGTCATCAAAGGATCTGCGGCCACGTTCAGGCCTACATGTTTCATTACCGCGATCGACCTCGCTCCCCCGTATGAGGCTCCAACGGTGTTCTCCAGGGCCACCTTCTCGTTGATAGCCCATTCCGCGTAAACGGTGTCCTTGAAATGTCTGCCTATGGTTTCCAGTATCTCGGTACTGGGCGTACCGGGGTAAGCCGAAGCGAATTCGCCCCCGAATTCGAAGAATCCACGGGCCAGCGCTTCGTTACCGGAGAGAAGCATTTCCATGGTAAGTTCCTCCCGAAAGATTTGCGCTATAGTAAGAGAATTAAAAACTTGCCAGAGGCAGTTTTTAATGTTACAGCTCAATTTATTGATAGTATCATACATATTTTGCCTGTTTCAGGCAAATGTTATATTGTATAAAATAGTTAGCTTCAGCAGGTATGCGAGGTCCTGGTTATGGAAACCGCGATTCGGGCAATCAACATAATTCTATTGGCCGGTATTTCTTTCTTTTTTCTGGCGCTGGCGGCAACCTCAATCCGCGAAAGAAGATACAGGGCCGCTGCCGTGGCAGGCCTGTTCCTGGCCCTCAACTGCGCCTTCTGGCTTCTGATGAACTCCGGCCTGGATCTGGCGTGGGTAAGGTGGGTTAATATCGCCGCGGTGGTCCTGATCGCCGCCCTGGGGGCTGTCTCCATTATCAAATTCTTTCCGGGGGAAAAGCAAAAGCGGAATCCCGCCGCGGCGCTCAGATACGACGAGCGGGATAACATGTTCTCCAGGAACAACCTGCGCCATTATCCGGAGTTGATGGAGGAGTATTACTGGGATAAGCCGGAAAAGGCGAAAATAGACAAAGAGATACACGGCATGCCCGAGTTCGGTGAGCCGGGCCACACTTACTACCACCGGTACGCCGCCCCTGTCTACCAGGCCGCTTTCGAATATATAGAAAGGACCATTCCTGTATCACAGGGGGAGCCGGCGGAGGAGAAGAAGGAGATCGACCCCGCCGCGCTGAAGAAGTTCATAACCGACGCGGCCGTCTTCTACGGCGCCTGCGATGTGGGGTTCGCCCGGCTTAAAAGTTATCACCTGTACAGCCACAGGGGAAGGCACGCCGAAAGCTGGGGCGAAGAGGTCGCAACCGACCACAAAAGTGCGATAGTAATAGCCCTGCAGATGGACCCGGAGATGATATTAAGCGCCCCCACCGGCACGGTAATACAGGAATCTTTCCGCAAGTATGTGGAAGCGGCGAAGGTCTCGGATATAATCGCCGCTTACATAAGGAGTTTTGGGTACCGGGCCAGGGCCCACAACGACGCCAATTATCAGACTCTCTGCGTGCCCCTTGCCGTAGACGCCGGGATGGGGGAGCTGGGAAGGCTGGGGGTGCTGATCCACTACCGGTACGGGCCGCTGGTGAGGCTGGCGGTGGTTACCACCGAGCTGGAGCTGGAGGCCGGCCCTTCACAGAATCAGCATATCGGGGATTTCTGCATGATCTGCAGGAAGTGCTCGGACAACTGCCCCACTTCGGCTATCAGCTCGGGGGAAGAGCCAAAAAGCAGGGGATTTCGCCACTGGTCCATAGAGCAGGAGAAGTGCTACCGGTTCTGGAAGAGGATCGGGACCGACTGCGGGGTCTGCCTTGCAGTATGCCCATATTCAAAGCCGGACAGCTTGATGCACCGGCTGGTGAGGTTCTATATCTCCAGGAACCGGCTGAACCAGAGGATGGCCCTTCTCTTCGACGACCTTATGTACGGAAGAAGAAAGAAAATCAGCCAGCGGAATCCGGAAAATCTGTTCAATACGGGATAAAATTATTATCAGTATCTCTCTTCCATCAGCTTGAGCCAGACGGTGATGCCTACTCTCAGGCCGGCCGACCCGTAGCTGTCCTTTAACGGCTGGCCGTCGCTGCCGATCAGAACATCACTGCTTAGGCTTTCCAGATAGGGTGCGCCGAACTTCTTCTCTGACAGCCCCTGTATGTAGAAAAGCTCAACGAAGAGGTCCATGTTGTCGCGGATCTCAGAGTCGAACTGAATGGAGCCGAGGATCTCGAAGGAATCCAGCCGCCCGCCCCCCTCGATCAGGTTGGTCCTTCCGTATCCGAAACCGGCCCCGATGGATGGAGAAAACAGCTTTCTTCCCGGCGCCAGAATTCTTCTTACCAGTAGAGAGAAGTCGTAGTGGGACATATCCTCGGTGAAGTCCTCGTACTCGTTCTGATACCTTATATCCGGAAGGAGGGAGAACCCGAACCCCGCCTCCGCCCTTATGGTGTTATCGGCGAAGGTCTTTCCGAAAGAGACCATGATGGAATATTCGGGGAAGGGCAGCTCGCGCCCCTGGGTATCCAGCTCATCGGCCAGGTTGTTAAGAAGAGTGGTTCCCGCTCCGGCTCCCACCTTGAAAAAGAACTCGTCCCTCTCGGCGGAGGAAAGATTAGCCGTCATTGCTGCGGCCATGAAGATGATAATAACAAGACGTTTCAAAACAGCGCTCCTTTACTCCTTCAGGTCATCCAGGGCCGCGGCGTAGATATCATAGTTTTTTCTGCCAAACAGAACGAAACGTACTTCTTCCACATCGGTATCCCTGAGCTCTTCTGCCGCTGTTCCTATCGCAATCCCGGCCGCTCTCTCCGCCGGGAACCGGTAGGCCCCTATGCTTATCCCCGGAAAGGCCACCGTCTTGCACCCCTTCCCGGCGGCGATCCTGATGCTTTCCCGGTGGCAGGAGGCCAGAAGGTCGTCCTCGTCTCTGTCCCCGTCTGTCCATACCGGGCCCGCCGTGTGGATCACGCACTTCGCGCTGAGCTTCCCGGCGGTGGTCGCTACCGCCTGCCCGGCGGGGCATCCCCCCTCCTTCTTCCTGATGACATCGCACTCCTTCATTATTGCCTCCCCGCCCGCTCTGTGGATCGCTCCGTCCACTCCCCCCCCTCCCAGAAGCTTGGAGTTGGCGGCGTTGACAATGGCGTCAACCTCCTGATGCGTGATATCGCCCTGAACTATCCTGATAACTTTTCCGTCTATAACCTTCTCCTTCAAAACGTTTTCCTTTCCCCTTACTTAACCTGGCTTTCCACCCAATCCCTGAGCTCATCCAGGGGGATGAGCCTCTCCAGCGAATCCGCCGCCTCTCCGCCTTTGAAGCATATTACCCTGGGAACTGATTTGATGTTGAATTTAGCCGCCGTGTGCGGATCCTTCATGATATCCATCTTGTAGAAGCTGGCTCTATCCACGTATTCAGGCCCGATCTCGTTCAGAAGCCCTCCCATCACCTGGCACGACGAGCACCACAGATGGTAGAAGTAGACCATACAGGGAAGCTCCGACTCCGATATTACTTCGTCGAAGATCCTGTCGCTGATCTTCCGGGGCTCTCCCGGCTCCTGCTCCAGGCCCAGAAATCTCTTGATAAATCCCATGGCTGCCCCTTCAAGTTTAAATTCCTCTTAAGAATAATATAAAACCATCAGTTTAAAAACAGTAAAATGTTGCGGTTCCGCCGCTGATGTGGAATATATAATGTATATCCGGAGTTGATTGAATGCCGCAGAAGAGGGAGGCCGCAATGAAGATCAGGTCAGAGTTTTTCAAGATCATTTTTGTATTAATACTGGTTGTTTCATCCGCCGCCCATGCGGAAGAGACAGAAACCCAGGGCCAGACAGCTCTTGAGCTTATATCCAATATGGAACTGCCGTCCGGCTGGAGCAGGGAGGGAGAACCGGCCGTTTATCACGCCGACAACCTCTGGGAGTATATAAACGGCTCAGCCGAGAAGTTTCTTTCGTACGATTTCAAGGAGGCGGCGGTTCAGAACTTAACCGCCGGCGGGGAAAATGAGCTGATGGTGGAGGTCTACAGGCATGGAAACGACAAAATGGCATACGGTATCTACTCCCAGTTCAGCCGGGGAAAAGAGAACGAAGAGGGAGTGGGCGATATGTCGTTTTCCGGAGATTATTCGCTTCATTTCTGGAAGGGCGATTTCTACGTCAAGGTCAGTGTTTACGAAAAGAGCGAATTTCTTTCAGGGGCGATGAAGAAGTTTGCCATTGCCCTGGCCGGGGATATCAAGAAAAGCGGCACAAAGCCGGAGCAGATCGCCTGGCTCCCGGAAGAGGGGATGGATCAGGGAAGCGCCGGTTTCATAGCGGAAGGTGTCCTTGGTAGCGGAGCGCTACCCCCGGCAGCAACCGCCGGTTACAGTTTCGGCGGGGAAAATGGAAAGCTCTACCTGTTTTCGTTCAAGACAGCAGAAGAAAGCGCAGATCTTCTCAATCAGCTCTCGGAGAAACTCGAGGGCGAGCCAACCAGGGCTGAAGGTGACGGGCCCGGGCGCCGGCGGGTAACAGGCACCATGAAGTACAGGGGCAGGGTGATGCTGTTTAAGTACGGCAGAATGGCGGGGGTAATAACAGGTTTTGAGGATTCGCCGGAAGCGGCAGTGAAACTTGAAGAATCAGTTGTTAAGAAATTCAGTGAAAAGTGCGAATGATCAGATAACTATTCCGTCTGCTCTCTCCATCAGTTCAGCTACCGGAAGGTCGTAGGGGCATTTTCCTGTGCATTCACCGCAGTCTATGCAGTCGGCGTACTTTTTATCCAGAGTCTTCAGCCGCGACAGGGCCCAGTCTTTCAGGCCGTAGCGGGTGTAGTACGCTTCGATAAGAAGCAAAAACGGTATGTTCAGACCCTCCGGGCAGGGCATGCAGTAACCGCACCGCCTGCAGAACCTGCCCTTCCACATCTTCCTGTCCTCTTCAAGGCGGGCAAGCTCCTCTGAAGTAAGTTCCAGAGGCTGATCCCCTGCAGCTGCATTCTCATCCACCTGCTCTATTGCATCCATCCCCGGTATGGAGATATCAATCCCCCCGGCAAGGGTCCAGCGGATAGATTCGGAAACATTCCTGATAGCTCCTCCTGCCACCGGCTTCATACCGATAAGCCCCACACCCTTCTCCCTGGCGGCGGGGATAACTTCTTTTTCCCACTCGTTTTCTATCGGATTAAACGGCAGTTGAACGGTATCAAAACCGCCCCTTACAACCGCTTCCAGAAGAACGGGGCGGGAGTGTCCGGTAATGCCGATCCACCTTATTTTTCCCTCTTCTCGGGCTTTGATAAGAGTTTCCAGGGCGCCCCCCCTTCCCATTACCCTATCTAGAGTTTTAATGTCTCCGACCGCGTGAAGCTGATAGAGGTCAATCATCTCCGTTTTAAGGTTACGGAGGCTGGTCTCCAGCTCCAGCCTCATACCCCTGCTGTCACGGGACATCGCCTTGCTGGCCAGCCATATACGGCCACGGTGATCGCTCAGCGCCTCTCCCATCTTCTTCTCGCTGTCGGTGTAACCCCTTGCGGTGTCAAAGAAATCAATACCCTTTTCCAGGGCCCGCAGAAGGACCTTCTTCGCATCCTCAAATGATAGCTGCTGTATGGGGATCCCTCCGAAGCCAACCGGGGCTGCCTCTATATCCGTATTTCCGAGTTTAATCTTTTTCATAGGGTTTAAAGATACATAAGTTGAGGCGGGATTTAAAGTTAAAAATTGGACGTGGGTGTTGGGGTTGGGGGTTGCCTTCAGTGTTGGCGGTAAAAAATTTGCCAGTTTTGTTATGTTGACAGGAGGAATTGATATGCTGGGAGGCGGGTGCAGTAAAAATTGATGGTTGCATGATTGGGAGTTGATTTGGTAATGTTTGCTTATGGGGATCGGATGGGGGGAATCTTGCGAAAAACCCTCTGTATGTAAGTATACTATTAATACTGCCAGGATTAAACTGGTAATATCTACTAACCCCCGGGGCAGCGTGCCGCGGGCATGCCTGTGGGTATTTCTCTCACCCTGGATCTGGTACGGCGAATCATACCTTTCTTGATCCTATTAAGCTGGTAGAATGTTAACATAATCAGGAAAATCGTAAAAACGCGCCCTGTTATCTGATGGGCCGATTAAAGTCATGTTCGTTGGCGAGAATCCCTCCTGGGCAGAAAATCAGGAATATTCCTTTTTCCCTTATACTGTCAGCGGGCTCGCATTGCGCGGGAATTACATCAAACCACTTGGATTACAGGATTCAGAAGTGTGGAGCACATTCCAAGACTGAGAGAATTTTTAATAAGTGAAACCTGATTGTTTAGAGAAAATTATCAAAGGAATTCCAGATGAAGTGATCTGAAGATGAATGTGAATTGTGCGGCCGTCATTTGGCTATTAGACAGAAAGCACATAATAGCTGCGGGTTGATCAGATCAAGGGAATACCGGCCTTCCAGCCCGTTTGAAGGCGGCGACCGAACTGAACTGAAAAGATGAATCTTTGCGAATGCATGCTCAATTCGTTGATTCAAACCTTCCACTCTGGTATGGTAACCTGACAGAGAGTAGAAAGAGCGACTTGTGAGATGGCTGCTATCGAATGCATAGAGCCACACCTGCTCCACGGAAGTATACGATGAGCGACCGGCTGACACGAAGAAAGATCCTGCTAGTTTGCCTGATCGTGGTGACCTCGGCCGCGCCGGCCTTCTTCATACGGCTCAATGAACCCTCGCTTGAGCTGAACATCTGGAAGCTGCTTGCGAAGATAGGATCGCTGTGTGGGACCATACTGATCTTCTGGCAGTTTCTGTTGGGATACCGCCAGGCGGCGGCCAGATGGGCGACCCCCGACTATCTCTGGTTGATCAGGCTCCACCGGCGGATTGGTATTGCGATCGGGCTGCTGATTCTCCTGCACCCTGTGTTTCTAACGCCATATTATCTGGAGAAGAAGGGGATTCTGCTTTACTCCCTGGACCTGCCCGCGCCGCTCAACCTCTTTGTACCCCTGGGTATCGCCGCGCTGGTGATCCTCCTCTATCTGGTGATCTCCAGCGTTTTTCTTCGAGCCAGGATGGGACATGATGTCTGGTATTTAACTCACCTTTCAAGCTACCTGCTTCTGCCCCTGGCGTTCATACATGCCTATCCAATCGGCATGACGCTGAATGGGACCGGTCTGAGATATGTCTGGCAGGGGCTGTTTGTCGCCGCAGCGCTCTTTTATATCTGGCGTATCATGGCAAGGCTGGGGATCGTCAGCGCTCTCTATGAGGTGGTCCGGGCGCGGCAGGCCGCAGACGGGGTAACTGACATTGCCATGAGCCCTGTCCGGGGAAGACTGAGGCCGAAGGCGGCGCAGTTCGCGTTCTTCAGGCGCTGCCGAATCTGCCCATCCAGGCCATTCACAATCTCAAAACACCTTCCCGGCAGTGGTGAGATCTGTATAACAGTGAAGGCTTTCGGACGCGAGACAACCAGGTTCCAGAGGGTTAAGCCGGGAGACCGGATCTTCGTAGACGGCCCGTACGGCATCTTCGGGCGGGAGGCCTTCACCACGGAGCGTCCTGTGGTGATGCTGGCCGGAGGGATCGGAGTAACCCCTTTCAGGAGAATCATCCATGAGCTCGAAAGGATGCCCGTTGGGGAGGCTTATCTTTTCTGGGGCAACCGGTTTGAGAAGGATATAGCCCTGCGTGACGAGATCGACGAGGCGGAGCACATCGAGGTAGTCCACGTACTCAGCGGAGTGGAGACGCATGATGAACTGGAGACTGGATACGTCGATCTGGGTCTGTTGCATCGGCGGCTGGGGAAGGACCTATCGCGGTTCGAGTTTTTCATCTGCGGGCCGCCACCGATGATTAAAAAATTAGAGGCCGACCTGCTTGCTTCCGGAGTTCCGGATTCGCAGATCCATCATGAACTCTTCTCCTATTGAAACAGCCGTTAGCCTAACCTGTCAGGTTTCGGTCTGAAGAGGCCCGAGGATAAAACGGTTTCAGCCCCGGATATCCCGCGGCAATTTCCCGTTTTCACTTATCTGACCCCCACAAATCAGTGGTACGGCGAATTATCTCTTTCTTGATCCTATTAAGCGTGGTAGAATGTTAACATGATCAGGAAAATCGTAAAAAAACGCGGCCTTGAAGACTCAGACGCTGCAAAGCTTGACCTGGCGTATTGGCTCAGCAAGTCGCCAGAGGAGCGTCTGGCTGCAGTAGATACCTTCAGGAAATTATTCCATGGAAGTTCAGCAAGACTTCAAAAAGTTATTCGCGTTGTTGAACAAACACGAGGTTGAATTTATTATTGTCGGAGGTTACGCTCTGGCCTTCCACGGGGCTCCGCGTTTCACCGGGGATATGGACATATTCGTGCGTCCAAGCCCGGAGAATGCCTCCCGGGTTCTGGAAGCTCTTAATGAATTCGGTTTCGGTTCCGCAGATCTCAAAAAAGAAGACTTTTACACTCCTAAAAGGGTTGTTCAACTTGGCGTCCCCCCCATCCGCGTTGATATGATTACTTCCCTGACAGGTGTTTCGTGGGAAGAAGCGTTCGCAGCGAAAAGCCCCGGCAGCTACGGAGGAGTGCCTGTGTTTTTCATCGGCCGGAACGAATTCATTAACAACAAGCGATCAATGGGCAGGAAGAAAGACCTTGCGGACATAGAAGCACTTGGAGAAGAGTGACCGACTATTGACGGACAGGCTTGTCCGTGATGCAGGATGCAGGGCGCCCGCGGGGTAGGCCTGACTGTTGGTGATGCGGCTTCTCTGTTCTGGATTGGGTGGGGCCGCCGACTGTTTTGTTGGGATTAATCCATCTGTCTAAACCATTATCGGCACAGAGAGAAAACGAAATTATTCTGACAAGCGCCCTTCGGAGAAGATATCTCATAAGAATTTCTCTTTTGCTTATCCAGGCTCACAAATCAGTAACACGAACCCATAATTTCTTGACAAAAGATTCTGCTGCTGGCATAATCGGGCGTTCAGCTTTCTTTGAAAATTTAATCGCCGGAGGGTTAATTATTCCGGGGTGTTTCGGCGCAGAAAGGTTGGATCTTTGATTCAGGCACTTAGCTTTCAGGCATCTGATTCAGATCTTTCAGGGATCAGTATGCGGATAATAAGTCAGGAGGATCAGTTATGGCTAAAATGACAATCGGGCTCTTTTCGGGCTCTCTGGACCGGTTGACCGCCGCGGGGGTTGTTCTCAGCGGGGCTGCCGCGGATGATATGGATGTGGAGGTGTTCGTGCTTCTTCAGGGGGCGCGGGCGTTCAAGAAGGAGATCGCCGAGGACACCGACCAGCTCCAGCTCTCCGAGAGCAACCACCTCAGAGAGGAGTTTCTGGCATCCATGGAGCGGCTCAACGTGAGCCCCTGGCTGGAGTTTTTCAGAGAAGCCAAGGAACTGACCAATGTAACGGTACACATCTGTGGACTGGCCGGGAAGTTGTGGGGCGGGGAGAAGCTGGAGGATTTTGTCGATATCGCCGATGATATCTGCGGGATCGGGGAATATCTCACAGCGGCCGAGGAAGCGGATATACACATGTTTATTTAACAGGAAAGGTTCATATAATGGACGCTGAAGAACTTAAAGCGATGGAAGTAGATGAGAAGGTTGACGCCAGGGGAACGGCCTGTCCCGGGCCTCTTCTGGCCGCCAAGAAATCACTGGGCAAGCTGGATTCCGGCCAGACCATGGAAATACTCTCCTCGGATGAGGGGACCAAGAGGGATGTCCCCAAGTGGGCTCAGAAGAAGGGGCATGATTACCTGGGGACGGTTGAAGAGTCCGGATACTTCAGGATTTTCATCAAGAAGAAATAGGGGTAAATGAAGGATTCACCTTCGATACTGGTATTTTCGACGGAGAAGATCTCCGATCCCGCAATAGATATGGCCGGTCTGATGAAGATGCATTACCCGCCGACGGTTTACGTTATACCGGTTCCATGCTCAAGCGCTATAAAACCGAGGTGGATCATGCACGCCTTCCATAAGGGGTTCGGCGGGGTATTCATAGCGGCTGACGGAACAGACTGCCCCTACAGCGACAGATGCACCGAGATGACCGCGGATATCGTCTCAACAACCCAGGAAATGATGAAAGAAGAGGGAATTGACCCGGCCAGGCTGAGGATGGCCGCGATATGCTCGGTGTGCTCGGAACCTTTCGTGAGGCAGATGAAAAGTTTTACCGGACAAATCTCCGGAGAGGGTGATTAGATACGGCATGAATGAGCGGGCCGGGCATAAGAGCTTCGACGTTCTGGTAGTGGGAGGCGGTATCGCCGGACAGGAGGCGGCCCTTAATATGGGAGACCTCGGTTACACGGTCCTCCTGGTGGAGAAGGACCTCTCGCTGGGAGGAAAGATGCTTCAGCTGAGCAAGGTATTCCCCACCCTGGACTGCGCCGCCTGCATAGCCACTCCCAAGGTCTCCGAGACAACCCGCCATCCCAACGTCACCCTGTTCACCAACAGCGAGGTCAGGGGGATAACCGGAGATCCCGGAGGGAGCTTCGCCGGCACTCTGGTAAAACACCCCCGTTATATAGACGAGAAGGCGTGCACCGGATGCCAGGACTGCGAGGAGGCATGCCCGGTGGTAGTCCGGGATCAGTACCAGTATGACCTGGTGGGGCGCAAAGCCGCCTATATACCATTCAGTATAGCCAGCCCCAGGATAGCCAGTATAGACCTGGACAACTGCATACTCTGCGGCGCCTGCGAGAGGGTCTGCCCGGCCGACGCGGTCGATTTTACCCAGGAAGAAGAACAGATCCGGATAACCGTAAAGACGGTGATACTTGCCACCGGCTTCGAGCTGTTCGACCCATCCGGGATAGAGAGGTACAACTTCGAAAGCTTAAGGAATGTCATTACCTCCATGCAGATGGAGAGGCAGCTGGTGCCCACCCGCCCCTACAACAATGTCCTGAGGCCGGGGGACGGGAAGATGCCCGATAACATAGCTTACGTTCTCTGCGCGGGCTCGAGGGATGAGACCATGGGTAACCCTATCTGCTCGCAGATATGCTGCATGTACTCGATAAAGCAGGCCCAGCTGGTGCTGGGAGCGCTTCCGATGGCGGATGTGACCATCTATTACATAGATATCAGGGCTTTCGGTAAGGGGTTCGAGGAGTTCTACACTCAGACCTCCGATATGGGGGTGGAATTCGTGAAGGGTAAGATTGCGGAGATAGAGGGGGAGGATGACGGAGACCTGACCCTGAAATACGAGGATGTGGAGAGCGGCGAAATCCGGGAGGCGGAGCACGATATGGTGGTGCTTTCGGTGGGGGTTCTCGCCAACCGCGAGCCGAAAGGGCTGTTCGAAGACCTGAGCCTGGAACTGGATGACTACGGTTATGTCAGGCAGACCGATATCCTTTCCAGCCCCGCTTCGACCAGCATCCCCGGTGTGTTCGTGGCAGGGACCGCCTCGGCGCCGATGGATATACCGGATTCGATATCTTCGGCGGGGGCTGCGGCCGCTGAAGCCGCCGGATATCTGGCCGGAAGGAAGATGGAATGAGAAACAGGGTAGCGGTATACATATGTTACTGTGGTTCCAATATCTCCGATTATGTGGATGTGGAGGCGATAAGAGACGCCATCGCCGAAGAGGAGGGGGTGGCGCTGGCCAAGACCACCATGTTCGCCTGTTCCGACTCCGCTCAGAATGAGATGATAAATGATATAAAAGAGAACGATATAGACGGGCTGGTGGTGGCCTCCTGCTCTCCGAAGCTTCACCTGTTCACATTCAGGTCCGTCGCCGAGAGAGCGGGATTGAATCCCTATAACTACGTTCAGGCGAATATCAGAGAGCAGGTCTCCTGGGCTCATTCAGACAAACCGGCGCAGGCGACCGAGAAGGCCCTTCAGATAGTAAAGATGGCGGTGGCCAAGGTGAGATTGTCTGAGCCCCTGACCCCCTCCTCCATAAGGAGCGAAAACGCCATGCTGGTGGTGGGAGCGGGGGTCGCCGGAATGAGGGCGGCTATCGAACTGGCGGATATGGGCTCCAGTGTGTATCTGATTGAAAGAGAACATTACACCGGAGGAAGAACCGGTCAGTGGGGCGAGCTCTACACCAGCGGCCAGAAGGGCGAAGAGATAACCCGGAGACTGTACGATCAGATTGCCGGAAGCGAGCGGATAACCCTTCTTGCCGGAACCGAGGTGATTTCCAGTTCGGGGAGCGTGGGGAGCTTCGAGATTACCCTGAGAAAGAACCCCAGGTATTTCCTTCCGGAGCAGGCCGGTATAGACGGAGACGATTTCCGGGATAAGGTCAAAGAGGCGATGAAGACATGCCCTGAAGAGGTTTCTGACGGCTTCAACTTCGGGCTCGCCTCCCGGAAGGCGTTCATGATGAGCTATCCCGGGCAGTTCCCGGAAACCCCCGCCATAGATATGAACAGCTGCACCAGGTGCGGGAAGTGCGCTGAGATACTTCCCGGGGTTGACCTGGAGCAGGAAGCTGAGACCATCGATATCAAAGTGGGAGCGGTGGTCCTATGCACCGGATTCAGCCCCTATCAGCCGACGAAAGGAGAGTTCGGTTACGGCGAAATAGATAATGTAGTGACTCTGCAGGAGCTTAGAAGGCACCTGGAGCTTAACCCGGACAGCGACAGGCTGATGTGGGCGGGCAGCGAGGTAAAGACAGTATCTTACATATACTGCGTGGGAAGCAGGCAGATTGAGGGGGATAATAAATACTGCTCCAGGTACTGCTGCGCCGCCGCCATTCATACCGCCAACCTGGTAAGGGAGAGGTTCCCGGAGGTGCAGAATTACCATTTCCACCGAGGGGTAAGAAGCTACGGCAAGCTGGAAGAGCTGTATGAGAGATCTTGTTCAGGGGGGGATATCTATTTCCAGAGCCGGGATGACGAGCTTCCCGGGGTTGTAAGCGAAGGCGGCGAAACGGTGGTGAAAGTAAACGATATCCTGACCCTGGGAAGAGAGATGGAGGCGGCCTCCGGCCTGGTGGTACTGGTCACCGGGATGGTTCCCGGACAGAACCGGGAGCTGGTTGATATTCTCAAGGTCCCGGTGGGGAGGGACGGGTTCTTCAACGAGGTTCATCCCAAGCTGAAGCCAGTGGAGGTGGTCATCGACGGGATCTTCATAGCGGGGGCCTGCCATTCACCCAGGAATATCACCGAGGCCATGAATTCGGCGCTATCGGCGGCGGTAAAATCCAACGCGCTGGTAAGCTCCGGAGAGATAGAACTGGAGCCGACCCTGGCGATGGTGGACAGGTCGATATGCAGCTGGTGCGGAAAGTGCGAGCAGGCCTGCCCCTTTGACGCCTTCGTAAAGGAGAATTATCGGGACAAGGAAGTGGCGGTTGTCAATGAAGCGAACTGCAAGGGGTGCGGGATGTGCCTGCCGGTATGCCCGGTAAACGCCATTCAGCTTAAGGGAAATTCAGACGCCGAGATAGAGAGTATGATAGAGGCCCTGATAGAATAGAGGAACCAGCCGGATGAACGAGAAGAAGAAAACTGTTGAAGAGATGAAGAAAAAGCGGGAGGTTCCCGCCGGGCTGCGGGAGAAGGTCAAGGATTTCAACAGGGTCAGGAAACTAATCATGGAAGAACTGAAGGAAGAGCCCAGAACCATACCGGAGATCGCCGAAGGGTGCGGGCTGAAGGCCAGTACGGTCACCTATCACCTGATGTCGCTTATGAAGTACGGCCAGGTAGAAGTGGACCGGATGGATGATATGGACGAGTACTACTATTACCGGGCAGGAAGGGAACAGGATGGCTAGAGTCGATCACAGATTCGCCTCCAGAATAGAGAAATTCGGTGGAGTTGACTTTACCGCCTGCTACAACTGCGGGCACTGCACCGCCGTCTGCCCCCTGGTGGAGGAAAACTCCTCCTTTCCAAGGAAGCTGCTCCGCTACACCCTACTGGGGATGGAAGAGGATATACAGGGCTCTCTGGACCCCTGGCTCTGCTACTACTGCGGGGACTGCAGCGAAACCTGCCCCAGGCAGTCCAATCCCGGCGAGATCATGATGTCGCTGAGAAGATACCTCACCTCGGTTTACGACTGGACCGGGTTCTCGCGCAGGTTCTACACCTCCAGGGCGTGGAAATTCGGGGCGATAGGGGCAGTATCGCTTCTGGTTATCCTCCTGTTCGCCATTTTTCTTCCTCCCACCGCCGACCCCGCCGGGCTGATTAACGCCGAGGGAGGGGTCAGGATCAACAGCTTTGTCGAGGGGATGGACAGCGAGACATTCGTCAGCATCATCGAAATCGGGGACTGGGTGATGGCCGCGATAATATCCTTCTTCCTGCTTTCGAACATTTTCAATATGTATCTGAAGGTGGTGATCAGGAACAAGGAGGTCAATCCGCCGCTTTACCTCTATGTAAAGGAGGCGTGGAACCTTATATATCACTTCGCCACCCAGATAAAACTGTCCAAATGCAGCGATAAGAGCTACTGGGCCCTTCACTGGCTCCTGATGTCCGGTTATACCATAATGTTCACAATGATCGTGGTATTCCTGCCCTGGTTCCAGGTGGAGAAGATTCACCCGGTATATCACCCCCAGAGGTTTCTCGGCTACTATGCCACCTTCGGCCTGCTGCTGGCCATAATAATCTGGAGCGTGCAGAGGATCAGAAAGAGCGGCGAGAAGCACCGCTATTCCCACTCCACCGACTGGCTGTTCCTGATCATGCTGTTTCTTACCACCCTTACCGGGATACTGGTTCATATATTCAGGATCAGCGGGATAGTATACGCCACCTATTACACCTATGTGATCCACCTGGCCATTCTGGTTCCCATGCTGGTGGTGGAGGTGCCGTTTTCAAAGTGGTCGCACCTGGCCTACCGGCCTTTCGCCATCTATCTTTACAATCTCGTCAACTCCGCCCGCAGGCTGGAACAGGAGAAGAGCGATTGAGAGGTGGATGAATTCTCCCGTCTCCCGGAAGGCGCCGTCGCCAGTAAAGTTATAATTTGTAAATATATATTAACAATATTACATCGAAGCCGCTTATTGCCGGATTTATGTCTTCTGTCCTTCAAGATCCCGGTCCTGGGCGCCGTTCCGCCGGTTTGAAACATTTTCGATCATCGATTTCAGCCAGTCGGTCTGCTCCTTGTGCCTGATGCTGGCCCCCACATTCTCGGCGAATACCTGAAGGGCATTCAAATCTTCTTCATCGAAACTGGTATCTTCCGATTTGGAGCTTATGTTTAAAACGCCTACAACTTCGTCCCTCAGAATTATCGGAACAATCATGGCTGACAGGATAGACGGATTATTGAATTCCAGTTCAGGGTATTTTTCGAAGTCGGAAGTGTCACTGATAAGAACGGGTTTTTTCTTCTCGGCCGCCCATCCGGCGATACCTTCTCCGATTCTGATCCTCTTTTGTAGAATATTTTTATCCGTTTCTCCGCTGACCGACTCAATAATCAGTTCCTTCCTCTCATTATCAACGAGCATCAGAGAAGATCTCTGACAGTTGAATGTCTCCACGCAGGCATCGGTTATGGCGGAGAAAACACGCTTGGTATCGGTTTCCATGGACATTTTCTGGCTGACGCTCAAAAGGGCGCGTAAGCGCGAGTTATCTCTTTTATACTGCTGGGTCTTATCTTCCATCAATTTTTGCATGGCCGTTCTCATCTTCTCGACCTCTCTCTGCTGCTGGGTCAGGTAAACGATGAAGGCCAGCACCACCACTGAGAGGCCGGCTATAAGGACCAGGTCCGTCTTCAGCCACGGCCATGGGCTGCTGATTCGCCCGGTAAGAAGAGGGGGTATAGCAGTCGCCAGGCCGGAGATGGCGATAAACAGTACCGCTGCCAGAAAAAACCAGTTTCTCCAGAAGCGTTTTTCAATCTTCCTGCCCTCAGGGCTCAGATCCGGGTCAGCTGTCTCAAGTTTGTAGTCGGTAGTCAAAATAGACCTCCTTAATTACGCATACCTGTAACCTGCCGGATTATAGGCAAAGCCGCCAGGTCCAGGGAATCGGGCGCGTTTTCATGCCGCCGCTGCCGATAACTGGAATATCCCCCGGGAATATCGTTTTGCCCTATAGAACAAGACGATCGGGTGATTTTCCTACGACAAACATTTTTTTCTTTATATTCGACGCATAATCTCGGCACAGAGGGGGAAGAAGGGGCTACCGCCCATTGTTTCCGTTGTCTCTTCAATGCAGAATACATGCCAGAAACGCGGCGCCGGGGGTTAGGCTGCTCTGCCGCTCTATATGGTTCCCGGCCTTACAGTATGCATTGAGAAGCTTCTGAATCTCTCGTGCGGTTTGCAATTAAATTCCGGGCCCCGTCCCGGGTTTTATGCCGGTACCGGCACGAATAAACTTGAATCCGTCAATCCCATAAAATAGAATTATCATGTCGGGCCCGGGTTCTGGGATATATTGCCCGAGCTTGAAAATACGAACGTTAACATGGTTTGAGTCTGGGAAGTGGCAAAAATGAAGGTTCCCGGCATACTGCTGACGCTGAAGAAAGCGGCCCTGGATATCTTCGAGGACGATATCTTCACCCTGGCCGGGGCGGTGGCTTTCTTTGCCACCTTGTCGATAGCCCCGCTGATGGTGCTGCTGCTTTCGGTCACCGGTCTGTTTTCGGCTTCCTTTCACCAGGAGATGGTGGCCGAACTGGAGCTGCTGCTGGGTCCGGCGGCCCTGAGGATCATGGACGTGGTTCTGACCAATATAGAACAGCAGAAGCTGGCGGGGAAGATATCAGCCATTATAAGTATTGCCACCCTGATATTTTCATCCACCGCTGTTTTCGTCCAGCTGCAGAAGGCGATGAACAGGATCTGGGGGGTGAAGCCCAGGCCCGACCGGGCGGTGAAGAACTGGCTGAAGAAGAGGCTGGTATCCCTGATTATAATTCTGGGAATGGGGCTGCTTCTGATACTGTCGGTACTTCTGAAGACAGCCCTCAACCTGGTATTTGGGGATATGGGCAACCTGATGAATGTGCTGAGCACTCTGGGCACCATCATTATTTATATTATTCTGTTCGGTTCGATGCTCATCTACGTCCCGAATGCCAAGCTGGCCTGGAAAGATATAGGTTTTGGGGCGGTAGTTACCGCTCTGTTCTTTCATGCCGGGAAATGGGCGATCGGGCGTTACCTTTCTTTCAGCGGAATAGGGTCGGCATACGGCGCTGCCGGCACACTGGTGGTGGGCCTGCTGTGGGTTTACTACTCCACCCTGGTTATTTTTCTGGGGACCGAGCTGGCCAAGGCTTACGCCCACCGGCATGGAACGGTAATAAAGCCGGACTAGAACGGTTCACCGGCAAACACTCCATGCAAAAAAAGGAGGGATTTCCCCGAAGGGTTCCCTCCTCTTATTTTCACAGGACGTCAAAGCCCCGCGAATCTTTTCTCTTATCAGGTTGTCCTCGGTTTAGGCCTGTTCTATATAAAGGATGAAAAAATATCCGTCTATTCGAAATCCTCAACCGTCATAAAATCATGCAGTAAATCTAACCGCCTGCCCGGGATTCACCGGCGATTTTATCATCTACCTGACCGCCGGTGGTTAGAAACGACCTCCGGAGCGCCTGCCTCCTCCGCCGCTGCGGCGGGGGCGGGCCTTGTTTACGTTAAGGGTCCTGCCCATGAATTCCTTCTCATTGAGTCCGTCCATGGCTGCCTGACCCTCTTCGTCGTTAGGCATCTCCACAAAACCGAAACCCTTGGAACGGCCGGAATCTCTATCCGTGATTATGGATACAGAATCCACTTCGCCGTATTCCTCGAACGCTTCGCGAAGATCTTCCTCGCTGGTATCGTAAGAAATGTTGCCTACGTAAATGTTCATTCTGACCTCCTCTCTGGTCATCTTAGTCAGCAATAAAACAGATATCAGTATTTAGGAAGAAAATTAAGTAAATCCCCTGGTAGAGCTTGATTGACAAGGCAGGTTCTCGCTCTTCTCTTAACCGGATTACTGTACATTCAATCCTATAACCTCTCTGTCAATGAATAATAATAACCAAGTGATGCTTTAATGCAAGAAGTAAAAATGGAAAATAATAAAATTATTATTATCCGCGCGGAACGAATATCCTTGAAAAATGGACTGATTGTCCCGATGATTACGTTGAGGAATGGCTTTAAAGGTCGGAATCGCGGCTGAAAGAAAGGAGAACATCGATGTCTCTGATTGCAAAGAGGAGCGGATTCTTATTAATGGCGGCAATAATATTATTGAGCTCTTTTGCGGCGGCGGAGCTTAAGACAGTTAAACTCCCTGAGCCGGACAGAAAGGGCGGGCGCCCGCTGATGCAGGTTCTCAGCGACAGGAAGACCAGCCGGTCGTTCAGCGTGAGCGATCTCCCGGAGCAGGTCCTTTCGAACCTTCTGTGGGCCGCGTTCGGTATCAACCGGCCGGAGTCGGGAAAACGGACAGCTCCCTCCGCGGTCAACTGGCAGGAGATAGATATATATGTGGCCAGGGCTGACGGGGTATACCTGTACAATCCCGGTGACCATTCCCTGGAGCCATATATGGAAGAGGATATCCGCGAGCATACCGGGCGCCAGGAATTCACTTCCACAGCTCCGGCAAATCTCATCTACGTGGCTGACCACACCAGAATGAAGGGGACCGACCGGGATCAGAAGATCTTCTATACGGCGGCCGACACCGGATTTATCAGCCAGAATGTCTACCTGTACTGCTCTTCGGAGGGGCTGGCCACGGTGGTAATCGGAGCGGTGGACAAGGAGGGGCTGGAAAAGGTGATGAATCTGAAGCCGCACCAGAGGGTTGTCCTTACCCAGACCGTCGGATACCCGGCTGAGTAGGCGCCTTTAGAAGATTATGTACCGGACCAGAATATACACGGTAGATATAACTATAGATAAAATCATCAGTGGGAACCCGTACCTGAAATAGTTCCTGAAGGTCAGGGGAGTCCTGGTTTTCTCGCTGAACCCGGCCGCCACCAGATTGGCGGAGGCGCCCACTAACGTGCCGTTGCCGCCCAGGCAGGCGCCCAGCGCCAGGCTCCACCACAGCGGAAGAGAATGGTGTATGTAGTATGCGTGATAGGCCGCTTCATCCAGCCCCTGGGTGTTGGGGAACAGGGCGGTGCTTATCCTGGCCAGAAGAGGTATCATCGCCGCCACAAACGGTATATTATCCAGGAAGGATGAGGCCAGGGCGGAAATCCAGAGAAGAGCCATGCAGAGGAAAACCATATTGTTGCTGATGCCGATTATTGATTCTGCCAGCTTCTCCAGAACCCCTGTCTTTACCAGCCCCCCCACCAGCACAAACAGGCCCATGAAGAAAAAGAGAGTGGTCCATTCTATTTCCTTGAGGTGCTTTTCTATATCAGCTCCGCTCCATATCATCAGGACTCCGCCGCCCCCCAGCGCGATGGTGGCCGGCTTCAGGCCCAGCAGGTTGTGAAAGAGAAATCCGGCGATGGTCAGCGACAGAACCAGGATGCTCTTCTTCAGAATCGGCCGGTTCTGAATCACCCTGGTTTCATCCATTTCCGCGATGATCCTGTCATAATCCCTGTTTCCCCTGCTCAGCTCCTCGCGGAAGAGAATTCCCAGGATCGCCAGGGTCACACCCAGAATGACAACCACCGCGGGGCCCAGATGAATCAGGAAATCGATAAACGGAATCTCGGTGGCGCTACCTATCAGAATGTTGGGGGGGTCGCCAATCAGGGTGGCGGTCCCGCCGATATTGGATGCCACCACCTCGGATATGAGAAATGGGAAAGGTGATATGCTGAGCATTTCGGCGATTAGTATGGTGATCGGAGCTATCAGAAGAATGGTGGTTACATTGTCGAGCAGCGCCGAAGCCACCGCGGTGAAGATGGAAAACCACAGCAGTATCTTCCACCTGCTCCCCCCGGTCATCTTGGTGATCCTGATCGCAATATAGGTGAAGGCCCCGGTCTCCTTGATCACGCTGATCAGGAGCATCATCCCCAGCAGAAGGCCCACAGTGTTGAAATCGATGAACGCAAATGCCTCTGCCTGAGTAAGCACATGGAAAATAACCAGCAGCACCGCTCCCAGGACGGCAACCTTGGTCCGGTGGATTCTTTCCGAAATGATAAAAATGTATGATAAGAAAAATATTGCGACTGCTGTGATAGTCAAAGCTGGCATTACTAACCCTTGGTTTCGTAAATTCCTCTGCAGATTTCGTTAAGGGATATCATCCCCACCAGTTTTTCTCCGCTTACCACCGGAATTCTGTATAAGCCGTGCTTGTGGAGAATCGCCAGGCCCTTGATCAGGCTGTCCTCTTCTTCAAGATAGGGCGGGTTGGCGATCATCAGGTCCTCTGCCACGAACAGAAGCTCCTCGATGGTGAAGGATATCTTCTCCAGGGCGCCGAAACTGTGAACGAAATCGAAATTCTTTATCAGGTCGATGTAATCGGGAAGGAAGATAAGCATGAAATCGTCGATGTTTATGATACCTTTAAGGTTCTCCCGCTCATCTATGACCGGTATGACAGAGTCGCCGGTTTCGAAAAAAAGGCGGGCGATATCCTTCATTGGGGTATTCTGGTATACCTTATGAAAATTCCGGTTGATGTATTTTGAAATCTTCAATTACCGCCCCCGCGGATTATCAGAGGAATTTCTTCTCCCCTTCTTTCAGCGTGTTGATAAGCTCCCTGACGCTGCCGCACACCAGCAGAGCTTCCCTGAACTCCCGGTGTTTTATCAGCCGGGATATTCCGGCAAGCGCCTTGATATGAGGCCCGGAAACATCGATAGGAGAAACCAGCAGGAAAAATATTCTGCACTTCTCGCCGTCCACCGAATCGAAATCAATGCCTTCCCGCGATAGAGCAACGCAGAGGTAGAGCTTATTTACCTCCGCTGTCTTGGCATGGGGAACCGCCAGCCCCATACCGATCCCGGTACTCTGCCGGGATTCCCGCGTGATGATGGCATCGAGAACTTTTTCCCGGTCCCTGATGCGGTGGGCGTCGCAGAGAAGATCGACCAGTTCCTTGAGAGCCGCGTTCTTATTTCCGGAGGCCAGCTCCATTTTGACCGCCGATTTCTTTATAATTTCAGAGAGCTTCACAATGTCTTTGTCTTTCTGTTTAAAATCATTTGTAGTTGAATATATACCGTAAAACATAGTCCTGGCCTGGTGGCTTGTCAAACCATTAAATGAAATAATATAGCTGAGAATTAAATAGAAGCCGCAACCGCCGCCGCCGCTTATCGGGGTTGCGGATATCCGCCCATAGTTGTAATATCTAAATCAGCCTCCGGGCTTACAGCAGGAAGCGGGATGAGTTCATCACGGCCGGAGGGAGGCCGTTTAATAAGAGGGGGCCGGAATAATGAAAGCCGAAACGGAATATCTGGTGGACGGCAGGTACACCTTCCGGGAGATTGTCGATATCAACCGTCTGCGCAATATGCTGGGGAGCTTCTCCAGGGCTTGCAGGTATGGCTGCCAGCTGTTTACACATCCGGGCCGGGAAGAGCTGATCAGTGCCGGGCAGCCGGAAATATACAACGAATTCTGCCGCAGGTATCCTGCCGTGGAGATATGCGGACAGAGCAATCTGCAGCTTTATAACCTCATAAGCAAAAAAGAAAAAATGATGGTGCGGGAATGTGATGACGGGCTGATCAGGGGAGCCGCTCCCATAGTTATAGAGGGAGCCCATGTTGTGGACCTGCTGACAGGGCCGGTCCTGTTCGATGACCCCGATATAGAGCGCTTCAGAAAGAAGGCCGAAGATCATGGTTATGATACAGAGATTTATCTGAGCGCGCTCCGGCAGTTGCCGGTGGTCGGGGAGCAGCCGTTCCGGGAAGGACTTTCTTTCCTGAGGGATATGGTTGTAATCCTGTCCGAGAGAGGGCTGGCTGAAGTTAAATCCAGGGAGGCCGCCAGGGAAGCGATGGAGAACGAAGATAACCTGCATACTACTCTCAGCTCCATAGGAGATGCTGTAATAGCAACGGATATAGAGGGCAGGATTGTTCATATGAATCCCATTGCGGAGAATCTTACCGGGTGGGCCATTGAAGAAGCCGGGGGGAAACAGCTCAAGGATGTGTTCTGTATAGTCAACTCCCGGACCGGCGAAGAGGCCCCCAATCCAGTCGCCAAGGTGCTGGAAGAGGAAAAGATAGTGGGGATGTCCAACCACACCAGGCTGATAGCCAGGGACGGCAATGAGTATCAGATAGCTGATTCGGGCTCGCCTATTAAGGACTCGGACGGAAACATTACCGGAGTGGTACTGGTATTCAGGGATGTCTCGGAAGAGTACCGGATGAGGGAAGAACTGGCCAGGAGCGAAGAACGGCTGGACCTGGCCATGTCGATAAAGAACGATGGGGTATGGGACTGGGATTTGACAACCGATGACGTGTACTTCGACCGGAGATACTATGAAATGGCGGGTTACCGGGTGGGAGAATTTCCCTCACGCCTGGAGGAATTCCAGAAGCGGGTACACCCGAAGGATATTGGTTACTTTATGGAAAACGCCAGAAAGTACCTGGAGGGTGAGACCAACCGGTTCTGCGTGGAGTTCCGTTTCAGGAAAAAGACCGGCGGATGGATATGGATTCTGGGAAGGGGGAGGATAGTGGAGCGGGATGAGAATAGCAAACCCACTCGCTTCGTTGGAACTAACAGTGATATTACAGACCGTAAGATGGCGGAGGAAGCGCTGCGCCGAAGCGAAGAGAGAATGGAACTTGCCCTGAAAGGGGGAGACCTGGGGGCGTGGGACTGGAGCGTGGCCACCGGGGAGTTTACCTTCGACCAGCGGTGGGCTGAGATGCTGGGATATTCACGCAATGAGATCGAGCCCGATATAAGAAACTGGGACAAGCTGGTTCACCCTGATGATTTACCCGCGGTTCAAAAAGCCCTGAAGGATCACCTGGAGGGAAGAACCGAATCTTTCGAAAGTGAGCACCGGCTGCGGCACAAGTCAGGGGAATGGGTCTGGATTCTGGCGAAGGGGATGGTGATTGAGAGAGATTCCAAAGGGAATCCTCTCAGAGCATGCGGCACTCATCTCGACATTACCGACTGGAAGAAGGCCCAGGAAGAACTGGTTCATAGCGCCGAGCTGCTGAGAGCCACCCTTGAATCCACCAATAATGGAATACTGGTGGTTGATTCAGAGGGCCAGGTGATTGCCACCAATGAGAAATTCAGCGATATGTGGAATATCCCCTCCGAACTTCTGAGCGCGGGAAGAGACAACGATCTTGTCGCCTACGTTAAGAGCCAGCTTTCCGATCCTGATCAGTTCTTCAGAAAGATTGGGGAGCTCTACCGAAATCCTGAAAAAGTAAAATTTGACATGATTGATTTCAAGGATGGCAGAATATTCGAAAGGTACTCCCAGCCGCTCTACATAAGGGGTGAGGCTGAAGGCAGGGTCTGGAGTTTCAGAGATATTACGGAGAGAAAGAGGGCCGAGGAGGCTCTGAAGAAAAGCGAGGAGAAATACAGGACACTGGTCTCATCCATGAGCGATATCATTTTGCTGATGAGCGTGGATGACCGGTTCGTGGATGTTCACTGCAAGCCGAGCAACGCCCTGTACGCCTCTCCGGAGGATTTCCTGGGCAGGAAGATCGATGAAGTGATGCCTCCCCATGTCGTCAGCAAATACAGGGAAGCGGCCAGGGAGGTAAGAAAGACCGGGGATACCAGGAGATATGAGTATCCCCTGAAGATAGGGGAGAGGGATATGTGGTTCACCGCCACTCTCGATCTGCATGAAGATGCAGAGAAGGTTATCGTGGATATAAGAGATATTACTGAGAGGAAAAAAGCTCAGGAGGCCCTTCAGAGGATGCAGAAGCTGGAGAGCGTGGGAACACTGGCAGGGGGGATTGCCCACGATTTCAACAATATACTTACCGGCGTGTACGGCAATATCGAACTGGCGGGCAAGGAACTGCCGGAGGATCACCCCGCGTACAAACATATCGAAACCGCCAATCAGTCCCTGGAGAGAGCCAGGCATCTGACCAAGCAGCTGCTGACCTTTGCCAGGGGCGGGGAACCCCTGCTGGAATCTGTCGATATAAAGAAGGTTGTGCGGGATTCAGTGCGGTTTGACCTGAGCGGAAGCAACGTCAAAGCGCGCCTGGACCTGGACGAAGACCTGTGGATGGTCAAAGCCGACCGGGGGCAGCTCAGCCACGTCTTCGCCAACCTTATCATTAATGCCAAGGAGGCAATGCCGGAGGGGGGGTTCGTTCATATAAGCGCCAAAAATGTCAGCGAGCCGGAACAGGCCGCCGCTTCGCACCTGAGGGGAGATTATGTCAAAATCAACATAAGGGATGAGGGAGTAGGCATCCCGGATGAACTGATTGCCAGGGTGTTCGATCCCTACTTTACCACCAAGCGGGCGGGAAGCGGCCTGGGGCTGGCGATAGTACACAGCATAGTGAACAAGCATAACGGCCATGTTAGCGCCAGATCAAAACCGGGGGAAGGGACAGTGTTTACTTTATATCTTCCCGCCGACAAATCGTCTGAGGAATTTAGGGGAGGGGCAGGGGAGGATACAAGAGAAGAGTCCGGTTCCGGCCCGGGCAGGATACTGGTGATGGATGACGAAGAGACGGTCAGGAATGTTTCGGCCCGCATGCTGAAAGCCTGCGGGTACGAACCGGAACTGGCGGTTAACGGGCAGGATGCCCTGAGCAAATACATCTCCGCGCTCGAAAGCGGAGAGCCCTTCGAGGCTGTGATCGTCGATATGACCGTTCCCGGAGGAATGGGCGGAAAAGAACTGACCGAAGCGCTTCTGGAGGCTGACCCGAACGCGAGAATCATAGTTACCAGCGGATACTCCACCGATCCGGTGCTGGCTAATTACAGCGATTACGGATTCAGGGGCCGGATCACCAAGCCGTTTCAGATGAAAGAGCTCAGAGAGGAGATATCAAGAGTGCTCGGCGGCTGAACGGCTTCCGCTCTCTGACACTTAAACCCCGGGAAAACTCCAAATATTATTTCTTTTGCTTTTTAAAATGCCATTCGATAGAATGCTTATGAAAATCAGCCGGCAGGATGCCGGGAACCACTGAGGCTGCAAGGAATTCGGCCCATGACGTTAAAGAGGAAAATATTAATTGGATACGGCGTTGCTTTCACCCTGATGGGACTGGTGATTGCGTGGGCGGTGGTCAACCTTGTTTCCCTTGGCAAGGCCACCGACGCCATTCTCAGCGAAAACTACCGGAGTATTCTGGCCGCCGAGAATATGGTGGACGCGCTGGAACGGCAGGATAGCGGAATTCTGTTGATATTTCTGGGCGAAAGGGAAGAAGGGGCCGCCCAGTTTAACAGGTATGAAACGATTTTTATAGAATGGCTGGCCCGCGCCAAGGACAACATAACCATTCAGGGAGAGGCGGAACTTATTCGTTCAATGGAGGAGGGCTACGCGGAATACAGGCGGCAATATTCCGATTTGACTGATGTGCTTGCCAGGGATGAAACGGCTTTGAGGCCGGGATATTACAGGGAAAAAATTCATCCGGTTTTTACCAGAGTGCGTGAGACATGCCTCGATCTGCGCAATCTCAACGAGAAGACCATGTACACTGCCAGCATAAATGCCGGCAATGTCGCCGAGAGGGCTATATGGTCGACTTCGCTGGTGGCGGCTTCCGCGCTGATCGTGGCCCTGGCCTTCAGCATCATTCTGGCCGAGCGGATTGTTCGGCCTATCAGGAGCTTCATGGAAGCTTCACGGAAAATTTCCGAGGGTGACTATTCCGTGCAGGTGCCGGTTGAAACCGGCGATGAGTTGGGCCGGCTGGCCAATGAATTCAATCAAATGGCCAATCAGCTCAACAGGTACAATGATATGAACATAGAACAGATAATCTCGGAGAAGAACAAGGGAGAGGCGATCCTCGCCAGTATAGAGGATGGCCTGGTGGTTTTCGATACCGGCCTGAAAGTAACCGCCATCAATCCGGCTGCGCGTAATATGCTGGATCTGGGATTTGCCGATACTTCCACGATGAACTTAGAGGATGTCATTCCGGACCCGGAAATCCGTGACCTTATCCGGGAGACGGTCAGTAACGGCACCCGGCCCGATATTTCCAATGAAGACAGGATACTGACTTTCGCCGAGGGAGACCGTTCCCGTCACTACATCTTTTCCATTACGGTCATTAGAGGAAGAGATCGCAGTCTTTCGGGCATTGTGCTGCTGCTCAGGGACATAACCAGGATGAAAGAAGTGGAGCGGCTTAAGAGCGAATTCATTATGGCCGCCTCGCACGAATTACGTATGCCGCTTACCAGTCTTGGAATGAGTGTGGACCTTCTTCTTGAGCGGGCTCCCCGGAGTCTCGCCGAAAAGGATCGGGACCTTCTTCAGGCGGCTCACGAGGAAGTTCATCGCATGAAGGCACTGATCAGCGACCTGCTGGACCTGTCCAGGATTGAGTCGGGAAGAATCGAGCTTGAATTCGAGAGCGTCCCCGTCCCGGTGCTGATAGATAATGTGGAGGAGATTTTCAAGAGCCAGTTGGGAATGAAGGGAGTTACTCTCGACACCAGGCTGGCCGAGGACCCTCTCCTTGTTCGAGCAGATACTAACAAGATTACATGGGTGCTGACCAATCTGATATCCAACGCTCTACGGTATATCGGAGAGGGCGGCCATATAGAAATCGCCGCTCAGCGAGTCGGTCCCCATATACACCTGTCCGTGAGCGATGACGGGCCGGGAATTCCAACAGAATATCAGTCAAGAATATTCCAGAGATTTGTCCAGGTTGAAGGCCGTGAGACTGGTGGCACTGGACTGGGGCTGGCCATTTCCAAGGAAATAGTTCGAGCCCACGGAGGGGCGATTTGGGTGGAATCGCCCCCCGGGCAAGGCAGCAAATTCACTTTCACGCTTCCCGCAATCTAGAGCAGGAGGAACTTATGGAAAAGAAACCTATTCTGGTAGTGGACGACGAAAAGAACATCCGCCTTACCATGTCACAGGCGCTGGAGCCACTGGGAGTTCCGGTTGAGACGGCTGTAAACGGAGAAGAAGCCCTTCAGAAAATAAATAGGGGGGATTACGGATTGATGTTTCTGGACCTGAAGATGCCCGGAATGAGCGGGATGGAGGTTTTGAGAAAGGTCAGGGACGACCGGTCCGAGATCCGGGTGATCATCATAACCGCGCATGGAACAATAGAGACCGCTGTGGAAGCGATGAAACTCGGCGCCGCGGATTTTATCCAGAAACCATTCAGCCCGGGAGAAGTTCGGGATCTGGCCATCCAGGTGCAGGCCAGGGAGGAACTGGATAAGGAAAGCGCGGCAGATTACCGCTCTTTGATCGAGGGAGCGAAGCGGTATATCTCAGACCGGAATTTTTCAGGCGCCCGTGAAATGGTCCGCAAGGCCATCGCTGCCGATCCGTCCCAGTCGGAAGCCTACAACCTTATGGGAGTGTTGTTCGAGATAAAAGACGACTTGATAGAGGCCCGCAAATTCTATAGGGCCGCCCTGGACATTGATTCCACGTATAAACCGGCCTGGAGTAATCTGGAGCGAATCACCTCCACGAACAAGGCCGGTAATATAGACCTGGGTCATAGAAAAGCAAGTGACACCGGCGAAGAGGACAGGGATGAAAAGTAATCGTTACATACTTATCGTAGGATGCGGGCGACTTGGTTCATATCTTGCCAACCACCTGAGCCGTGAGGGGAATTCGGTGGTGATTATCGACAGTAACGAGGAAACATTCGGCCACCTTTCGCCGGATTTCAGCGGCTTCTGCGTCGGCGGCGACGCCACTCAAATGAATGTTCTGAAAGAAGCAAAACTGGATGACGCGGACATACTTATTGCGACAACCCACGATGATAACATTAATCTGATGCTGGCCCAGGTGGCCATGAAGATTTTCGGGGTCTCGCGCGTACTGGCAAGAGTGTTCGACCCCGAGAGGGAGGAAGTCTACACTCGATGGGGTGTCGATACCATTTGTCCTACATCAGTTGCCGCAGACCTGTTCCTTCGGGCCATTTCCTCCGGCGCCGACGAGGAGAAGGGGGGGCGGAAATGAAGGTTCTCATAGTCGGCGGCGGGAAGATGCTGTATTTTCTTTGCCGTAACTTCACCGAAAAGGGGTTCAAGGTAATACTTATAAACCGGGATGAGGCGGAATGTGCCAAGCTGGCAAGGCAGCTTTCAGTCACGGTGATTTGCGGCGACGGGAGCGATGCAAAAATACTCAAGGAAGCAGGAGCCATGGGGGCTGACGCCGTATTGGCAGTCACTCCGAACGACCAGGACAATCTGGTAGCCTGCCAGCTCGCCGCCATGCAGTTCGGGGTACCCAGAACGGTGGCGCTGGCAAACGACCCCGATAATGCGGGAGTATTTGAAAAGCTCGGAATATCTGCTTTTTCAACAACCCGCATCATAGGGAGTTTAATAGAGCAGAGGGCATCTCTGGAACAGATAACCAACCTGTTGCCGGTGGGAGAAGGCCGGGTGAACTTAACAGAGATTGAGCTTGATGCCGATTCGCCAGCAACCGGGAAACGGTTAAAAGATATGGACTTTCCCGAAAACTCCCTGGTTGCGGTGGTAATCCGCGGCAACGAAACGATTGTCCCCAGCGGGTCCCATGAACTGAGGGTGGGCGACCGGATAGTGCTTATTACGCTTCCGGAAAACCACGGCCCCGTTCTCAAGGCGTTTACGGGCGAACCAGAATAGAGGTAAGGCAATTTGCGGGAAAAGGAATATCTCAGACAACGCTACGCTTCTATATTGTCATCTATTGGAATAATTCTTCTTATATCGGGCATTGTCATGCTGACGCCGCTGCTTGTTATGCTGAAGCACCGGGGAGAAGCCGCCCACGCACTATCATTCGTCATCCCGGCCGGGTGCCTGATCCTGTTGGGGTTCCTGCTGTGGAGGCTGTTTCGCCCGGCTTCAAGTATAACGCTCTCCAACCAGGAGGGCGGCATAATCGTTCTCCTCAGCTGGACCGTGGTAATACTCTTCTCTGCGTGGCCCTTTGCTCGGATTCTCGGGCTTTCCTTTTCAAGGGCCCTGTTTGAGTCGGTCAGCGGGTGGACCACTACCGGACTCTCCGTTGTGGATGTAACGGGAGCAGGCCCCCTGGTTCTTATCTGGCGCAGCGTTATTCAGCTGGCCGGCGGGGCGGGACTGGCCATCATCATGATGTCCGCGATTGTAGGCCCCGCTGGGGCGGGCATATCGAGGGCCGAAGGGCGAAGCGATCAGCTCGTGCCGAACGTCAAGAAATCCGCGCGCCTGGTTCTGGTCATCTATGCCTGCTATGCCGCAGGCGGAACGCTGGCATACTGGGTTGCGGGCATGTCTCCTTTCGATGCGTTGAACCACTCATTCGCAGCGGTATCCACGGGGGGATTTTCAACTCACCAGGAAAGCATCGGATTCTGGAATTCGACAGCCATAGAGGCGGTAACCCTCCCTCTTATGATTCTCGGGAATATGAGCTTTGTCACCGCCTGGTTCCTGTGGAGGGGCAAAATCCGCGTTGTGGCAAGAAATGGAGAGGTCCGGCTGCTGGCCGTGATGATTCTTCTTTCCTCCATTATCATGTTCCTGTTTACCTGCCAGGCGATCTATCCCCAGCTTGGGAAATCAGTGAGGGCCGCGGTTTTCGAAACAGTGACGGCGATTACTACTACAGGGTACACTACCGTCTCTTATGGAAATTGGCCCGCTTCCGGAATGCTGCTTATTATACTCCTGATGATTATCGGAGGGGGCACATGTTCTACTGCCGGCGGCATAAAACAATTCAGGGTCTTTCTGTTGATGAAGTCGTTTTTCTGGGAAATCAGGCGGCATCTCATGCCCGGGACCGCGATACTGGAGAGGCCTGTCTGGGAGGGGAATCGCCGTGTTTTTGTGGATGACGGCAGAATTCGGAAGACGGCGGTTTTTGCTTTCGTTTACCTGGCGACATACGTATCCGGGGCCCTTGTTTTGTGCGCCTGCGGATACGGCCTTGGCGATTCACTGTTTGAATTCGCTTCCGCTATCGGAACCGTCGGGTTGTCAGTGGGCGTGACTTCCGCCGGAATGTCCGATACGGCTCTCTGGGCGGAGATTCTGGCTATGTTTCTTGGCCGGCTCGAGTTTTTCGTGGTAGTCGTCAGTCTGCTCAAGATCGGCAGGGACGGCCGGCTGATGCTGACACGAAAGTAGAGGAACTTTTCTGATTATAATTCAGGTTCAACCGCAATCCCGCTATTTCATGTTTGAGCAAACCCGCGGTAAAATCCAGTTTACAGAAGCCGGAGTATGAATATCCCTGCGAGGGCTTTTATCGGACGGTCTGCGTCTGAAGTCAAGGATTCCGTATTTGAGGAACCGTTACCGGATACTGATCGGTGGTGGACTGTCCTGGCGGGGAGGTTGAGGAGAAGATAAAGTGTATGAAGCAGGGCTATGATCCGTAGAACATAAGCTTCCGGGAAACTTCAGGGGGCCTTTCCTGCCCCATTTGACAGCGCGGTGCAGGAAGGTCCCGGCTGCCGCTCTCTGACACTTAAAACCGGGGAAACTCCAACGGCATATTTCTCTTGACAGACCGCGATTTCTACTGATACATTTTTCAGGGCAAAGCGGGTTCTTTTATCACATAACAGGATGCGGGGACCAGTATCATATCTGGGGGTTCGGAAATCCAGGGCAAGGTGCGTTCTTTGCCCAAAAGCGGCTTTCTGCCTGGCCCAGGGCGCGAAGGGGGGTGATAACCGGCGGCATATCGTTATGTTCTGTTTAAGGCTAAAATAATAAGGGGGGTGATAACATTAAAGATATTCACGGATTTTCAGTTAAGAGAATATTTTCAATTTAAGGAGGATGTCAGCAAAATGAAAAGAAGAATAATCAGTTCGTTTTCCCTGGCACTGACAATTTGTCTCATCATCGCTTTCTCTGCGGGCGACTCTATGGCCGCCGCCGAGTTCAGGGTAAAGGCTCTTTCGGTAGCCTCGGGGGCGCCGCAGAGAGATTACGCGGAGGGTGAGATAATTGTCAAGTTCAGGAAAGGCGTAGACAGTAGAGAAGCCGGCCGGCTGCTGCTCGCGCAGGGCGCCGAGGAGCTGTCGGTGAGCCGGAGGGGAGGGTTCAGGAGGATATCGGTTCCGGAAGGGAGTTCCATGGAACAGGCCCTGGAATTCTACAGGAATAACCCGGAAGTTGAATACGCGGAACCGAACTACATCTACCATGCATACATGACGCCCAATGACCCCTATTATACTTACCAGTGGCATTTCCCATCCATCAGCATGGGGCCCGCCTGGGACGAATCGACCGGCAGCGGTGTCCTGGTTGGAATAATCGATACCGGGGTTGCCTATGAGGATTACGGTTCTTATCAGCAGGCTCCGGACCTGGCCAACACCAGCTTTGTTGCCGGGTACGATTTCGTGAATAACGATTCTCACGCGAATGACGACCAGGCGCACGGAACCCACGTCTGCGGAACAGTGGCCCAGTCCACCAACAACAACCTGGGAGTTGCCGGCACCGCATTCAACTGCACCATAATGCCGATCAAGGTGCTGGATTCAAACGGTTCGGGCTACATAACCGATATAGCTGACGGCATTTACTATGCCGCCGATAACGGCTGCCAGGTGATTAATATGAGCCTCGGGGGAGGCAGCGGGTCAACCACCCTGCACAACGCTGTTCAGTACGCCCACAATGCGGGTGTCACCATAGTATGCGCCGCCGGAAACGCCGGCACCAGCTCGCCGCAGTACCCCGCGGCATACAGCGAGTGCATTTCGGTTTCGGCGGTAAGGTACGATAATAGTATTACCGACTATTCATGTTACGGATCGACGATAGATATCTGCGCCCCCGGCGGGGATGTCAGTGTCGATCAGAACGGCGACGGATACGGCGACGGAATCCTTCAGCAGGCCTTCGCTTCGGGAGCTCCCACTGATTTCGGTTACTACTTCTATGAGGGCACCTCCATGGCCTCTCCCCATGTAGCGGGCGTGGCGGCGATGGTCATCGCGGCCGGCGGAGGGTCGATGACCCCCGCGGAGGTAAGGGATATACTTCAGAGTACCGCTACCGACCTGGGCGCTTCGGGATGGGACCAGTACTACGGCTATGGCAAGGTCAATGCCTACGACGCCGTGCTTGAAGCTCAGGGTGGAAGCGGCAACCCGCCGGTTGCCGGCTTTGCCGGCTCTCCCACTTCGGGGGATGCGCCGCTTACGGTCAGCTTCACCGACCAGTCCAGCAACAATCCGACCTCCTGGAGCTGGGACTTCGGCGACGGGGCAACCTCCACCGCCCAGAACCCCAGCCACCAGTACAGTTCGGCGGGGACCTACACGGTGGAGCTTACCGCATCCAACGCGTACGGCTCGGACACCGAGACCAAGGTCGATTACATTACCGTAAGCGAGCCGGGCAGCCCGCCGGTTGCAGATTTTACCGGCTCTCCCACTTCGGGGGATGCGCCACTTACGGTCAGCTTCACCGACCAGTCCAGCAACAGTCCGACCTCCTGGAGCTGGGATTTCGGCGACGGGGCTACCTCCACCTACCAGAACCCCAGCCACCAGTACAGTTCGGCGGGGACATACACGGTGGAGCTTACCGCATCCAATGCGTACGGCTCTGATACCGAAACCAAGGTAGATTACATTACCGTGACCGAGCCGGCGCAGTACTCCATGCACGTCAGCTCGATAGACGTATGGCGCCAGAGCTGGTGGTTCTTAAGGCGCGGCGCGGCAAGAGTTACCATCGTTGATCAGAACAACAACCCCGTATCGGGGGCCACCGTTTACGGTAATTTCACCGGGCCCACCTCCGGAAGCACCAGCGGCAGCACCGACAGCAACGGACAGGTTACGTTCTATAGCAGTTATACCTGGGGTTCATCCGCAGAATGGTGTTTCGAGGTTACCAACGTGACCATGAGCGGCTGGACTTATGATTCAGCTGCCAATAATGTAACCAAGGCCTGCGAGAGCGGGGATGTATTCATGGTAAGCAAGGAAGAGATGTTGGCGGGCGAGGAAGTCCCGGAGATCTATCACCTCTTCCAGAACTACCCGAACCCGTTCAATCCGGTAACCAGGATAGGGTTCTCCCTGCCCGAGAGCGGTTACGTCACACTGAGCATCTACAACGTTAAGGGCGAACTGGTCAAGACACTGGTGGACAGGAACCTGGAAGCCGGTATCCATGACTTCGAGTGGAACGCCAGGGGCGTTGCCAGCGGGGTTTATTTCTACCGTCTGAAGACCGAAGGTTATGTCCAGACCAGGAAGATGGTGCTGATGCGGTAGGGACCGGGCAGGCCTGACCAGGAAAGGGGCCGGTTTTTACCGGCCCCTTCTTGTTTCCTTGCTCCTCTCAATTCGTTTGCGGGATAGGTGTTGACATTCCGGCAAATCAGATTATATTACATATAATATACATTGGATTAATAGGTTATTATGGGGAGCAGATTCAGTATGCTGAAGCTTTCAACCAGGGGCAGATACGGAACCAGGTTGATGATTGAACTTGCCGGCAATTACCGCGACGGGCCGGTGCCTCTGAGGGATATCGCCGAAAAACAGAATGTATCAAAGGGATACCTTGAGCACATAATTCCGCTGCTCAGGTCGGCCGGGCTGATCAAATCGGTCCGCGGGCCGGGCGGGGGTTATATCCTTTCCAGGGAACCGGGCGGAATAACACTGCTGGAAATTATGGGCGCGCTGGAAGGACCCTTCGATCCGGTAGACTGCATAAGCGATTCCTCTATCTGTACCAGAACAGGAATCTGCGCGTCCCGGGATGTATGGATAGATTTGAAGGAAATGATTACAGCAAGATTGAAGGGAATTTTACTCAGCGAACTGGTGATTAAACAGGAAGATAAAAACTCTGTGGCGCTGGATGCACACAACAACATATCAGGCAAATCGAACTCCAGTTAATTCAGGATTCGAAAAATGAGACTTTTAAAAATATCAGCACTATTTATTACCGCCCTGATAATTCTTGTATCCGGAACCTGCTTCGCCGGCGAAGGGGCAGCCTTAACTCTGGAGGAGCTTATCCGGGAAGCTCTCGGCAGCAATCCCGGCCTTATGGCCCTCAGGGAGGAAGGGGAATCTGCCCGGTTCCGTCCTTCTTCTGCTTCTGCCTATCCGTTTCCGAGACTTTCATACACGCATTTTCTTGAGAGCGTGGAGACCAGGCTTGGCCCGCAGAAGGATATACTTCAGCTGATGCAGCCGGTCCCTTTTCCGGGCAAACTTTCTCTGAAGAAAGAAATAGCCTCCTTTGACAGCGATATTATCGATGAAAAAATAAATCAGGCGGAGCTGGCGGTTATCAGGAGAGTCAAGGAAGCATACTATACCCTGTCAAAAAACCTGGAAGTGCTGAGCCTTCTGGAACAGGAGAGAGAGATCCTGGATAATATAAGAGAAATTACCCGGGTTCGCCTGGAAAGCGGAAGGGGTTATCAGCAGCATCTGCTGAAGATGGAGGTGGAACTTCTCAGAATCGGAGAGAAGGAGCTTGAGTATGAGGAAAAGCGCAATTCGGCTCTATCCGTAATCAAGGGCCTTCTGGACAGGCCCGCTGAAAGCGGCCTGGAGGTTGTATCGCGGGAGGAGGAGCTTCCGGCCGCAGCCGTTCCGGATTCTCTTTTTGCTTCGGCGGTAGCCCATCCGGGGGTGCGTTTCAGGGAGAGAATGGCGGAGAAAGAGCGGAAGAAACTTAATCTTGCCAGAAAAGGATATCTGCCCGATTTCACCCTGGGCGCCGGGTATATCCGGATAGACGAGCCGTCGATGGATGTGCCGGATTCGGGGAGGGATGCATGGAATATTTCGGTGGGAGTCAGCCTGCCGTTATGGTTCGGGAGCGTGCGCAGCAAGGTGGCTGAGAGACAGAGCATGGTCAGAGTTATGGAATTGAAATACCGGGCTGAGCGGAGAAGTCTTGTTGAGAGGATAGACTTGTTGCTGAACAGGTACCGGTCGGCGGCGGAGATCACGAAGCTCTACCGAAGCGAGCTGATTCCCAGAGCTGAGCAGGCGCTTCAGTCAGCCCGGGAAGGGTATCTTTCAGGGAAAATAGATTTTATTGACATACTGGATGCCCAGCGCCAGCTGATATCACTGAAAATCAAATATGCGGAAAAGAAAGCGGAAGCTTTTATCAATCTTGCCGGCCTCGAAGAGGCGACAGGAACCCGATTAATACCGGGAAATTGAATAGAGGAAGGCAAAGGATATGAAAAGAATATTATTGCTGGTTACTATAACGGGG
This sequence comes from Candidatus Krumholzibacteriales bacterium, assembly GCA_046483305.1. GTDB lineage: Bacteria > Krumholzibacteriota > Krumholzibacteriia > Krumholzibacteriales > WJIX01 > WJIX01. The sequence continues at coordinate 50,245 of JAWODM010000043.1, read as the reverse complement.
GTTGCCCTGATTACGTTTATCCCTTCTGTCCCGGCTCGCCCGGCCCAAACGGGGGAGGAAAATAAAAGAGAGATACTGTACTGGACCTGTGGGATGCACCCCTCGGTGAGAGAGGACGAAGACGGCAAGTGCCCCATATGCAACATGGACCTGGTACCGGCATACGCCGAATCAGGGGAAGATTCAGGAAAGGACGAAGAAATCAGAATAACGATAAGCCAGGCCGCGGCCCGGCTGGCCAGGATCAGTACGGTGGAGGTTTCCAGGCGCAACCTGGCAAAGCTGATCAGGGCGCCCGCCTCGGTCGATTATGATGAAACACAAGAGGCGGTAATATCGGCCAGAGTAGGCGGACGGGTGGAAGAATTGTACGCGGACTATACCGGGATGAACATAATCAAGGGAGAACCTCTGGCCCTGATATACAGCCCGGATCTTATTTCGGCGCAGAAGGAATTTCTGCTGGCCTCCGGTTCAGATCTTTCCGGTTCCGCCCGCCGGAAACTGCTCCTCTGGGGGATTACGGAGCGGCAGATTGAAGAGCTTGCGGGGCGGGGAACAGTTCAGGAAAATCTGGTAATCCACGCCCCTTCATCCGGCAGGCTGGTTCACAGTTATATCCGGGAAGGGGGATACGTCAGGGAAGGCGACGCGCTGTTTCATATCTCTGACCTGAGCACTGTCTGGGTGGTAGCTGATCTGTTCGAGGACGATATCGGGCAGATCAGGGAAGGCCTTAAAGCGGAGATCGAATTCGAAGCATTCCCCGGAGAGTCAATGGAAGGCCGGATATCATTCATAGAGCCGTTTCTGACCGGCTCGCTGCGGAGCGTAAAAGTCAGAGCTGAGATTGAGAATAAACATAATAAGCTCAGGCCGGGGATGTTCGCTACCATGAATATCGAGGTCCCTATGGGCGGATCGAGTGGCCAGGCCTCCGCGTCCATGAACCAGATGCCAGCCGGTCATTCAGGCCACTCTGCTGAGGGGGCTGGCGGGGATACCGGCGAGATGGGCGTCCTGGCGGTTCCGAAGAGCGCGGTGGTGAATACCGGCACCAGGTCGGTCGCCTTTGTCCAGAAGCGGGAGGGCGTCTACCTGCTGAGAAATATCACCCTCGGAGGATCTTCGGATGGTTACTATGTGGTCCTGGACGGCCTGTCCGAGGGAGAACGGGTAGTGGAGAAAGGGAGTTTCCTGATAGACAGCCAGAGCCGGCTGACCGGCCAGGCGGAGGAGGTATACGGGGGGGCCCTGGGGAAGGAGAGCGAAAGCCATGAACATATCCATTGACCATCAGGTAGAGGCCGAAAGTTTAATCAGCGGGTACCGGCGGGGAGGAAGAGGGCGTGATTGATCGGTTAATAGAGTGGTGCCTGCAAAACCGCTTTCTGGTGGTTTCCGCCGTTCTGCTCATGGTGGCAGCGGGTATATGGGCTGCATACAGAACCCCGGTCGATGCCATCCCCGATATAGGGGAGTTGCAGGTGATAGTAATCGCCGAGTGGCCCGGCCGCTCTCCGAGGGATATTGAAGACCAGATAACCTATCCCCTGACCACCAAACTGATGGGCATACCGAAGGTGAAAACGGTCAGAGGCACCTCCGCCTTCGGGTTCAGCCTGGTTAATATTATTTTCAAGGAGGGGACCGATTTTTACTGGGCGAGAACCAGGGTCCTGGAAAGACTGAACCTTGCCCAGAATGATATGCCCGGGGGGGTAACTCCCGTAATGGGACCGGATGCCACCGCCCTTGGCCAGATTCTGTGGTACACCGTTGAAAACGTATACTATTGCCCGGAGCATCCCGAAATTACCTCCGTCGAAAAGGGGAAATGCCCGGAAGACGGCAGGGAAATGATCCTGGCGGAGACAGATCTGGGGACTCTTCGCAGTATCCAGGACTGGTATATCCGCTACCAGCTCAATGCGGTTGAGGGTGTCAGCGAAGTGGCCTCGGTGGGAGGATATGTTAGGCAGTACCAGGTGACCGTCGACCCGTTTGAAATGTATAACAGGGGGATATCCATACTGGACCTGGTAAGAGAGCTCCGCAGGAGCAACAGGGATGTGGGAGCCAGGGTGTTTGAAGAAGGGGGGATGGAATTCATAATCCGGGGGCTTGGTTTCATAAGCAGCGTGCAGGATATAGAGAATGTGGTACTCGGCGCGGATAACGGGGTGCCGGTAACTGTCGCAGATGTGGCGGAGGTGGGACTGGGCCCGGATTTCAGGCGTAATGCGCTGGACAAGGGAGGGGCCCAGGCGGTAGGCGGGGTAGTGGTTATGCGTTACGGAGAAAACCCCCTCGCTGTAATAGACAGGATCAAGGATAAGATAGATGATATCGAAGCGGGCCTTCCTCCGGGGATCAGAATAGTCCCATTCTACGACCGCTCCGAGATAATAGACAGAGCTACCGGAACGCTTTCTCTGGCCCTGATAGAGGAATTGATAGTGGCGATGCTGGTTCTGTTCGTATTTCTGTGGCATTTAAGGTCCACCGCGGTGATAGCTCTGATAATGCCCCTGAGCATACTGGGAGCTTTCCTGTTCATGAAAATTGCCGGGGTTCCTTCCAATATCATGTCGCTTGGGGGGATCGCCATCGCGATCGGAGTGATGGTGGATGCCGGCATTATCATGACTGAAAATATATACAGAAGGCTCTCCGAGGCCGGGGGAGGCAATGCGGACAGGCAGACCCGCATGCGGATATCGGTGGCTGCGGCCAGGGAAGTTGGAAAGCCTATATTCTTCGCCATACTGATAATTATCGTGGCCTTTATCCCGGTTTTCGCCCTGATGGGGCAGGCGGGAAGGCTGTTCAGGCCGCTGGCGGTGACAAAGACGCTGATGATGACCATCGCGGCGATTCTTTCCATTACTCTCCTGCCGGTTCTAAGCGTTATGCTGCTGAGGGGCAGGCTGCGGAGCCCCGACGAGAACCCCCTGACCCGCTGGGTAATGGCGGCCTACCGCCCGGTAATAAGGTGGGCCATCAGATACGGCAGGGCTGTTATAATAATTGCCGTTCTGCTGATGCTGGGAGCTTTTCTGCTTGCCACTCTGATCCCGTCTGAATTCATGCCCCCGCTGAATGAAGGAGATCTGCTGTTTATGCCGGTTCTTCTGCCCGGAGCCTCTCTTACCAGGGTCAGGGAAGTGATGGAAATACAGGACATGGTAATCTCGGATATCCCTGAAGTTTCAATGGTAGTGGGGAAACTGGGCCGGGCTGAAACAGCTACCGATCCGGCCCCGGTCGCCATGATAGAGACTGTTATCAAACTGAAGGACAGAGATCAGTGGCGGGATGGTATGACCAGGGAGAAGCTGATCGAGGAAATAAAGGAAAAGACCGAAATGCCCGGGGTAAGCCCCATTATGACCCAGCCTATCAGGAACCGCATAGATATGCTTGCCACCGGAATACAGACGCCGGTGGGAATAAAGGTATTCGGGGACGACACGGAAAATATTGAGAAAGCGGCCCTGATGATAGAGGACGCCCTCCGGGAAGTTCCGGGCGCCCTGGGGCCTTACGCGGAGAGGCTGGGAAACAAACCTTACCTGGAGATAGATATCGACAGAGAAAGAGCGGCCCGCTACGGGGTTGCGGTCGGAACCATCCAGGATGTTATTTCCACCGCCGCGGGAGGCATGAACATTTCGACCATTATAGAGGGCAGAGAGAGGTATCCTCTGAATGTGAGGTATCCCCGCGAGCTGCGGGACAGCGAAGAAAAAATCGGGGATATTCTGGTACCGGCGCCGGGTGGCAGGCAGCTGCCCCTGAGGCTTCTCTCAGAAATAAGAAGAGTCCCGGGCCCGGCAATGATTTCAACTGAAAATACCCTGCCGTACTCCAGAGTATTCGTCTCCATCAATACGGACCGGACCGGATTGATGGATTTCGTTGAGAATGTCAGGGGAGCGCTCTCCGAAAAGGTAAGGCCTGCTCTGCCGGAAGGGACTTACTACAGCATAGCGGGGCAATTCGAATACAAGCAGAGCGCGGACCGAAGGCTTCTGATGCTGGTTCCGATCTGCATATTCGTCATCTTTCTGCTGATATATGTAGAGTTCAGGTCATTTTCCTTCTCCCTGATTCTGTTTTCAGCTCTCCCGTTCGCCTTCGTTGGAGGAGTGGCCCTGCAGTACCTGCTTAACATTAAATTCAGCACAGCGGTATGGGTAGGGTATATAGCCCTCTTCGGGGTTGCGGTGGAGGACGGGATAGTGCTACTCAGCTACATGAGAGACCGCGTCCTGGAGGGAAACGATATTACCGGCCTGGCTGTCGCGGCGGCCACCGCCAGAGTCCGCCCGGTCCTGATGACCACCGCCACCACCATTCTGGCGCTTCTTCCGGTGATGTTAGCCACCGGCACCGGGAGCGAAATCATGCGCCCCATAGCCACACCCACGGTCGGAGGTATGATAACAGCCACTCTTTCGAACCTCTTTATAGTTCCGGTTCTGTTCATCTGGAATGAAAAGAGAAAAAGAGAAAAAGAAAGAGCGCTGACCGGAGCTTCCGCCCCGCAAACCGCACCGGGCACAGGCCCGCCGGGGGATGAATGATCGATTCGGACAATTTCCCGGAATATTTATTCCGTTATCACCGCCCCGCCGTTTAGAGAATCGGGGTTGAAGAAATCCTGTCCTTCCACCGGAGGGGAGTTTTCCCAGACATTATACATGGCGTATATAACGTTTGGCGTCGCATTGTAGAGCCCGCCGGCGGTATTTGAGAAATCGTTTCCTCCCGTACTACCCCTTGCCCCTCCCCCGAAGTCGGGATTCGGCTGGCTGTTGGCATCGTTCAGGCAGCAGAGGTACGCCCCGAATGAATTGCCGGAGAGGTTGCAGTTTTCTACCATTGTATTCTGGAAGTAATTAAAAAACAGGCCGCTGTTGAAGCCTGAAACCGTATTTCCCCTCAGTATGGTTTCGTTACCTTCTTCGTTGAAGACGATCTCCATAGCGCGGCCGTAGAGATTCCCGTCACTGACCGCAAAATAGCAGTTTTCAACTATGGATCCGGTATCATGGGCAACTCTCAGTACCGAATATCTGGCCCGTTCAAGACAACGAAGGCTGTCCGCGCGCGCGTAGGTGGCCCTTGAAACAAAAACAGCTATGGTCCAGTAAGGATCACCGGCATCCGGCTCCTCCAGGGTAAATTTGCGGAAACCGCAATCGAGGCAGCTCATCATGACAGCATACCTCTCACCCAGCGTCTCCGCATCCATCCGGATAACGCAGCTTTCCCAGTCCTCCCCTTCCAGAACCACTGAATCAGGGACGCTGATGGGGAACACCTCGCCGATAGAATGGTCGTAAATTCCCGGGGCGGCCATTACCTTCATCCCCGGGCCGGCTGACTCCAGCCCTCTTGTTATAGTCTTAAACGGCTTGTTTTTCCCCCCAATTCCGGTAGTGTCATTGCCCGCGGAGGAGTTGACATAGACGGTATTGAATGTGATGGTAACGGCGCAGCTGTCGCAGCGGGTGGTGTCATCTGCCGAGACCGCCATCACCTGCACCGCCTCCGGAGCAGGAACAGCGTCAGGCGCTGTATATACGGCAGGATTCGACTGGGTAATGGTGCCCAGCTCGGAGCTTCCGCCCATTATACTGTCAACATACCAGATTACATTGTCTGCCTGCCCTCCTGTTACTGATGCGCTGAACTGAAAGGCCTCGGTAATTCCAAGCTGCAGGGAGTGGGTTGAAAGCGATACTGAGATGCCATCCGGGTCTGAAGGTCCGGAGGGAGAATCACTGTCGCTGCAGCCGGAAATGTAAAGCAGCGCAGCGGTAATAACCAGAAAAAGAAAAAGGAATGAGGAAATATCCAAAAAATGAATACGGGATTTCATATCTGCTCCAATCTTTGAATGCCCTGCTGCTGCAGTACAGATTTCCATACCTGGGCGGCCCCGGCAGATTCCTGACGGCAGCCGGTGGAATCAGTATACAAAAAATGATTTAAGCCCTTTACACATTTCGAAGAATAAATCATTCTCTGGTTACCGGTCAATCTGAAAGAACGAATTTTGAAAATAACGTCAGAAAGGGAGCCACAATGAAAAAAATAGCAGTATTCATCCTGATGACAGTTCTGCTGGCGGCCTGCTCTTCCACCGGGGAGAAGGAAGGATCCGTCGAGGCTGAACAGGCGGCCAGGGAGGCGTCTCCGTATCTGATGTTCGCCGGAAACTGCAGGGAAGCGATGGCGTATTACCAGAAATGCCTGGGAGGCGAAATCGTGGAGATGAGAACATTCGCTGAATCCGGCCTGGATGTGCCGGAGCAGGAGAGCGGCAGGATTTACAACTCGGAGCTGAGAGCGGATGGGTTGATTCTCAGAGCTTCCGACAGACTTCCGGAGAGTAAAGCTGCGGTGGTGGTGGATAATTTCGCCATCTTTGTAAGATTCTCCGAAACACTTGACCTCAAGCGTGTATTCGCGCGTCTTTCGACGGGAGGAAGGGTGATATTCCCCCTGAAGGATGACTTAGGAATGCTCAGAGACCGGTTCGGAATACTGTGGATGCTGGAAGGCGGGTTAAAGAATCCGGAGGCGGATTAATAACATAAAGGTTCCAGGAAATGCCTTCTAAAACCGCTTACATTATAGGGGCCGGCCCGGCCGGGCTGACTCACGGATTATCCGCATATATAACTCATCCTGTTCGGAGGCGAAGCGCCCGGCGTTGAATTCCCGCCTTACTATTTCCCGGCCCCTCTCGCCCATCCTTTTGCCCATCCCGGGGTCGGAAATAATCCCGGAGATCCTGTCCGCCAGCAGCTCTTCGTTCCCGGCGGGATAGAGGTACCCGCTCAGGGAATCCTCGGCGGCTTCGGGGATCCCCCCCACCGCGGGCGCAACCACCGGAAGCCCGCATGCCATCGCTTCCAGAAGGGTAAGGGGCATCCCTTCGCTGGTCGAGCTGAGAACGAAAAGATCCAGCGCTCCGTAGAATCTGTCAATCTCGCCGGAAGGGGGAAGGAAAATGATTCTGCCGGCCAGGCCCATATCCTCGGCCGCTGAAGTGAGATCATCCTTCATTTCACCTTCTCCCATTATTGCGAGGTTAACGCCGGTCAAATCCTCGCTGACCATTCTGAATGCTCTAATCAGTTCAGCCTGATTCTTCTCCCCGCTCAGGCGCCCCGCGGTGCCTATCAACCCGGGCCCGGAAGGAAGATCGAAAAAGCGGCGGCATTCCTCCTTTGAGGGAAGGCCTGAGAAATCCTCTGCCGGGATGCCGTTGCGGATGGTTATCAGCTTTTCTTTCAGCGAGGGGAACCTGTCAGAGAGTGTTTCTCTCAGGGCGTCGCATACACAGATGATTTTCCTGGACCTCGCGGACAGGACAACATACAGGTATTCGTAAAAACGGGGGTATCTGGAGTGGAAGAGATAGCCGTGTTCCGTCCGGACGATGGGAGTTGAGCTCAGGGCGGCGCTGCTGGCGGCGGTTCCCCAGAGATTCCCCGGCATGTTATGAAGATGAAGAAGGTCGAACCCTCCCTTCCTGATCAGAGACGCAAGCCTGAGGAAAACCCGGAGGTCGAATCTGCCCCTCTTGCCCATTACATGCACTTCTGCCCCCGCTCTCTCGATAGAAGAAGCCATATCGCCGGCCTCTGTCAGAGAGCAGACGCTGTGTTGGAATAAAGAGGGGTCCGAGAATCTGACAGTGGTTTCTATCAGCCGCTCGGCGCCCCCCCGGAACAGGGAGTAGATAATGTGAAGAACCCGGTATCTCATAATCAGCCTTCTGCTTTTTAATATCAGCTGATAATTATATTATCTGATCGTTAATAATGCACGGATTTTACCGTATCTCGGCCCCCGGCAGCGGAGATTTCTCTCAGCCGGCCACCGCGCCCGGGGGTCATATTTATATTGTGAATAAACCGGGGCCGTTATAGAATGGGGATTGAGGATGCGAAATCAGTGTGGGGCGTCTGAACGGTCTGTTTCGGCAGCAAGGGAAGGGAGCCCGCTTTTGAGCAGAGCAAAGATAGTGTGTACCATCGGACCGGCCTCCGGCGACAGGGAAACCTTGAGCAGGATGATTGACGCGGGGATGAATGTGGCGCGGCTCAACTTCTCTCACGGAAGTTACGAACAGCACCGGGAGGCATACCGCATGATCAGGGAGTTGAGCGATCAGGTGGGCATAATGCAGGACCTGCAGGGGCCCAAGATAAGGGTGGGTGAGATAGAGGGCGGAAGCATTATGCTCAATAACGGCGATATGGTAACCCTGAATACCAGCGGCGTGGATAAAAGAGGCGCCATCTCGGTTACCTACCCGCAACTTCCCTCCGATGTAATTGAGGGCGACAGCATTTTCATGGCGGACGGCACCATTCATCTGAAAGTTATTTCAACGGTGGGGTCCGAAGTCAAGTGCAGAGTCCTTGACGGAGGGGTTCTCTCTTCCAGAAAGGGTATAAACCTGCCGGGGGTGAGTATCAGCGCCCCGGCGCTCAGCGGCAAGGACAGGGAGGACCTTGAATTCGGGCTGGAGATGGGAGTGGATTTCGTGGCTCTCTCCTTTGTGAGGACTCCCCAAGAGGTGGCCGAAACCAGAAGAATAATAAGCGAAAGCGGACACGAAGCTTCCGTGATAGCGAAAATAGAGAAATTTGAGGCGATTGAATCGTTCGACGGCATCCTGGCCGAAGCCGACGGGATAATGATCGCCAGGGGGGACCTGGGAGTGGAGGTGCCTCCGGAGAAGGTGCCTACCTACCAGAAGAAGCTGATCGGCAAGTGCCTGGCAGCGGGCAAACCCGTGATTACCGCCACCCAGATGCTTGAATCGATGACCCATGTGGAGAGGCCGACCAGGGCGGAGGCCAGCGATGTGGCAAACGCGGTCCTGGACGGGACAGATGCGGTGATGCTTTCGGCCGAAACTGCTACCGGTGAATACCCGGTCCGGTCGGTGGATATGATGAGAAGAATTATCGAGGAAGCCGAGCAGACACCCGGCTATCCCTGCCGCACCCTTCCCGGTTCAGGGCGCTCTTCTCCGGAAGAGGTCGCGGATATCACCGGGGCGGTCTGTTCGGGAGCCGCGGAGATCGCAGTCCATATGGATGCGGCGGCGATAGCGGTCCTTTCACATACCGGCAGAACCGGCAGGATGATTTCAAGGCTTCGGCCGGGAGTTCCCATACTGGTTTTAACCGACTCTCTCCCCGCGGCAAGAAGAATGTCGCTGGTCTGGGGCGCCGAGCCGGTACCGGTGGACCGGTTTGAAGCTGCGGAAGAGATATTCAGGCTTTCCCGGGACAGGATCGCGGAAAGAGGTTATGAAGGTGCGGTGGTACTGACCGCGGGGATTCCGACCAGGGAAAGAAGGGCAACCAACACTGTCCACGTACTTGATATATGAGGCAAATATATTAACGGTTTTAACAAATAGTTAAAATATTTTATTATTCACGCATGTCCGGAAGATAGTGCGGGCCGCCCGGCTGCTCCATTACCGTCAGAAGCAGATATAGCTTAACTTATTACTGTTAATGCATATAGAACATTAATTAGCAACAATCCCCCCCCCGGTTCATCTGGTTTAACCAAATTGCTGGAACTGGCATGATAATTGATGCGTATAAGTAGTGAGACCTGAAAAATCGAGCCCGCGATTCGATTATTATTCCCCCAGATGTTATGGAGAATAGAATCAGGTTTCTGGAATAGAGGTTAGCAGCAAAGCCGCAAAATGTTAGCCTTGGGACCATGGGGCAGGTATTTAATACCTGCCCTCCTTATTTTACTGATTAAGGATAAAAGAGCCGTACCTTTCCCGATTTCTCCCCGGCAGTATCAGAACACCCTGTTTATCCCCACTGTCCATCTGAATTCGAACTTTTCATCGTCACCGTTAATTGAAGGGTGGCTCAGGTAAACGGGAAACTCCGCGGAGATTCCGAACAGACGGATCCCGATACCGAAATCACTGATTATTCCGCCGAGAGCTTCGGAATGGGGCCCTTCCAGAGAGTCGTGAACCTTTCCCCAGTCATAGAAGAGGAACAGGTCCGGTTTGACCATTCTGCTGACCTTGCGGTTCATCGGAACGGGGAAGGGCAGTCCCAGTTCCATATTGGAAGCGAACACGGTTTTAAACAGCGAAAGGTTGTCAAAATACCCGCGGAGGCTGGCTCCCCCCGCAACCCTGATATTGCTGTAGCTGTCTTCCCAGAAAGCCCCGGGGCTTCTGAGGAAGAAGTAATTCTCCCTGTCCAGGAAACCCTCCCCGCTGAGGAGATTCCTCTCCTGAACGGGCGGGTCCATGGCGGTGTGAACCAGGAAGAACCTGAATCTCGGTTTTATTGGAAGCGGAAACCTCCTGGCCGGCCAGAGTTTAAGATCGAAAGAATAGTCTTCGAATCTGAAATCGCTGCCCCAGAACGACCGGTCAAAGTTGAAGGTGAAACTGGACGCGTATATATCGATCTTTGGATAGACCGCGAAAGTCATGCCCCAATTCAGATTCAATCCCTCCTCGTATGTTCCCGGGATCACGTAAGCCGAATCGGTCAGTTCCTGGTAAACCAGCCTGAAGGAAAGGTCCCGGGGAAGAGGATCGGAATAACTGCTTCTCAGTTTCTTGTCTATCGATATCGCGCCTCCTCTTCTTCCCTCCCGGTAGTAACCCTGGAGGTTGAGGAAGGCATCCCTTCCGAAGTATCCGAGCGGGTGAGAATAATCGGAATACACATTGTAGGTTCCGCTCTCGGCGCCGTACATCTGCTGAAGGGTGAATTTATGATACCGGTTGTCATACCCTCCTTTCAGCCGAAGCCCGAACAGCCCTCCGTCTATATCGTTGTAGAACCCGACCGGAAGGAGCCTGAACTGATAGGCGTCGGAGGGGTAACTTCTGGAAAAGGGATTATCCAGCGCCCAATCCCTTTTTCTGGGGCTGAAGTTGTCTAAATGGTAGATATCCAGTATCTCATTCTGCGGATTTATGGAGGCTCTCAACGGTTTTCTGTCGAGTATCAGGGTGTCCCCTATAGTTCTCAGCATTCCGTCAATACGCTTCGAAGAAGAGCTCCCGTCCTCGTATTCAAGGGCAAGCTCCAGGGGCATCATCATCTCCCCCTTGCGCCTTATTTCGACGGTGGTCCGGTAGCCGCCCTCCTCTGTTTCCTCAGCTTCGAACTCCTCCAGGCTGTAATCACAGTCTTTGGTGGTATGCAGCCACTGCTTGAATATTTCATCCAGCTGCATACCCGATATTTCCTCGCAAACATTCAGGAAAGCCGATTCGTCCACATGCCTGAATTTCCACCTCTCGAAATATACCCTGATTATCCGGTCGAAGGTCTGGTGGCCTACCACGTACCGGAGCGCTCTCAGGAAAAGAGGGGCCTTGATATAGAGCATCAGCCTGGCGTTATTCTGGAATTCGTGGTGGGGGGTGGCTACTCTCTCGGCGTAATCGGTTCTGTGCGCGTTTATTACAGGTCTGGCTATCCCTTTCCACATCGAAGAACCGCTGAAGGAATGCCCTCCCATTCTTTCTCCCCCGCCCATCTTGCCGATCTGTTCCTTCTTGCGCCTGAACATCTGGTACTGGGTAAACCCTTCGTCCATCCAGGCTTCTTCCCTCTCGTTGTTCGCAAGCATTCCGTAGAAGTAGTTATGCCCTACCTCGTGTACTATCAGGTCCATGTCAGGGCCGCTGTTCATAGCCAGCATGGGGTATTCCATCCCCCCGTGAATGAAAGCCTCCGCGATAGTTATCTGGGGATATTCGTAGGGGCCGACGAACTCTTCCAGCCATTTGATGGTTCTGACTCCCCTGGCAAGGACGGAATCGCGCCAGGCGGTGCTTCCCGCCCTGAAGAAACTCATCACCCTGGTATCCCCCACGGTGGTATCCTGCACTGCATACTCCGGGTCGGCGCACCAGGCAAAATCATGAACACGCTCCGCCTTGAAATGAATCTTCTTGTATACCGGCTCGCCGCCTTCTTCAGTTTCAGGGGCCTCCCGGGCCGGGGAGTTGTAAATCCAACCCGGGTCGCCCGATACCAGCTCTCCGGTGGCTGCCACCACGTATTTTTCCGGCAGCGAGATATGAACATCGTAATTCCCGAAATCAGCGTAGAACTCTCCCATCCTGAACTGGTCGGCGTGCCATCCTGTTTTGTCATATACCGCTATTTTGGGGTACCACTGCGCGATATCGTAGTGGTCCCCGGTATATCCGGCCCGGCCGAGAGTCTTCCTTATCTTCTCGGTGAATTTAATATCAAGAACAGTTTCCTGGCCCGGCAGGAGAGGGGACGGAAATTCAGCGGAAAGAATGGTTTCTTCGATCTCATATTCAACCGGCGCCCCGTCCGCCTTCAGCTCTTCAATCTCCATCCACCCGCGTTTTGACTCTGCCAGCCCTACCAGGAAATAGAGGGTTCCCGGCATATAATCCCTTATCAGAGATGATGATTTGCTGCTGTAGGCATTGGGGTACAGATGTATGTAAAAACTGTAGAGGGTATCGGGAGAGTTGTTGGCATACCTGATTTCTTCGCTCCCGGAAAGAGTCTTGGCCCGGTCGTCCAGCTTCACCTCTATTCTGTAATCCGCCTGCTGCTGCCAGTACGGCTCCTCTTCGGCAGGTATTATCTGTCCATCGGCGGTGGAGAAGCATACTGCGGCAAGTATCAGAGATACCGCCGTCAATCTTATGGCTTTTGAAATTACTGAAACAGTCATTAACTCAATTCCCTTCCATGGAAAGTATAATCGACAAAAAGGCAAATTGCCCGTTTAAGAAAGTTATCACAGTTATCCTAATATAATCAAGTCCGATACGGATTGGAAAAAATATTGATAATGTGGAGTTGCCCCAATTTTTCAAGTATCGGAAAGCGGCAGCTGAGGTTTTTCGATGACCACAGGCAGCATCAGCTCGATCTGAATACAGGGCGCGGAAGCGTTGTAGAATTATACTGCGAGGCGCTTGTAAATCAATGGTTGCAAGGTTCAGGATCAATTTGGTAGTATCTGTTTACGGGAATCTGATGGGATAAATTAAGTGAATTCATTCGTGTTATACAGCAGGGTCATACTGTGGTTATTCAGTTATGCAGGGCTGTATGCTATATGATGGCGCGGACGCTTTGCGGATTAAGGGATATATGAATGGAGAATATCTAAATGAAGTTATGATAGATGGTGGCGCTCAGCGCCGTACCATCAGAGCTGCGGATTTCCATCCGCAGCTCTGTTAACCCGACTCCACTTCAAGTCTGAGCCTGCGAATCAAGACTAGTGAGAGTATCATGAATCATCCGTTTCAAGTTGTCGAAACTGTCTGGGACTGGTTGAGGTCATTGAATACTGATGGGCCTGTGTTTGTCCTGACTGTAATACTTGTATTCATTGGTCTGGGGACGCTCTGCCTGATGTGGAAGTATAGGCGTCAGTCAAAGAAGGACAGGTCAAGAGCACTTCTCAAGGACGAAGGGGTTCGCAAATTCGATTTCAGCGAGATTGTCGGTTCATTCGAAGCGAGGGGCGTTACTGATTATTTTCCGATAACTCGGGATGACGACATACGGGAGGCACTGGAGTCTCGACAAGACATTATCATATCCGGCAGGGCAGGGATCGGCAAGTCACACGCTGCCATATATTGGATTCGGGAAGTGTTTCAGAAATGGAGAATTCTTCGGATTCGACGACAGGCGCTAGACTCCGCTCTTGAGGACATAAGAGTGTCGAGGAAACGATATGTATTACTTCTGGATGATTTGGATCGTTTTACACGATTGTCAGAAATAGACGTGACGGGGCAACTTATTGACTTGATCGGTCACATCAGGGATCAGGCAAGAAAACTGGTGGTTGTTGCAACGATTAGAAGTACTCTCCCAGAGATGACCGCGATTACAAACCACCTCAAAGAGTTCCGAGGATGGTCGCATATTCATCTCACTATATGGAACAAGGTTCAGGGACAGAGATTGGCGGAGCGGGCAGAAACCGGTCTTTCATATTGGGACGGGACCCCCCTTTCAGTAAAGAGTCCAAGCAATGAGGCGCTAATGCGCCTTAAGCGGTCGGCTGTTAGTACACGCCAGCTTGTCGATTTGATTGCTCGCCTAAATGAACATGGACTAGGTCAAGTACGTGCTGACGTTTTGGAGGATATGTTCCTATTGTCGCCATATCGCGGAAAAAAGACCGAGTTTGGCATCGCGCTTGATGAATTGAGGAGTATTGGCTTTCTGAAGGAGGACGGTTTTTTCATTCGAGCCTATGACACCTATCTTGATCGTCTTGATATCAGAGGAAATCAACCGGACTCCGACAGGCTAGTTTCCATGCTGGAAGCTGTCGGTGCGGTAGATGAACTTGTAGAAATCGCCGAATGGTATCTTGATCGCGACGCCTTGGAAGAGGCCGTTACCGCACTTACAATCGCAGACCATCTCTCCCCGGAGGATGCGACCACTCACTACGTCCTTGGACGTGCCTATGCCCGACAAGGCCATCTCAAGGACGCAGTGCAAGAGTTTAACCATGCAGCATCTCTCAAGCCTGCTTGGACTACAGCTTGGTATCGATTGGCAGGCACTTATGAGAGACTTGGACTGGTCGAGGAGGGCGCTGAGGCAATTTCGCGGGCACTGGCAGTTGATAATCAGCGATCAGAAGATCGTCGTCTTCTAGCTATCGCGCAGTTCAAGTTGGACGAGGGTGAGTATGAGTCTGCCCTCGAGATTTATGGTAGATTGCTCACAAATTATCCTGACAAGTGGTACGTCCACGGTTATAGAGGCGCCGTTCTCAACAAGCTCAATCGATGGGAAGAGGCTCAAGAGGCATATGAGCAGGCGCTTGAAGTCAATCCAAAGTCAGAATACTCGCGATTCGGAATTGCTTTGTCACTTCAGAAACTTGGAAACCTTGAGCAGGCGGAAGCTGAACTCCGGCGGACGCTTGTGATCAACGAAAGCAATTACGACGCATGGATCGCACTTGTGCATGTACTGGTCAAGAGCGAACAACTCGAGGAAGCCGAGTGGGAGATCCAGCAGGCGCTCGATCTCTTCCCTGAATCTGTGAACCTCCTTTCATACTGGGGCCAAGTTCTAAACCTGACCCATCGTAATGAGGAGGCTGCAAAAGTGCTTCAAAGGGCACTTGACCTGAACGGGGAGCATGTTGAGGCGTTAGTAGGATTAGCCATGGCCCATCGGGTAATGGGTAGGCTAGATATGGCAATCTCAGAGAACAGGAAGGCGATCCGACAGGACCCGACCTTCGCGCCAGCATACTTTGGGCTCGGAATAATCTATTTTAACAGGCGAGATCATGAAGAAGCAGTTCGGATGTTTCGCCAAGCAGTTCTTTTTGATGACTCGAATTCCGTCTCGCATTACTATCTTGGCAGAAATTTAATCATTCTTGGGGAATACGAGGAGGCACTATCCGAACTAGACAGTGCGCAGTCACACGGATATCCGATGTCGAAGGTGTACTATGAAAAGGCGAAGGCATTCTGTGCGCTTGGTTTTGACGACGATGCATTTGACGCGCTCGAGCGAGCAAAGTATGAAGGATTTCGTTTTGATGAGCGCCTGTTTACGAATCCCTTCCTGGCAACGTTGAAAGACAGTGAGCGAGCACGAGATCTTATTGAGTAGGTAAATGCTATTGCGATAGAGCGAGCTAACAATGCAATGAAGACGGACGGGCGCATGGACGTTGAGCTTTTGTGGGCGAAGCTATCATCAGCCATGTTACGAGGATGTTTCGTGGCGCCCGCCGCTTATTGCAACACCGATAGTCATTTAAAGTATGAAGTACCAAGTTGAAAAAACGATCATATTTAAGCACAAACTTACATATGATCTTGCTTTGCCATATGAAACTGTTTATAAAAGTTGTTCGATTAAGCTTTTCAATCTTTCAGACGATAAGTCTCAATTAAAAGCAACATATTGTGGCCCGGTAGAAGTTACGAAGCTGAGAATAATCGAAAGAAATGATCCAGTTAAGAATAAGCCACTTACTCCAACAATTGAAGTGCCTGAATCATCTATGTACAAGACGATATTCAATACTTTTATAGATATTTATTCTTTCATTTTAGATATCCCACTTCATATTACTGGTCAGTTTGATTGCGAAAGTCTTATCCCAGAAAATCAGGCGGATGAAAAATGGTTGAATGATGCTGCAACAAGATTAGTTAAGAAAGATACGCGCGGAGTGCCCTCTATCCGTACATTCGTGTTGAATGAGATGGAATCTGCCGATCTAAAAAGAATGTTTGAGCGAAGTATTGGATTTAAACTGTATTCCTTAGCATTAAAGATTTCAGATCCAATTCTGAAGTATAGAGAATATTGGAAAATACTTGAATCAGCGTTTGGACAAAAGGGCAGAAAGCTTATTAATAGCCTATCTAAATATGAACCTGCAAAACAGTTAGAATTTACTAAAAAAGAATTGAAGGAACATCATACATTAAGAGGTCGTGCGAGTCATGCTGACAGCAGAACCGGACTAAAAGAATTAACTTATGTAATACGCGAAACCTCTAAAAAGCACACTAGGCTAAAATGCCTTATAGAACAGGTACTAATTACGAAGGCAGAATGGGGGAGTGCAAATCTCACCTATGAGAGAATAACTCCTATTACTGGATTTACCAAAGAGAACGGTAGTATGGTTATGTATACTGTGAAGAAGAATAAATAAACGCCTAACACATGCAGCTGTCGGCTCTGCCCTGTCACGGCTCTGGAAGGGGCTGCGGCAGGCCGACAATGTCTCTGATTTAAAGACCAAAGCCGCACCATGCCGTCCCGCAGCTGATGCGATGAATTTTAGGTCGCGTTTAAAAACAGGTGAGAAAATATTTTAATCATGATATAGTTCATTCAAGATGAATGAGCAACTGGAATTTATAAAGGAAATTGGGAGAAGGCTGGATTCGGGGGGGATTCCGTATATGCTAACAGGTTCCATGGCTCTCGCTTTGTATACCAGGCCAAGGATGACCAGGGATATAGATCTAGTCATCGAGTGCAAGTCTTGTGATCATGAAACCATTGTTAAGCTTTTCGAGAAGGATTGCTATGTAGATGAACAGGAAGTTCGAGATGCAATAGCTTCTCGAACGATGTTCAACATTATTCATAATGAATGGATCATTAAAGCGGACTTCATTGTGAGAAAGAACACCAAATACAGAAAATTGGAGTTTGGTCGGCGTAGGCATTTCACTATCGGCGGTGCACCAATTTGGGTGGTCTCTCCGGAGGATTTGATTCTGTCGAAGCTTTACTGGGTCAAAGCCGGTAACTCAGAGCTCCAGCGGGAAGATGTCAGAGCCATGTTGCAAACGGGACACGATTTGGACTGGAAATACCTTGACAAGTGGGCCGGGGATCTCGGAGTCCAGGAATTACTTTCCGAGTTGAGAGAATAATGAAGGATACATCGGAAACTGTCGAACGACTCTTTACCCGCAAGCTTCTTGCTCTTGAGCCTGAGAAGCGTTTGGCCATGGCATGCAGGATGTTCTCTGCTGCCAGGGAGTTAATTCGTGCCGGCATTTCAGCCGAAGGAGAAATAGCTACTTCAGAATTTCGGGCTATAATGTTCCTGAGACTGTATGGTCAGGATTTTAATCAGGGAAAATGTACCAAAATCCTATGCCGAATAAAGGCGACCTAACATGCAAATACACCTGTCAAGCCTTTGAGTGGCTTGCAGGTGATTTTCAAATCGTTAGAAGGGAGGAAGTCTTTGTTTCATCGAAGTATAATTCTGGTTTGGGCCGTCGTTGCCATGGCCATCCTGAGCTGTAGTCGTGAACCAGACTCGTCTCAGCAATCAGCACGCACTGCGGGATCAGCGGGCGAGCCTCCGGGGCATCTGATTTCGAGAGTCGAGATAGAGGTCCTCGAAAATATAGGACTGACGCGCCCGGTTGAACAAATCGTCTCTAGTCTGCAAGCCAACGCAGAGGTAATTCCCAATGACGGTGTCCTTGGAGGTACGATGGGATTTTACGCCGAAGAGTCGATCTGTATCCTCAATGCGCAGACGGTATTCGCACGGTTTACTGATGGGCACATCGAAGGTTCGGGGATATTTACGTTCACGATTGAATCTGACGGCAGCATTGCATGGACGGTGCTGAGTTCGAGAATCGAGGGACGGCTCCCCATTGAAGACACGAAGAACTAACTCGATCTTAGTGGGCGAGCGCGCGGAACAATCTCCGCTTAACATTACTTGCACCAGGCAGATGTGTCTGTCATGCCAGCCGCAGAGCACCCGCCCTGCCAGCCCCGCCTGCTGGTGAAGCGATGATCGGCTGCAAGGCACAGGATCGATTTGGTAGTATCTGTTTACGGGAATCTGGTGGGATAAATTAAGTGAATTTATTTGTGTTATACAGCGGGATTATATTGCGGTTATTCAGTTATGCAGGGCTGTATACTATATGTTCGCCAAACAAATAATCGAAGGAAGAGAAAATGGCTAAAATAGTATTTCATTCGTATCATGGCGGTCTTTTCTGGTATTGGGCTTACATGCATTGCAATGAGCAAAAGCGCCTTTGCTCATTGTGATACGCTTGATGGTCCAGTTGTACAAGCGGCAAGAGAAGCACTTGCGAAAGGTGATGTAACACCTCTTCTTAAATGGGTGCAAGCCGATGATGAAAAAGAGATTCGAGCCGCTTTCCAAAAAACTCTTGCAGTTCGCGTAAAAGGTACTGAGGCCAAAGAATTAGCTGACATGTACTTTTTTGAAACCCTGGTTCGTATTCACAGGGCCGGTGAAGGCGCACCCTATACTGGATTGAAACCAGGTGAAGCTGTAGACCCGGCCGTTGCTCTGGCCGATAATGCTTTGGAAAGCGGATCGGTGGACAAGCTTGTTGATGTCTTAACGAAAGCCTTGTCCAATGGCATTCGTGAGCGTTTTCAGCATACCAGTGAGACTCGAAAGCATGCCAATGATTCCGTGGCGGCCGGTCGTGAATATGTGAAAGCCTATGTCATCTTTACTCATTACGTGGAAGGGTTGCACGCCATGATCAAAGGAGGCGGGGGCCACCATAGTGAAGGGGCAAAAGGCGACAAAGGGCAGGATCATTAAAACAGTGCTTGCAGCTGACGGTTTTGGCTGTCACGGCGGCTGCGTTGCACCCGCCGGGCCATCAGAGCTGCGGATTTCCATCCGCCCGATGTTCGCCGCTTCGCGCCGGCCATCAGCGTCTGCAGCGGACGGTAAAGCCTGCGAGCAAGCTCGCGGGCGCTCCCACCGCTAATCCGCAACTCTGTTAGAGCGCAAGGGGGGGATACTTGTAGTGAGTAAAAAAAATCGAAAGAATGAGGACGATAAGACTCCAAAGTCCTGGATCGTTCAGTTCTGGTCAAGAGTTTTTGGCTTTCTAAGCTATTTATCAATATTTGCGGCAATTAGAAAGATTCTCCCTTCCAACGCCAAAACATACACATTTGTCGAATACTACGTCGTATTTAATACCGTATTCTCTGTTTTAGCACTGATTATAGTTACATACAGAAGGGAATATGCAGTAAATATTCTTCTGTTGATCGTCATGATTTATGGATTCATTAGAACCTTTGAAATAATAATATATCAGATAAATGTACTGCTATTTGATGAATATAGGTCAAAGCTTAAAGGTCAAGAATATGCTCTTCGAGGTTATAGACGACTAGTATTGTTATTGTTGCACAACTATATGGAAATTGTATGCTGGTTCGGTGTTGCCTATATGTGGTTCTATAGGAGCGGGCATATCTCATTACCTCCCGGAAGTGCCGAGCCAACATTATTGCGGGTTTTCCATGAAAGTATGGTTTTGATGTTTTCCTTTTCGACTGATATGTATGCCGCGGAATCTGATGTTGGTCTAGCGGTTTTTACCATTCAGGCAATCATCGGACTCTTTATGACCTTAGTCGTGTTTGCACGGTTTCTTGGTTTGTTGCCTCCTCCGAGTTCAATGGACGAATTTGAGAATGACAGCGACAAGAAGCTCTAACAAGGCAAATGCAGCCGACCCAACAGTGCACATTCCATTGAACTGAATCACTTAACGAAAGGAATTATCATATGCTGAACAGAATGTATTTGCTCGCAATAATCGCCTGTTTGGTTGGGGGCGTGCTTCATGCGCAACCGTCGAATCCTACACTGGAACAGATCACCCGATTTACGAAGGCCTATCCCGCGATATCGCCTTCTGGAGATCGTCTGGCCTACATGTCCAATGCCGATGGGGATTTTGATATTTACGTCTCGTGGTTGGGAGAACGCCGGGTGAAGCAATTAACCGATGCGCCCGGCCGGGATGGGACTCCTGTCTGGTCCCCTGATGGCACCCGAATAGCGTTTCAGTCCTTTCGGGAGGGGCCGTCTCAAATCTATGTGATGGATGCCACGGGAGCCCACCAACGGAATCTTTCGCAGAACAACGCCCATGAAGAACACCCGTTTTGGTCCGCGGATGGCCGGCAATTGCTCTTCTGCTCAAATCGAGATGCCATGGCAGCCGGTGATTCCACGAACATGGATATTTATCGCATGACGGTGGATGGGACTATGGTGACACGTATTACCACGACCCCAACGGTGGAGACGTATGCCTCATGGTCGCCGGATCAATCTCAGATTGTCTGTCGACAAATTCAACCGAATGGCGATTGGGAAGTGGTGGTGATGGATACCGATGGCACCCACATGCGAAATTTATCAGACCATGCCGGCGTGGATGGCTGGCCCGCGTGGTCTCCAGATGGCCGGCATATTGCCTATGCTGCCGAAAGTGCGGGAGCGGTTCGCCTGTTTGTCATGCGCGCGGATGGCAGCGGGCGCGTTCGACTCTTGGATGACGCCTCGGAGGGAGATCGACAGCCCTGGTGGCATCCCAGGGGTACACATCTCTTTTTTACCCGGTATCGATGGTTTCAGGGAAGTCCGTGGTATGAAAGTGCGGAGATATTTAGTCTGCGGGTTCCGGAAACCGCATTGAAATAAGAGAGCGTAACCAATATATCCCTAACCTCCGTTGCGCCGGCCAGCACTAGCCGCGTGCTTTTACATTGGTTCACCCAGCAATTGAACGCAAGTCGCGTTTTCAGGGGCCGGGTCGGGAAAGGTCAATTTTGGCAGGTGTTTCGACGGTACGGGCACTATTCATTATCGGAGTAAATTGTCAAGTGTTCATCACAGGATGCCGGTGAACCGGGGCCGTTAGGCATAATTAAATTGTTTGCTTAAAACCTTGACAAAACCACTTGATGTATTATAATGTAATACAGGAGATACATTATGGATCGACCAATTACAGTCAGAATACCAGATGATCTTAGAAAGATTCTCGAAGGAATAAGCAAAAGCGAAAACAAACCGGTCAGTGATGTAGTTAGAGAATCCATCCGAAAGTACGTTTCAGTTTACAGGTTCAGAAAACTCCGCAGCCAGGTCCTGCCTTTCGCCGAAGCCCAGGGGCTTCTCACCGATGAAGACATATTCAAGGACCTGAAATGAGACTGGTGCTTGATTCGAACGTCATCATAGCGGCGTTTGCGGCTCGTGGTCTCTGTCATGCTCTTTTTGAATTTTGTCTTGAGGGTCATGAGATAATACTGTGCGAGGAGATCATAGATGAAGTGAAGAGGAATCTTCGAAAGAAGATAAAGGTACCGGAATCACTGATTACAGAGATAGAATCTTATCTTAGAGAAAGCACATTAGTTGAGAAGCCTGTTCCTGTTGAAAATGGAATTTTTGAGGATGAGTCGGACCTGCCGGTCCTGGGAGTGGGCGCGGCTTCCGGTTCATCCTATATAATCACTGGAGACAAAGCCTTATTGTCCTTGAAGAAGTATAAAGATATTGATATCATCAATCCACGCTCATTTTGGGAAATAATAAAGGGGAAAGCGAACAATTAATGTCTAACAGGTCTTTTTTAATAGCCTCTTGATATCAGACATAGATGAGAAGCACTCGAAGAAAGATCAGAGTTATTTCGGCAAGAAATATAAGTGAGAATGAACGGAAGGTCTTTGATAAGTTATTAAAAAGAAGAAGATGCCTGAATTTAAAACTGAAGAAGAGGAACGGAAATTCTGGGCAAAAGAGGATTCTACAGAATACATTGAATGGGATAAAGCCGGGAGAGTTGTCCTTCCGAAACTCAAGCCTTCGCGAAAGAAGATATCGCTCAGGTTACCTGAACTCATGCTGGCTGAGCTTAAACTTCTGGCGAATAAAAGGGATATTCCATATCAATCGTTGTTGAAGATATTTCTGGCAGAAAGAATAGATCAGGAATTGAAATCACAGGGGAATAAGTAAGAGTCTGACACGCCGCTTCGCGCCGGCGGGCCATCGATCTCTGAGATTGATTAGAAACAGTTATCAGGCCCGGGGCTGAGCGCCAAACCGTTAGATGGGAGGAAAGATGAAACAACTCATCGGATTGATCGTTTGCATCGGACTTGTGACCGGTTGCGCAACACTCTCAAAAAATCAAGGAAGGAAGGATATGAAGAAATTAAACATTCTTTGGCAGCGCCTCGTGGACGAACGCGGACAAACATGTGACCGCTGTGGCACAACCGAAACGGCTGTGGAGGAAGCAGCCCAGAAACTCAAGCGTTCCCTGAATGAACTGGATATAGATGTCGTTCTTGAGAAGAAGACACTCAGTCCCTCTACATTCCTCAAGGACCCGCTTGAGTCGAATCGTGTTTGGATAGCGGGAGAGCCGTTCGAGAATTGGCTCTCGGCCACAACTGGCCAGAGTAAGTGTTGTTCTTCTTGCGGAGACTCGGATTGCCGAACTGTGACGGTTGACGGCAAGACTTATGAAGCCATTCCTGCAGAATTGATCGTCAAAGCAGGACTGCTGGCGAGTGCTCAACTGCTTCACAGCGAACCCCGTGGCTCATGTTGTCCACCTGCGGAATCGCCAAAGAAAAGTTCTGGATGTTGTCCATCATCTTCGGAGGGCCAAGAATGAAAAAGACTATCTAACGAGCTGTGGATTTCCATCCGCCTGATGGCCGACGCGAAGCGGCGGACATCAGCGTCTGCAGCGGACGGTAAGGCCTGCGAGCAAGCTAGCGCCTTCTCCCGCCGCTGATCCGCAGCCCTGTTAAACGCTTAAAAGATGATGTGACAGGCAAAGAATTTTATCTAATGTAATATACGAGTAATTGAAGTAGAGAGAAGTTGAATGGGCAATACTTCAGACAATGATAATCAAAATAATGTTGAGATGACTTTCGAAGAGAGGCGATTTTCAGCTCAGGCACTGTATGCGGAGAGTATTTTTCAGTATTCAGTTGGTGACATTGATGCGGCGATTCACTCCCTGGAATATGCACTCAACATCGATTCGGAATATGCGCCAGCGATTATGACCATGGGCTCTATCGAATATCAGCGGCAGAACTTTGTTCGAGGTAAGAAGCTTTTTCTTTCGCTTCTGTCACTTTTACCGAGAGCAGCCGATGGCGGTGAAGTCGAGCTTGCAGACATTATCGAGGAGGCTGGTGATTTTCTGATTCAGTCGGGCTACTACCTTGATGGTCTTGAACTGTTTAGGGCAGCGTTGGATCGATTTCCAAATCGAGCAACCTGTTATTTGGGGATTAGTTGTTGTGCCAGCCATGAAGGTTTCCTGGACGAGGCCCTTGAGGCAGCCGAGAAAGCATATAAGCTTGATCCGGAAAATCAGAAATGTGTGAATGATTTTGGTTGGAGTCTTTTCGAGGTTGGTCGTTTGGATGAAGCGGGTAAGATGCTGAGCAGATCGGTGGAGATGGATCCATCGGATGAATTGGCACGTGAGAACCTCCGATTATGTAAAGAGGCGATCGACAAGAGGGGCCGATAATATCCTACGCGTTTAATTGACTTCACTTGACAAAACCGCCTTGTTCCAAATCGATTTCTTTGGGAAAATTACTATAAGGAGCATTGTTTCAGTTCCGGTGTGGCGGTTTTGCGAATGAGCCAAAATGTTACGCCGAAACAGAAAGGAGAATAAAATGAAAACATTAATACCCGCTATACTGGTGGTACTGATAATGGCAGTTTCAGCATACGGAGCCGAGGGTATGGTTGACGTTAAAAGTTCTTTCGGGGTGAAAGAAACGGGAGACAGACTGGAAAATATTATTAAAGAGAAAGGCATGACAATATTTAATAGAGTTAAGCACTCGGAAGCAGCTAATAAAGCAGGGACAGAATTGCGAGAAACAGAACTGATAATTTTTGGAAATCCCAAAGCAGGAAGTCCTCTCATGAAGTGTCAGCAAAGCGTTGCCATTGATCTACCACAAAAAGCTTTAATCTGGAATGATTGTGAAGGTAATACATGGATATCATATAACGATCCAGGATATTTGAAAAAAAGACACAATATTTTCAACTGCGGGGAAGTGATTTCAAAAATTGAGAAGGCGCTTGCTGGTATAGCAAAGGCTGCAGCAACAGCAAGTGGGATAACAACAGAAGAGAGATAATAGAACCCATAGCTGATTACTTAAAAATGGCCGCTTAAGAAAGAAATCCTTAGAATGCATCATCTTTTTTACACACAGTTCTTTACATTACCTGTTCCCGCGTAAGACTGCTAAAACCCATGATTAATCATTGAATAATCATCGTATTTTTCCTAATATTAAATTCGGGACGGTGATTCACTTTGTTAACAAAAGGAGGTTCTTCCTCAAACTTGAGCGCTCACAGGAGTCATAAAATTCAGGATAATTATTATGGAACAAAACCTAACCAGTCAGCGCGTAGTCGGCATCGTAATTCTGGCATGGATAGCAATAATTGGTTTTGATTTTTTACTTCATGGGGGAATTCTTGCCGGTTTATATTTTCAGCCAAGTTCTTTTTTACTGCCCCCTGACAAAGCATTTCTGCTCATTCCCCTGGGATACCTCAGTTTTTTAATATTTGAGGTATTTATCGTATGGTTGATGATTCAATTAAATATTACAGGATGGAAAGATGGATTGTTATTCGGCTTGAAAGTTGGTGCATTCGTGTGGGGCGCGATGTGTCTGGGGCTGCTATCAATTTCAACTGCTGGTTTTAAATTATTAGCAGGGTGGTTTCTTGGACAAACAGTTGAAGCTGGAATTGGAGGACTGGTAGCTGGTTCGGGCTTTGCTATGACTAAACTTGGTCGATTAGCACTCTATGTTTTACTCTTTTTCTTAATTATGACAGTTACAACCGTTGTTCTCCAATCGTTAGGTTTTGCCCCTCAGGCCGCATTTAATCAATTTTAATAAAGATAATGGAGATAAAAATATGTTTCCCAACAACACAAAAGAAGAAAAACTTTCAGCCGATACATGTCCGGTTTGTAACATGGATGTGGAGACTACAAAATTCTACTCTCAATACAATGGAAAGACCTTTTTCTTTTGCTCGGATGGTTGCTTACAGAAATTTATAAGCAATCCCGGCAATTTCTTCGGAAACCATAATTTCGATCTCATTATTATCGGTGGAGGGCCGGCTGGTTTGACAGCTGCAGTGTATGCCTCCATATCTAAGATTGATACCTTTTTTATTGCAAAAGATATTGGGGGGCAGGCCATTGACAGCACAAAGATCAAAAATTATATGGGCTTTGATTTTATTTCAGGCAAAATGCTGGTAGATAAATTCAAAGAGCAATTTCTTGAAAACCATTATTTGGCTCATAAGTTGTTGGATGTTATTCGCATCGAAAAGCAAAACAATAGTTTTAAAATAATCACTAAGTCAAACGAAACCTTTCTTTCAAAAGCAGTAATTATTGCCACTGGCATGAAGAAAAGAAAACTGGGTATTGAGGGGGAAGAACGTTTGCAGCGAAAAGGAATTTTCTATAAACTTGTTCAGGATATTAGCCTGCTGGACGGAAAAGATATCGTGGTGATTGGCGGGGGAAACTCATCAATACAAACTGCAAATGAGTTATTGAATAACCACTGTAAAGTTACTATTGTGACCAGGGGGAAAATGATTGCCGACAAAACGGATGTTGACAGAATCAAACAACGCCGGAATATCCGTATAATAGAAGAACATGATGTAGTGGAAATATGGGGTAAAGAGAGGGTTGAAGGAGTCTCTGTCAGACCCGAACAGGATATTAACAGGCCTCCCGAAAACATTCCGTGTGATGGTGTCTTTATCCAGGTTGGTTTTTTGCCGAATACAGAGTTTTGCAGGGAACTTGTGGATTTAAACGAAAAAGGGGAGATTGTAATAAATAATGACTGCAGTACGGGTACTGAGGGCGTTTTCGCATGTGGCGATGTGACAAATAACTATGGGAAAAGAATTGTTATTGCAGCCGGTGAAGGAGCCAAAGCCGCATTAAGAACACGACAGTATTTGAAAGAGAAAAAGATAAAAGCGTAAAGAGCTGATATAAACGTTCATGTAAAATATAATGTTCCTATTTAGAACACTATTTATATGATTGTCATGAAAAAGAATGGAAATAAAAAAAATTCAAATATCCGGATTGCTGCACTTTCGATTTTCACTTTTCTGATCGTGCTGTGTAATTTCGATAGACAGCAAAATTCATCAAGTGTAAACAAAAAAATATCCAGTGATTTTGAAGCGGATATAGATATAGAACTTACTGCTGCTAAAGATAACATACAACTCCTGCCCGGAGCAAAAACAGAAGTCTATACCTATCAATCAAAATTATTGAAAGGAGATGACACCGCTCTTGAAAAATTAAATGATACTTACCTTGGGCCCATTATCCATGTAAAACAGGGACAGAAGATACGAGTGAGATTCAAGAATCAGTTGCCGCGTGAAAGCATCATCCACTGGCATGGTTTGCATATCTCCCCTGAAATGGACGGACATCCAAGGTATGCAATAGATGAAGGCGAACAGTATGTTTACGAATTTCAGGTGAACAACAGGCGGGGAACATACTGGTTTCACCCGCATCCGCATCAAATTACCGGGCCACAGGTATATTATGGACTTGCAGGCATGTTCCTGGTTGAAGAAGATAATCCGGAGCTGCCATCAGGAGAATTTGACAGAGCATTGATTCTTCAGGACAGGACTTTTGATTCGGACAACCAGCTTGTTTATCTTGGGAATAACCGGATGGCCCGGATGCGTGGATTTCTTGGAAACAGGATGTTTGTTAACGGGAAAGCGGACCGGCAAACGGAAGTAAAAAAGACAGCCTATCGCTTTCGCATTCTCAATGGTTCAAATTCACGGATATACAAATTAGCCTGGAACGATGGCAGTGATATTATAGCCATAGGAACCGGTGGGGGATTATTAGAGGAGCCTGCAGAAAAGCCCTATATTATGCTGGCTCCCGGCGAAAGAATTGATATCTGGAAAGATTTTTCCAGCTACCAGACTGATGATGACGTATTGTTGAAGAGTCTTTCCTTTGATCCTGGGACTACAATGGGTATGGGAGGTATGATGGGCGACAGGGGGCAATCTGCCAGGAGAGTTGAAAATGGGGCTGAAATGGAGTTATTCACTTGTAAGGTAACCGATAAGGAAGGTCCGCAAAAGCAACTGCCTGCCAGTCTTTCAAAGATTGAAAAAATTAATACGAAAGATGCTGTGAATGCGGAGGATCCGCGAAGATTTCACTTTGCCTTCGAAAGGATGGAATGGGTCATTAATGGCAAGACTTTTGAAATGAACGAAGTAGCCGGTTGGGAAACAGTAAAACTGAATACGACCGAAATCTGGGAGTTTATCAATGGAGGTGAAGGGGGTGGTATGGGCAGGATGGGCAATATGATGCAAATGCCGCACCCGGTTCACATCCACGGCTTACAGTTTCAGATCATCGGCCGCGATGTGTCAGAAGTAGACGCTGTTGCATGGCAAACGGTAAAAGACGGTTTTGTGGATGAAGGGTGGCAGGATACCTACTTGCTTATGCCGGGGATGAAAGTACGGATCATTATGAGGTTTGAGGATTATACGGGCAAATACATTTACCATTGCCATAACCTGGAACATGAAGACATGGGCATGATGCGTAATTATGAGGTGATAGAGAAATAGGCGATACATGAAGAATAAAATTCAAAAACGGTATAACAGGATTGCACGGGTCTACGATATCCTTGAATCGCCTATGGAAATGAGGTTTTCAAAATGGAGAGAGGAATTACTGAAAGAAGCCGGGGACAAAACTCTGGAAGTTGGGATAGGTACGGGGAAAAACATCCCTTATTATCCGCGGGATGTGGAGCTGACCGGGATAGATTTCAGTGAAAAAATGATTGAAATCGCAGGTAAAAAGGCAAAAGACAAAAACAACGTGCAGCTAAGGGTTATGAACGCCGAAAATATGGATTTTGAAGACAACGCATTTGATACGATAGTCACTTCCTGGGTGTATTGTTCTGTGCCGGATCCTGTACAAGGCCTGAAAGAGATGAAACGCGTATGCAAACTGAATGGGAAGATACTGATGCTGGAACACGTAAGGAGCAATCATAAAGCAGTCGGGAAAATAATGGATCTACTCAACCCAATACCATTATACATATACGGGGCAAATATCAACAGGAGGACTTATGAAAATATACTAAAGGCCGGGTTTGAGCCTGATTATATCAACGTCAGATATCTATGGTACGATATTGTTAAACTTATTAAGATAATTAATCAATGAAAAGAAAGGAGCTGATTTATGTTGGATGGTTTTGGAATGCACGGATGGGGCATGGGCTGGGGCTGGATTATTAGCCTCATTGTCCTGGGCCTTATTATCTGGTTAGTGGTATGGTCAGTTAATCAAAACAAAGGAGTTAATCAATCTTCTGAGAAATCCCCGCTGGACATTCTGAAAGAGCGATATGCCAGGGGCGAAATTGATAAGGAAGAGTTTGAGCAACGAAAAAAAGACTTGATGTAGAATCAGGGAAGAAAGACAGGCTGGGCCAGGTTTCCACACTTGCCTTCTATTTTAATTTCGGATTGATTAATTTACAGGAAACAGTAATATAAAACCATATGGAACAACATTATCAAGATGAACATAAGAGTAGTCACAGCGGGCATGATGATAGCTTGCATGATACTGAGGGTCATCATGGTGGTAGTGGCCATGGCTCACACGATCACACCGGGCACCATGCCATGATGATCAAGGATTTCCGGAAACGATTCTGGATCTCCCTGCTTATAACCCTCCCGATTTTGGTGTTATCTCCCATGATACAGGATATAATGGGATATACCCTGAAAGTATTTCCCGCATTTGATAAATATATCCTTTTTGCTCTTTCAACAGTGGTTTTTCTCTATGGCGGTTGGCCATTTTTAACCGGCATAGTGGATGAGCTAAAGAAAAAACAGCCGGGGATGATGACCCTGATTGCAGTGGCCATTACGGTGGCGTGGGGTTACAGCTCTGCCACTACTTTTGGCGTGGAAGGCAGCACCTTTTTCTGGGAACTGGTCACCCTGATCGACATCATGCTGCTGGGCCATTGGATAGAAATGAAATCGGTGCTGGGAGCCTCCCGCTCGTTACAAAAACTGGTCGAGATGATGCCCTCCGAAGCACATCTGTTGAAAAACGGGGAGACGGTGGACGTCAAAGTTGACCGGCTCGAAAAAGACAACAGGGTATTGATACGGCCCGGGGAAAAAATCCCGGTAGACGGCGAAATTGTTGATGGTGAAAGCCATGTGAACGAATCCATGGTTACCGGTGAGGCCAAGCCTGTAAAAAAAGCCAAAGGCGATAAAGTAATCGGTGGGACAATAAACGGCAATGGCTCATTAACGGTTAGTGTCAAACAGGTGGGTGAGGATGCCTATTTGAGCAAAGTCATCGGCATGGTTCGCGAGGCCCAGAACAAAAAATCAAAAACCCAGAACCTGGCCGACCGCATCGCCTTCTGGCTGACCATTGTAGCCCTTACTGTCGGTGTTGCGACGCTGGTAACCTGGCTGGCGCTGGGTAAACCTTTTGTATTTGCCCTTGAAAGAATGGCTACGGTCATGGTCATTACTTGTCCCCATGCGTTGGGGCTTGCCGTTCCGCTGGTTGTGGCCATTTCTACCGCTATCTCCGCCCAGCGGGGATTACTTATTCGAAACCGGACGGCATTTGAAAATTCACGCAGGATCACATTGCTGGCATTCGACAAAACAGGAACCCTTACCAAAGGGAATTTTGGGGTTACCCGTTACGGTTCGCTGGACGGGAACCTGGATGACAGCCAGGTATTACGCCTGGCGGGAGCGCTGGAAGGAAAATCGGAGCATCCCCTGGGAATGGGCATCATGGAAAAGGTCAGGCAGGAACAGATCGACCTGCCTGAAGCTAAAAATTTTCGCGCCATCACCGGCAAAGGCATCGAAGCGGAGGTGGAAAATAAAAAAGTACAGGTGGTTAGTCCGGGTTACGTTAAGGAAAACAATATCGAAGTGCCCGGAAAAGCTTACAAGAATGAAGCGGAGACCGTTGTTTTTCTGATGGTGGAGGATAAACTGACAGGTTTTATCGCCATGGCCGATGAGATTCGCGAAGAGTCGTACGAAGCTGTAAAAACACTGAAAAACAATGGGCTGAAAGTATACATGATGACCGGCGATAATGAAAAAGTAGCAAAAAGCGTAAGCGATGAGCTTGGTTTGGACGGCTATTTTGCAGGTATTCTGCCCGATCAGAAGCTTGAGAAAGTAAAGGAATTTCAGCGAAATGGCGAGTTTGTGGCCATGACCGGCGACGGAATCAACGATGCCCCGGCACTGGCTACTGCCGATGTAGGAATTGCCGTAGGATCGGGGACGGATATTGCCGCCGAAACGGCCGATATTATTCTGGTGAACAGTAATCCCGGCGATATCGTTTCGCTTATTCTGTTCGGAAAGGCGACCTACAAAAAAATGATTCAAAACTTTATCTGGGCCACCGGGTACAACGTGGTGGCGATACCCCTGGCGGCCGGTGTATTGTTAAGTGCGGGCATTCTCATTAGTCCGGCATTGGGTGCGGTACTGATGAGTTCAAGCACCATTATCGTGGCGATTAATGCGCAATTGCTGAAACGAAAGATGAGCTGAAAAATGCATTATGAATAAGCACATTATCTTATTTTTACCAGCACTGTTTATTATGACGCAATTACCGGTAATTGCGCAAACCGATACAACCACATATCACCTTACATTAAGGCAGGAAAAGGTTAATAAAGCAGGAGAAGAAGTTACCGGAATGACAGTCAATGGGGAAATTCCCGGCCCAACATTGCGATTTGCCGCAGGAGACTATGCGGTGATTTATGTAAAAAATGAGATGGATGAAGAAACCTCGATCCACTGGCATGGAATCTTACTGCCTAACTTTTACGACGGGGTTCCTTACTTAAACACACCTCCAATCATGCCGGGGGAAACCCAAAAGTATGAGTTCGAACTGAAACAGTCAGGCACCTACTGGTATCACTCTCACACCATGCTACAGGAACAGAGCGGGGTTTATGGGTCGCTGGTTATTGACCCGCGGGAACAAACCTTGAACTATGACAAGGAATTGGTAATGGTGTTATCCGACTGGACCAATGAAAAGCCCATGAATGTTTTGCGTAATCTGAAACGGGGCAACGAATGGTACAACATGAAAAAGGGAACGGCCACTCCCCTTAATCAGGTAATTGCCAGAGGCGCTTTGGGTGCCCAGCTGAATTTCTGGAAACAACGAATGGAAGGGGCTGATATAGCAGATATCTATTATCCTGCTTTTCTGGTGAACGGAGCACAGGAACAGGAATACCCTGGCTTTAATCCGGGAGAAAGAGTGAGGCTGCGTATTATAAACGGCTCAGCATCCTCTTCGTATTGGATGACCTTTGGCGGGGGAAATCCTACGCTGGTTGGGGCAGATGGATTAAATGTAGTACCGGTTGAACGCAACAGGACATTTATTGGTGTAGCGGAAACTTACGATTTCATTGTTACCATACCGGAGAATGGAAAAATAGAATTTCGGGCCACTGCCCAGGATGGGTCAGGCCATTCCTCCGCTTTTTTAGGACAGGGTGAGACGCTGAAGGCTCCGGATGTTCAAAAACCTGATAAAATTGAGATGATGCAGAAAATGGCCCGGATGAACATGCGCATGGGCGCCCCGTCCTTGAAATTTCAGCCGGAAAAGGAGGAACCTCACAAGATGATGCAAAACTGGGGCATGCAAATGGACGATGATATGGACATGGAAGAAGACGAGGGTATGAATGCCATGGATATGTTTGCAGAGTATAATTACGACTATCTGCAATCTCCCGAAAAAACAACTTATAGGGAAGATGCACCTGTCAATGAAGTTCTGCTCAACCTGACCGGCAACATGAACCGCTATGTCTGGAGCATGAACGGTGTGCCTCTGGATGAAACTGATAAGATAAAGATTAAAGAGGGGGAAATAACCCGGATTACGCTTAACAACCTCACCATGATGCACCACCCCATGCACCTGCACGGTCATTTTTTCAGGGTCATCAACGAAAACGGGGAATACTCACCTTTGAAGCATACTGTCAACGTCCCGCCGATGGAAAAAATAACCATCGAATTTTATGGCGATGAATATGGCGATTGGTTTTTCCATTGCCATATACTCTATCATATGATGGGCGGCATGGCGAGAATATTCAGCTATGATACGCCCCGCGATCCCCGGCTTGAAGGGCATCCGGTGTCGGAGTTAAAACATGAAACCAACCAGTACTATTCATGGGGTACAGCAGATATTGCTTCTCATAAAACTCAGATAAAACTGGTATCTTCCAATATAAGAAACCAGTTTAACTTAAATTCCGAGTATGGCTGGAATCAAATTAGCGAGATTGAGTTTACTTATGAACGGTATTTGTACGATTATTTCAGCGTTTTTGCAGGGGTGAACGCCGAAAATGAAGAAGAGGAGTTAAATTTCAGTAAGATTACCCCGACTGCAATTGCCGGATTTAGATTTTTTACCCCTTATATGTTTCATCTGGATGTGCGTGTGGATAATCAATTACGACCCCAGGCAGGTATTGAGCGGGAACTGATGATATTTCCCCGAACCGTTTTATTCGGCGAACTTGAATACCAGGCAGATTTTGGCTGGGTGAATGATCTTACGGATGAAGTAACCGATGAACCTGTGAATTTCAAAGATGAACTCGTCTGGTCTGCAGGATTGGAATATTTCCTGGGAAGGAACTTTTCGCTAAAAGCCAGTTATGACAATCGGTTTGGGATTGGAGGAGGATTGTCAATGAGATTTTGAAAACCGCAACGACTATGCCGACGGAGGCCATGGAAGTGCGAAGACCGACCAGGCCATGCAACAGGAAGAAGTGCTTCATGTAACCACAGCCGCAAGAGGCCGGGAAAGCAAAGTAGAAAAGACCATTGCAGTGATCTGGGGGTTGGTAATATTCGGATTTTGCACAGCTATCCGATTGATATTAATGATTAGAGCTGGTATAATAAAGTTATGGATAGAAAAAAAACATCTTTATCCCAGATGTCGGATATCAGGAATGACGATTTTGTTTCCGGCAATCCGGCAGACCGCATTAAACTTGTATGGATTCTGACAAGAGAGATAACGTCTCTCAGCAAAAAATACGATGCTGAACGAAGACTACAAAGAAATGTTACACGCCTTGTCCAGCGAAAAGGTTAAATTTCTTCTTGTTGGAGCTTATGCAATGGCAGCTCACGGTTATCCCCGGGCCACCATGGATATTGACATTTGGATTATGCCAACACAAGAGAACGCAGATGCCGTGCTGCGGGCACTGCGCCGCTTCGGTTCTCCTCTGCATAATTTAACAAGGGAAGACCTCCAGACAGATGGGACCATTTTTCAGATCGGAGTTGCCCCAAGGCGAATTGACATAATTACTACGGCATCGGGGCTTCAGTTTAAAGAAGTCTATGACCGTTCAATGCTCGTGAAGATTGAAGGGGTCGATGTGCGCATTCCTTTAATTGATGACCTTATTCGAAATAAGAAGGCCTCGGGAAGAACCAAAGATTTAGCTGACGCGGAGGCATTGGAATCTCTGAAGAACTCAGAAGAACAGAATTCAGACTGATATAGAAAAGGTGGCTTGATTTCGTGCTATTTAGAAATGGATTATCCTAAAGTGGCCTCAACTGTCAAAACTACTTTCTCGTTTAAGGTGGAATAAATTACGCTATTTGTAAATCAGTTCCCCTACACGAACTTCTCCCTCTTCTGCAGGTTGAACAGTCCGGCGAGGATACTTATAACAGCTCCTGTGACCAGGTAGATTCTGTTCTTAAACACTATGTCGGACCATACTGCCTCACTCATGTCCGTTGGGGGAGAGAATGGGTTTAGGAACAGAAACCACTTGCTCTGATGCAGCCACCCGGCGGAGACCCACAGGGCGAGTCCTATTATGACCATTACAACGGCCGTGCCGTTTCCGTTCTTTAAATTTCTCCGGTTTATCATATTACCCTGGCCGTTGGTATTGAGTCTCAGGGGAAGGTTTTGTTTCTTCAGGGCATCGGCTGTATCGAGCAGGAAATCCAGCCTGGTGGTCGGCTCGCCGTAACCGCAGAAAACTATCTCGGCGTAACGGCCCTCTTCCAGCTGCTTCTGAACCTCCTGAACGGTTTCCTCCGTTTCCGGCTCCACGATTAAATTATAAGAAATTCGATTTTTCTGTCAACGAGGGAAGTGCGCACAAGAGGGTTTGCAGCCCCATTTATGCTGTGCTTCGTCGCCATTATCCTGATTTCAGGCATGAAGAGGTTTCCTTCGGCCGTGTTCCGGGCTCTTAAAGCAGAATTTGCTGTAGTGTGGGGAGAAAGGGGCAAATCAGACTACACCTCACCTGATTCCCCTCGGGAGGTAACACAATTGACGCTGAATCCGCCCCGCTTCAGCCGAGCGGTGAGCTGCAGAGCCGGGGTGGAGGATGATAGCGGGGAGGAGGCGGATCGCAGTAATTGCAACCTATGTGCCGCAGGATCTTATCAATTACCACCGGATCGGTGATAAAGGATATTATCCTCATCTTTCCCCCGCATTTGCTGCAGAGAAGGGGGTCCTCTTTCCAGACTTTAGCTATCAGCTTAGCCCAGCGTATCCGTTTTGACCTGCTGTATTAGCTCTCACCTGATCTCGAGAAGCCAGTTGCCGGTGGTGTCAGCTCTTCTTCACCGTCCAACACCCTGCGCCGGTTTGAGGCGTTCGAGTATGGGCCGTAGTATAAGACAATCCTCTCATGGGGGTCCGGGATTTGTACCGAAAGCCTGGCGATGAAATCAAGTACATCCAGAACAATTTCATCACCACCAGCGGTATTACGCTTTTTTATCTTCACCTTCTGGCCTTCCCTGTCATAGGACAGTCGTGAGATTACCACGGGGCTTCTCAACATGTATCTGGCAACCCGGGTGAGCGCCGCTTTGTCACCTGCCTGGATCGCTTCTGAGATATGAATATTAAACCCCGAATGCCTCCAGGAGAGGATCATTTCCATACGTTCCCTGCTAAGGAGTTCCCGCTCTCTCAGGAAGCGGAAGACCTCTATCTGGAAAAGTTCACGAAGCACTTTCTGGTTCCAGGCGGGCAGGTGGCGCCAGGCTCTCTCTTCGTCCCAGCCGCCTGCTGTGACCAGGGTGTGGAGATGAGGATGAAATCTTACCCCTTCACCGTAAGTGTGTTTTACAACAACCATGGCCGGGGTTACCTCTTTTCCTAGTTCTTGTTCCATAAACTTTACAACAGATGTACGAGCGGCTCTGGAGAGGTCGGTCATAAGTTTGCGGTCGTAGCGGAAATAGGGGCGCAGCATTTTGGGTATGGTGAAGACTATCTGGTGATGGGGGGACAGGTTCAGAGAGATTGTCCGCAAACCATCTCGCCCACTCTTCCGCCCTTCTTGCCTGACAGCTGGGGCAGAAACCACGGGTCTTGCAGCTGAAATACAGAAGCTTCTCAAAACCGCAGCTTTCACACTTGATACGGGCAAACCCATTCATGGGGTTTCCGCAGTCGAGGAAGCGTTTTACCACATCGCAGGCTACGAACCTTAAAGCACCGCAGACTCGCTGGAAACGATGCTCATAAGCATCAAGAAAATTCTGCCAGTGGTCACTGAGGATTTTATAGAGAGGATTATCTCCAAACTTGCGCTTCCTGTAGCCCATCGTCCTCACCCTCACCCCTGCAATTAAAAGCTTTCATCCAGAACTTAATGCAAAGCTGATACCCGGAAGGTGTGAAATAGTAAAAGTTTTCCATAACCTGCTGAGGGGCAGAAAGTTAAAAATTTATGAATATTATTGATTAAGAAACGAGATCGACTGCTGAGGCGTTAACTTCGCTGACAGTCTCAGTTCTCTTTTGTCATAACTGGGAGTAGAATTATTTCCGGTAAGTAAATATGCAGTGTTTAGCCTAACTGCTCGATTAAGCGGACGAGCAGAACTCGCCGCTTATCGAGATGCCGCTGGTAGGTTTAAATGCAGGTATTTATTGACACAAACATACTTCTTAAATTTTATCACTTTACCAGTCTGCTTTTTACTCTTGTCTTTGTAACCAAATAACTCTGGCTCTGTTAATAAATTCGGAAGCGCTCCTAGCTTAAGAGTTATAAACGCGGATTTATTTCTTTTACTACCAAAATGTATATAACTTGCTATACATTCTTTTTCCAATCCAGATTCTCCAATTATCGCTACAGGAGAATCATCTTGAATCGCTAATTTAATCTCCCTAAATATTTTTTTAACGGAATTGCTTTCCCCTAACAGAAGAGGACATTCCTTATATTTTAGCATCTAAAATTTTCCTTTTTGTCTAACGGGCTGCGGATCAGCGGCGGGAGAGGCCGCAAGCTTGCTCGCAGGACCTACCGCCCGCTGCAGGCGCATGATGGCCGGCGCGCAGCGACGGACAGAATGCGGATGGAAATCCACAGCCCGCTGGCGCGGCGCTGAGCGCCTCCACCCCTATTAATTCCTATTTAGATATTCCTCATTCATCAATTCTTAACTCGCGAAGTGTCCGCGCCAGCGTCTTGGCAATCAGCTGCGGCGCGAAGCGCCGACAGTCTGCATTGCCTTGTTAGACCGAGACTTTCTCAAGAACTCGAAGTACACCTTCAAAGATCTCCCTCGCATCAGACTCGAAAATCTGATCTGGATGAGTGTTATTGACCACAGCACGAGCTTCTATAGTATCGCGAGCCAACGGCCGCCTGAAGTGCATGAGGGGATTTCGAAGGTTGCGCATCCGATCAAAACGATCGAAGTCCACCTGGGTGAGCCAACCACATCTAAGAGCCTCCGAAAGGAGCTTGTGCCCTCCTGCTCGCTCAAGATCATTACGCCCAGAGGCGTAGAACTGCGATGCGACTATGCGCTTGACGAATGCGACGCCGAGCGTAGCTGCGGCAATATATTGGCCGTAGATGTAACTGTACTTCGCCTCCTCCAAGAGCTGCTTCGACAACCATCCACCCGAGAGCACGAATCCTTCCGCCGGTGGATAATGATCCATGATCCAGCAAAGGCGTTCTTGCCGCTCTGGTCTCGCAGCTTCGTCTTCTCGTTCCAGCCATTTCTCAGCATTGGATTTCATCGCGTCAGTCCTTAAATAGGCCTAACAGAGCTGCGGATCAGCGGCGGGAGAGGCCGCGAGCTTGCTCGCAGGACTATACCATCCGCTGCAGACGCTGATGGCCGGCGCGAAGCGGCGGACATCAGGCGGATGGAAATACGCAGCTCTGATGGCGCGGCGCTGAGCGCCACCAGAAACAACAAACTCATTTAGATATTCTTCATTCATAGATTCCTTAATCCGCGAAGCGTCCGCGCCATCATTGAGCTTCAGCTGCAGTCGCCGGCTGGCGCGGCGGGTACCCTGCAGCCGCCGTGACAGACAAAACCGTCAGCTGCAAGCAAAATTAGGTGTCTCTAATTACCAAACCGATATACATATGATAAACACATTGAGAATTCATGAGTCTTCCAGTCTGACCACCATATGTCCTCTTCTGAAACTCCTCTAAGACCAAGATGATAAGCGATGCTGAAGGCAACAGGAATATTCCAGCGGTGAGCATTAAAACCAATTCTAGCGCAAGCTAGAATATTGTAGCCTTTGATTATATCTGAGATATCGTCTGTCTCATCATTGTACCCGAATACCGGATCATTATAGTCATTGTAGGATTTGCTCAAGATTAGTAACGCGAATTCCGGCCCCAAATCAAAGAAAAAGGTTCTTTCACTGAATTCATACCTTAGCAGCAAAGGTAAGGAAATGGAATTATGTGCGATGCTGAATTGTCCGTCAAAAACAGTATTTACTAAATCTACCTTGTTTTTCAAATAAGAGTATCGTAATTCTGGCACGAGAGAGAATTTTTCGGATAAAGGTATAGTGATTAGGACTCCTCCTGTAAATCCCACACCCCAGCCTGGATCCCAAATCTCCATTGGTTTGTCGTAATCAAGATAACCGAAGTTTGGTCCAGCTTTGATTCCGATTTCCTGTATTATGCTCGCGTTTGAAGCTGTGCTTGCACTAACCAGTATTATAGCTATGAATACCAATTTAGTTTTGAATTCCATGAATACCGCTCCTTATGAACACCTAACGTCTGTTTCACCTGCCAGGGAGGCTTGGCGCGGCTCCGGCACTCGCCAGGGCCGCCACAAACGACCTTGTCAGGTGCAAACTAATGTTAAACAACAAGTCATTCCTTTGTCAGAGTGCCGATTTCTTCCCAATTTGGGCTCGGCTCCAACACTACAACGACAAATAGTGAACCGTTCTCGTTGACAACCTCAGCCGTACTGACTGCTAACTGGGCCTCAACTTGTTCAGGGGAGAGCTTATAGAGGCCGCCAGAAATTGCATCAACAGCGAGACCAATCAGGCCGCCAAATACGATGTTTCCCCAAACCCAACCGCTCACACTTCGAGTAATCGTCGCTTCATACGGTTGGTAGTTGTCCAATTCGATTCTCACGACATGGTTGTCTTTTCTGCTTAAATCGACAATTGCCGGCGTAATTCCAAAAGTTTGGTTGTTTACCCAGATCGTGGCCCCTGTCGGTGCGCTCGAAAAACCTATATTTTGCTTCGACCCATGCATAATTGTTCCGCAACCAGCCAGCAGAACCACCGCCGCGACCGCAGCAAGCGCGCAGACACATAGGATCGATATCGTCGTGTGGTGACTGTTCATCATTTTTCTCTCCCCTTGTTTGTTTACAAACCTCGCATCAGCTTTGGGCCGGGACTAGCGCAACGGACGCACCTCAACCGGCGTGACAGGACGGAACTGTCAGCTGCATCCGATTGATACTCATTGAGGCCTCCCCCTCAGCATACCACTGAGGGTATAATAAAAAGTGCTCAATTCTTTTTTACTTAACCGGGAGGAGACCTCATGAGGTTCTATACTCACGAACATAAATTCTACTGCGGAATCGATCTTCATGCAAGAGTTATGTACCTTTGCATAATCGACCAGAAGGGCGACATCCTGCTTCACCGCAACATGAAGGCACAGCCAGATAATTTCCTGAAATCAATCAAACCATACAGGAGCGACATAGCAGTCTGCGCCGAATGCATGTTCGCCTGGTACTGGCTCAGTGATCTCTGCTGCGACGAAGGCCTTCCTTTCGTTCTGGGCCATGCCCTCTATATGAAAGCCATACGCGGTGGAAAAGCCAAAAACGACCATATAGACTCTGAGAAAATCGCAAGGCTTCTAAGGAGCGGCCTTATCCCCATCGCATACGTCTATCCTAAAGGAATGAGAACCACAAGGGATCTTCTGAGAAGAAGAAATTATCTCATGCGAAGAAGAGCCGATCTTCTCGCTCACATCCAGAACACCAACTCTCAGTACAACATGGACAGATTCGGCAAAAGCATCTGCCATAAGCTCAACAGAGACGGAATAGAAGAACGGTTCAAGGACGAAAGCGTTAGAGAAAGCATAAGAGCTGATATTGAACTCATCGATTTCTACGATAAAATAATAAACAGACTGGAACTGGTTGCCCTCAGGCATGCAAAAGAGCATGACCCCAACTCCATATATCTTCTCAGAACAGTCAAAGGAATAGGAAAAGTTCTCTCTCTGGTCATTCTCTATGAAATCCATGACATAAACAGGTTCCCACGTGTTCAGGACTTTGTGTCCTACGCCCGCCTGGTAGCTTGCCCGAGGGAATCAGCCGGAAAGAGGCAAGGAACTTCAGGAAGAAAGATAGGAAACATGCATCTTAAATGGGCCTTCAGCGAAGCGGCGGTACTTTTCCTTAGAAACAACCCCCGGGGGATGAAATATAAAACCGACTGGTAAGCAAACACGGAAAAGCTAAAGCTCTGTCTATCATCGCTCATAGATTAGGACGAGCCGTCTACTTTATCCTCAAACGATGGGAGGCTTTCGATATTAACCCTATATGTCAGGATAGTTGTCGTGTTTAGTAGGAGTCCCCAGGGGGTACCCCCTGGGGAAAAATCAGGGCGGTGGGAGGAGTATTATAATGGTGAATTATTCAGAGAGGATAAAAGAGGCGATGGTAAAGAAGCTGACATCAACGAATGCGCCAAGTGCCATGGCATTATCCAGGGAAGTGAACATACCTCAATCAACCCTTTCACGCTGGGTAAGGGAATATGCTACAATGGGTGGTAAAGGGGGAGGTACTATGAAACGGAAACGTCCACAGGATTGGACTCCGGAAGAGAAGCTGAACGCAATTCTGGAATATGAGAAACTTGAAGAAGAGGCAAAAGGTGAGTTTTTAAGAAAGAATGGGCTTCATGCGGTATATATAGAGAGATGGAAAGAAGAGATAATAAAAGGGTTTAAATCAGCGAAATCCAGCAGAAAGGGCTCCGGGAAGAAGAAGATCAAAGAGCTTGAGAAAGAGCTGAGGCGCAAGGACAAGGCACTGGCCGAGGCAGCTGCATTACTGGTGCTTAAAAAAAAAGCAGACGATATCTGGGGGGACCCAGAGGAAGGAAAATAAGCATTGAAGACCGAAAGAGGTGCATAGAGTTGGTATCTGAAGCGGCAGAAGCTGGAGCGAGGAGATGGAAGGCGTGTGAGGTTCTTGGGATATCGCTGAGGACACTTCAAAGATGGCAGAGGTGCCCGTGCAAAGGGGATCAGCGGCGTGGACCGAAGAGCAAGCCTGCAAACAGTTTGAGCGATCAAGAGAAGAGGGTTATTGTTTCAGTCGCGAACAGTTATGAATTTAAGGATCTTTCTCCGGCACAGATTGTACCGATCCTGGCGGATGAGGGAGTTTATGTTGCCTCTGAGTTGAGTTTTTACCGTGTTCTAAGCCAGAAGAGACTTCTTGCTCATCGGAGCAGATCTAAACCGGCACGGAATTCAAAGCCCGAGGAGCATGTTGCTACAGGTGCTAATCAGGTATGGAGTTGGGATATAACCTATCTCAAAAGTACGATACGGGGGAAGTTCTATTATCTGTACATGGTGGTTGATGTCTGGAGCCGGATGATTGTGGGGTGGGAGGTGCATGAGGAAGAATCCGCGGAGCATGCCAGCACATTGATTACGGAAGCATCTTTGAGACATGGAGTAGATTCTGATGAACTTGTCCTGCATTCGGACAACGGAGGACCTATGAAGGGAGCAACGATGCTGGCGATGTTACACCCGGCAAAGTACACCTTGATCTCTGATCGCTCTGTAACTTGTTAAACAACATGGGAATAAAGAAAAGTGTAACAGATGTTACACTTTCACCCCTGAATGTTACAGATGTTACACCTGAATTTAGCAGCTGAAACTGAATTTCTATTCAGGGGCCTGGAAAATGTTCGCCGCGGATGGAAGTTGATATGCATTGGGCATAATGTCCTGAAACTGTTCAGGAGCGGATATGTTTTCAGAGAAACCTAATGAATAGATTGGAGAAAAATCAGGTTATAAGCAAACCGGGGAAAAACTTCAGAAATAAGAGGCATAAACACTTTAAGTCATATTTTCAGGCCGTCTGAAATGAAAATACTTATTGATAGCTCTGTTTCTCCGACAGACTCCTGGCTATCGAATTTTCCGGATAATCCGGCCGGCGGGCTGGTTGTTACATCCCATAACCTACAGCCACATAGGTCTGCCTGTCAAAGACATCTTCCGGGTCCAGCTTGAAGGAGATCGATAGATCCGCCGACTTGAAACTGCTCAGGAATCCGAAATGAATGATGTTACGGGCGCCGTTGGTAAGTCTCCTGTCCACTCCGGCCACCACCCCGAAAAGGTCCCTGTAAACTCTCACCCTTCCTCCGAGAAGGACCCTGTTCATCTCTCCGTCCCTGAACACAGCATCCGCTTCTATATCGATCCTGTTCAGGATATTTTCCTGCGAGACGGCCATGTTCCAGGAAGGGAAGATATCTTCGTCTCTCTCCGGATAGTAAACCGCGCTGTACAGGTTCTTCGCGGTCAGGCCGAACCAGGAATTTTCTCTCAGCCTGGCGGTGAATCCCAGGTCCAGGGATGTTCCCCAGCTGTCAGCATTATCCAGGTCGTTCCATCCCTTGAGGAACCGGAAAGACAGCCCTATGCTGGTGAGATGGTTTATGCTTAACGCTCCGGAGAAACCCACTGTGGTTTCATTCCACCCTGACCCTTCGGCGAGTTCCAGGTTAAGGTGAGATACGGTTACCGCCGCTCCCAGCCTCCTGAAGGGAGAAACTTCCCCCATCCCCATTCGTCTGTCCAGAAGAGCGGTGCCGGCCGAGAAAGTAGTGTAGTAAGCCGGCATGCCGGGGACAGGTTTGGTGCTGCCCAGGGTCATATGCCTCTCCCTGAGGAGGCAGAGGTTTGCGGGGTTCCAGTATCCGCTGGCATCGCTTCTTATCAGCAGGGTGGCTGCTCCCGCCATCCCCTCGCCTTCAGCGTCCCATCCGAGCGGAAGAAAGGTCCCGCCGCGGGAACCGTCCTGGGCCTGCAGTGGCGAAGCCGCCGCGGCGATTAACAGGACAAGAAATAATATTTCAAGCTTTTTGTTCATATCTATCTGACCACTGAGATAAAGTATTTCTCCGTTCTCCTGCTTCCGTTGTACAGCGAAGTGGTTATTACAGCCAGGTAAGCGCCGTTCCTGACCTCTTCGCCGTCATTGGTGGTAAGGTCCCACTCCAGTTCGAAGTATTCTCCCGGCCCGTCCGCGGTAATGCTCTTTACCTCTTCGCCGCCGAGCGTAAATATTCTGATTCTCACTTTAAAAGCATCTTCAGGGGTAGTTACCCTGAACAGATCGGTTCCCCTGAAAACTTCCGGAAATGAATACACGGAAGCGCTTCTGTATTCAACAGTAATGCGGTTGGAACTGCCGCTGATGTTCCCCGCCTGGTCTATGGATCTTGCCCATATCTCCGTTTTCCCCTCTTCCAGGTTGATAACCGGATTGGGTATGAATGCCGATTTGCTTACTGAATCGATAACTCCCTGATGGCTGGTATAGAACCTGACACTCAGCACATTGGCTCCAAGGTTTTCCAGGTATGTTATGGCTATCTCCGGTTTCAGCAGCGTCGATGTCGGCTGGTCCAGTGCCGGAGGGGGCGGAGGTGTAATATCGATTGAAAGTGTCAAATCCTGGTTCTCGGACTGGTTGAGGCTGTCCCGGGCTGTGATGCTGAATGTGTAGATGCCTTCAATATAACGCTCGCTGGATTCTGAGTATATAGAATCGTAGATGCTGACGTTCCAGTAGGTAGTGTCATCTTCCACGTATACGGTATCGGGGAATATCTGGTTGGCGTCATTGGCGCCTGCTTTCCAGGTGAACCGCAGGCTGTCCACTGTGCTCTTGTCGTAGCAGTTCCCTGAAATGAAGGGCGGCGGCTGTGAGGTGGGGGATTCGACCGGATCAATATTTATGACCGGGCCGTCGGCGTCGATATTGACGCTGCCTTCATCTGACCCTCTGTTACCGGCCAGGTCTTCGATGTTAAGAGTAATCGTATAAATGCCGTCCTGGGGTGTTGGGGGGTTCCATTCGTAGATATAGCTGCTGTCCGCCTTGACCTCCGGAATATCCAGGTTGGCGGTATCGCCCTCCGGGTCGGCAACTTTTCCTCCGGCTGTGCATCCCTGGCTGTACCCCGAGACTGAATAATAAATCATAACACTGGCTCCCGGAAGCGCGGGGGAGAATATACCCGGCTCTATTCTGTCTATATGAATCGAAGGAGCGTCGGTGTCGACGATCACTGTTCTTCTGATTTCGGTTACCGTGTCGGATCTTACAGCCCTCAGGTGCAGCAGATATTCGCCGTCCGGAAGCAGATTGTCCGCGGAGTCCTTTCCCGTCCATAAGAACCCGTAGGAGGAAGGTTCCGGGCTGATGATATTGAGCAGGGAGTCATAAATTTCTGTTTCCGCCGGATTTTCGAGTGTCACAGTGAGAGTATCGAAACTGTTTTCAAGGGTCAGGGAAACCTGAGAGAAATCCTTCCTGCCGTCGGAGTTCGGAGAAATGGAGGGATGATTTATAATAAGGTTTATCTCCGATGATTCCGCGGAGGCGGTTGCAAGAAGAAGTAATATTATAAGTAAATACCTGATTTTCAAGCTTTTCTCCAAGAGTTAAGTTTCATGAATTATAAGAAGTTATATACTGTC
The DNA here is from genome assembly GCA_046483305.1 of Candidatus Krumholzibacteriales bacterium. GTDB lineage: Bacteria > Krumholzibacteriota > Krumholzibacteriia > Krumholzibacteriales > WJIX01 > WJIX01. Next base: position 5,453 of record JAWODM010000043.1, on the reverse strand, counting down.
CAGTCAAGGCGAAATAGATAAACCGGTTAATTTATGTAAGCGGAGGCAGATTACTCTCTGTCGCTTTTCTCCCTTATCCTGTCGATCAGTTGGTCAGCCGGGGCCATAGGATTCATTTCCTCAGCCATTTTCAGGTATTTGAGCGCCTCCTCATCCCTGCCCAGCTTCTCCAGGACGAAACCCAGATTCATATATACTCTGTAATCGGGTGTCATTATGGAATTATTCACCGCCATGGTTAATATCTGGGCCGCTTCGCTGTAGTTGCCTTCCTTGACATAAATGCTGGCAAGGTTGAAATAACCCTCCCATCTGTAGGAGACCATGGATATCCCCTTACGGTAGAGGTCTTCGGCCTCTTTCCTCTTCCCCTCATTCTGCAGCTCCGCTCCCCTGTTAAGCAGAGCTGAATAGAGATTTTCCCTGTACTCGCTGTTTTCGGGCTCCAGCGAAAGCGCTTTCCGGTATGCTTTAACCGCTTCCGAATATTTTCCGGAATGATTCAGAGCGTAACCATATCTGGACCAGTACCTGGAGTTTGAACTGAACCGTTCTACCAGAATTTCAAGCTGGCCCGCGGCGTCGTCGTACCATTTGGCTTCTATATAGGCTTCCGCCAGCGCGAATCTGTATTCAGGGTTATCCGGCCTGAGCCGTAGAGCTTTCCCGTAGAAAGATACCGCGCTGAAGTAATTCTCTTTCCTGATGTTGAGTTCTCCCAGCCGGAAGAAAGCCCTGCTGTTGGTGGTATCCTTCTCAGCCGCTTTCATATAATATTCTTCGCTCTTTTCATAATTGCGCCTGCTGAAAGCCCTTCCGGCGATTATGGTTTCAGCTTTGCCCGGTTCTATGTCCAGGGCTGACAGCTGCCTCTCCGCCCGCCCGCCCGAGCTGTTAACCAGTACTATCGGGGCCAGGTGTACCAGCCCGGCGGCGGCGAGAATAAGAGCCGCTTTCCGGAATCCCCTTTTTGTGCAGGCTCTTTTCAGCATCAGAGCCGTATATATATAAAAAGCGGGCCCGGCCGCTAATAGCGCGTTCCATTTAATCCCCTTCTCCAGCTGGTGCTGCTGTGAAAATATCAGCAGGATGGCGGCAACCACGTTTACAGCTGAATAGATCTCGCCCTCGGAACTTTCGAACCTGAAGCGTGATCTGAATATGAGTATGATCAGTGCGGATAATGCGGCAGGTCCTACGATCAGGATTCCATTGCCCGCCCCCTCCAGAAATGACCTGAATGATCCTCCCGTGGAATTCGCAATCATTTCCATGATAGGGCCGGCTGCAGGGCTTTCCCTCAGCAGGAAGAACAGGACTGCTTCGGCGGCAGCCCAGATAAGAACCAGAAACCGCAGCGCCGGCACAATTGCCCGCCGGTTCTCGGGCTCCCGCACCCTTGCCATGACGATATAGAGGAAACCGGGGATAAGAAACACCGCGGTGGGATCTGAAAAGAGAGCCAATAGAAGAAAAGCCGACGAGGGAAGGGGCGAACCGCCCTCTCTGAGAAATCGGAGTGACAGGATGATATGTATGAAAGAAAAAAGTACCACCGCCGAGATGCCGCTTGCTCCACCGAAAAAAATGCAGGTATATCCCCCGGAAATCAGAAGCAATGCCGTAATACCAGGATTATCCCCGGCAATGAATTTCCCCGCCCGGAATGCCAGAACGGAAAATATCCCGCCGGCCAGTATGCTCAGTGCCGCTATGGAATCTGCCGCGCTGACAAGAAGCACGCCGCCCAGGAAACGGTACAGCAGCTGGTTAAGAAGCGCCGGGATAACCGACCCCGGGGAATATACTTCTCCGCTGGAAACCCGCTCGGCCAGGCTGTAGAGGCCGCCGGTCATACTGTGCCTGAATCTGAAGATAATCATCAGGACGATAAAAAGCGCGGGTATGAGATACTTCTCAAGCCGGTTTTCCTCTTTGGCGCTCGGTGTTTTATCCTTTAATGTATCCGATCTGAGGGCGGCCGCCGTGAATATCAGCGAAAGAACCGCCGCTGCCGCGAACGCCGGCAGAGATAGAAATCCCCACCAGCTGACCGACCACAGCGCTGATTTCCAGGCCGATGATCCGGCGGTAATGGCGGCCAGGGTTAAGAGGTGTACTATTAATAAAACAGTGCTCATTGATTATACTTTCGCCGGCTGCTCTTCTCTGAGTTCTTTCTCCGTAGCGCCGATTATCAGCGCGCAGGAGCTGTCTCCGGTAATATTGACCGTGGTGCGGCACATGTCGATCAGCCTGTCCACTCCCAGGATCAGCGCTATCCCCTCCAGCGGCACGCCTATGGTCTCCAGAACCATTGCCAGTGTTATTATTCCTATTCCCGGGACTCCGGCGGCTCCTATGGAAGCGAGTGTAGCCATGAGTACAATGGTCAGCTGATTGATAATGGTCAGAGGTATTCCATAGACCTGAGCGATGAAGATCGCCGCCACTCCCTGGTATAGCGCGGTCCCATCCATATTTATGGTAGCTCCCAGGGGAAGCACAAAGCTGGATACCTTTTCCGAGACCCCCAGGTTCTCCTCACAGCACTCAATAGTGACCGGCAGAGTGGCGCTGCTCGATGAGGTGGAGAACGCTATCAACTGGGCCGGCCTGACCCCTTTCAGAAACTTGAAGAAATTGTAGTTGGCGAAGAGGCGGATCGCTGTCGAATAGGTAAGGAATACGTGTAATCCCAGGCCCAGCAGGACAACCAGAGTGTATTTCAGCAGGGATACCAGAATATCGGTGCCGAACCTTCCCACCACCACAGCGATGAGGGCGAACACTCCCAGCGGCGCCATCTTCATCACTATGTGCACAGTTTGTATCATGGTTTCGCTGAGCGCTTCGAAGAATCTGATCAGTGGTTTTCCCTTGTTTCCGGGCAGCATGGTTACAGCGATACCCAGAAGCAGAGCGAAGAAGATTATCTGAAGCATGTTTGCTTCGGCCAGGCTTTCCACCGGGTTGCCCGGAACTATCTTAACCAGGGTATCCAGGACATCCGGCTTGTTGCTGGCAATGTCTATCTTCTGAGCCGCCTCGGTTTGATGAGCCGAGAACAGCCGGTCTCTGGTAGCCTGATCTATACTGTTTCCGGGGGTGAATATATTCCCCAGAACCAGGCCGATGGTTATCGCAATGGCTGTTGTGCTCAGGTAGTACCCCATGGTCTTGATCCCTATTCTTCCCAGTTTTCTTATGTCTCCCAGGCTGGCGGTTCCCACGAACAGGGACGAGAATACCAGCGGAACCACTATCATTCTAATAAGCCTTAGAAATATATCACCAACCGGCTGAAGATATTCAACCAGGTCTCCAAGGAGAAAACCCGCGGGGATCCCCGCCAGAAGCCCGATAAATATTTTAGTGTGCAGCTCGCTCCGGATAAGCTTCCTGAATGGGTTCATTCGGGGCACCTCTATTAAGTGATAAACGGATACTTTGACTGTTGAATGCCGGATGCATTCATAGTACTCTTTATATGGTATTGTCTGAACGCTTATAAGCGCAAGGAATAAATATCGTCAGCATAAAGGATAATGCTGCGGTTTTGCTCTGGCCGGACTGATTAGCAGGGGGTTTAAAATGGCCGGTGAAAGTTTTAATGCGGATCCGGGAAAGAGAGGATGGGCGGTTTTCTGTATTATTTCTTTTTCTATTCTGATTTCATTCCCGATGGGCTGCTCTTCAGGGGAGTCCGCTTTCGACCGGCTGAGGGAAAGAATGGTGGAGCAGCAGATAGTCAGCAGGGGAATAACCGATTCTCTGGTTATAGATGCCATGAAAACGGTCCCCAGGCACATGTTCGTCCCTTCCGGGTACCGTAGCAGCGCCTATATAGACAGCCCCCTCCCGATTGGCTCCAAACAGACCATCTCTCAACCTTACATCGTGGCGCTGATGACCGCCTCCATGAACCTGAAGGGAGGGGAGAAGGTTCTGGAGGTGGGAACCGGGTCAGGATATCAGGCTGCGGTGCTTGCCTGCATCGCCGACACAGTTTATACCATAGAGATAATACCGGAGCTGGCATACCGGGCTTCATCCATACTTGATTCTCTGGGGTGTTGCAATGTTCAGGTGATCAGGGGAGACGGTTACTACGGGCTTTCCCAGTTTGCCCCATTCGATGCCGTAGTGGTCACCGCGGCGGTTCCGGAAGTGCCGGAGCCTCTGGTAGAGCAACTGAAGATTGGCGGCAGGCTGGTGCTGCCGGTGGGGGACTTCCTTCAGCATCTGAAGGTATACGTAAAATCGGAGGGAGGGCTGGAACTCCTGGATTCCCAGTCGGTGAGATTCGTTCCCATGACCGGCAGGATCAGGGAATGATATTTTCATGAAAAGCGAACAGGCAGAGAAGATCAGGGACTGGTTCAGTATGTATGTCGGGACCTTCAGGGCCGCCGGGTACGGCGCGCTGGAGAATATAGTACTGAAGGAGAATCACTGCCGGAGGGTCAGCCGTGAAATTGCCGGGCTGGGAGCCGAGATGGGGCTGGATGAATCAGATCTTAACCTGGCAGAGATGATAGGACTTCTGCACGACGTGGGGCGTTTCGAGCAGTACAGCCGCTACGGGACCTTTGTGGACGTACTCTCCGTCAACCACGCCCGGCTGGGAAGCAGGATAATCGAAAACAGCGGAGTTCTGGAGGGGGTGGAATCTTCCGAGCGGGAAATCATTCACCGGGCCATCGTCAACCACAGCGGGTTGCGGGTCCCCCCGGAAGAAGATGAACGCCCGGCCTTCTTCTCCAGGCTGCTGCGGGACGCGGACAAGCTGGATATCTGGAAGGTGATGCTGGATTACTATGCGGCGGGGGGCGAGGAGGACGACGCGGTCGGGCTTAATCTTCCCCCTGATGGGGAGGTCTCCGGGGAGGTCCTGGACGACCTCTCTGCGGCAGGTCCGGTGGATGCGTCAAATCTCAGAAACCAGAATGATTTCAAGCTGCTCCAGATAGGATGGGTATACGATATCAACTTCGCCCCCTCAATGCGCAGAGTGCTGGAGCGGGGTTACCTGGAGCAACTTGCTTCTCTGCTTCCTGAAAGTGAAGAGGTCGCGGAGGCGGTAAACGCCGCACTGGAGGAGGCGAGGCGGCGCTACTGATTATCCTGTTTACGGATTCAGGGAGGTTTTTACATTCTGTGTTCGGGTTGATATCCTGATCGTTGGTAAAGAATTCATTGAGGTGTATAATGGTTCATATATGGGCGGGCCGGTGAAGTGACTCACCGGGGGCAAGGTGCTAATGGGATCCACCTGGATATCGAACACCCCGTCCGCCGATCTGGTGGGTAGCAAGCATGGCGAGGGAGCGGTATATCATTACGGGCATGATCGGCACAAGGTCTCAGAGGTGCACGGATCCAGCGGGATCGTTGGGGTGTAGTACGCCGTGGCCGAGAAATCATATTTGCTGTCCAACATCTTCTCCGTG
>JAWODM010000071.1:0-23909 GCA_046483305.1 Candidatus Krumholzibacteriales bacterium | reverse complement strand
AGCAAAAGCTAATAATGGCTCATTATCATCATCTTGAATAACTAATCCTTTATCAATAAGCCCTAAATCTTGAGGAAATCCTGCAACATTAGAATTAGTAAATTTCATTCGTGGAAATACCCCAGCTCCTCCACCAACTAAATCTACTGTATCAAAACTTAAACCCGTTCCATCTCCAAAGTCTACGCTTTGTGGTGTTGTTTGGTCTAATTTAAAAAAATCATCTAAATAAGATATTGGTTGTCCATCCCAATATAATGAGTTGTTTACAGTTGGAATCAGAGAATAGTTTATTTCATCACTTGGTTCTAATCTAGGAATTTCTAGGTTGTTGTATTGAAAAGAACAAGTTAAACTAATAAAACTAAAAAATAATATACAAATTAATAATTTTTTCATCTTTTTATCAATAGTTATAAATTTAAATAATTTTACTTTAAGGAGTGCAAGGAACAGGTAAGCAAGGAGTTGGGTTAGTCAACAATACATAGACTATTGCTAAAGCAAAAACTCCAATTAAACTTATAACAATTATTGGTATCCATTGCTTCCAAGGACTTTCCTTTTCTCTTAAAGGATCATTTACATCTATTGCTAATCTTGCAGCTGCTAAACTTTTCTTTTCTTCTGGTAAAGGTTGATAGTATAAATCATTTACCCAATATTGTTCATATAATTCTTTATCAGATTTAGAGTTCATAATATCTCCAACAACATCTAAATCTTCAATCTGCTCTCCAGTTTCCTTATTAATTAATATAAATCTTGGAGCATGTTTAACTTTTAATTGGATAAATCTGTTGTGGCCAATCCTTTCATAAACTAATCTATCTTCTGTATCAACAGCATCAAAGTCGGGAGTTGTATAAATATCAAAGTAATCCTTAGGTTTCATACTCATTTTAATCCTAAAAAAATATACCCCAGAACTTGACTTAATCATACCCCCTTTAGCATTTCTTTCTTTATAATTTCCATAACTCCTTAAACTTCTTAATCTAACTTTGTAAGGAAATGTTTGTCTTTCTTTATATACAAGTAAGGCAATAAATCCAAATATTAAAGCTAAGATTAGTCCTCCACCTACATAACCAATATTTACAAAAGTTCCTATATATTGTTCTAAACCTAACTGTCCTAATATTGATTCACTCATCTTCTACCAAATAGCTTAGAGAAAAATCCTTTTTTCTCTGGACCTCCTTGTATTTCATTATTTATTCCTGCTTGTTTCATTAACAAATCTTCAGAATATGTTGCTCTTATTACATTCCTATCACCAGCTCCTTTTGCTTTATGATAAGCTCCATCTGCAAAAGCAAATAAATAATTCATAATAAGATTATAATGTTTTTCTTGTAGTTCAAATTCATCTGAATGTGCTAAGAAATGTGTATAATTTCTATAAACAAATGCTTTTATTCTTGGATTAACTTCATCTGCAGAATAATTAGAAAAGGTAACAACCTTTTTAGAAATAGATTTTAAAGAAGTAATAAAGTTTTGTATCCCTATAGAGTTCATTATAGGTTCTGTTTTTAAAACTAATCTTTGTTTATTTGTTTGTGGGTCTGTAAAAAATATTTGTCCTTGTAATTCTAAAATTATTTCATTAATATCCTTATTAACATCTAATCCCCTTATAATTCCTAATTCCTCTTCCTTATTTATGTCTTCTCTTGGAGGTTTTGGTGCTAGTGGGTTAAAATCATAAACTTGACTTGGAGCATATTCTTCTTCGTATTGCATACTTTAAATATTCTAATTTATTTTAAATATTTTATCATTAAACTTACCAGAAACCTAATTTTTTACTATTTCCATTCTTTACTTGTAATTGTTCTCTTAATTCTCCACCAGTAAATTGTTTCTTTCTTAACTTTTCAAATTCTTTTTTAGTAACGGTTCTTTTAAAACCTAAAGCTATTGCTCCAACAGATGCTGTATAGTCTTTTCTTTGTTTTGCAAATTGACTTTTAGTTCGCTTAAATTTTCTACCTTTTGGAACTCTTGGAATTTTTGGAAAACCAAATTGAATCATTGGAATTGGTGATATTGGACTTGGGGTAAATGGAGTTGTAGGTGTTGTAATTGGTGTTGAAAATGTTGGTTGTGTTGTAGCTTTTGGAGCTTGTATTACCGAAGTTCTTTGTGCTGTTATTGATGGTTGAATAAATTTTGGAATAGAAACAGAAGTTGCTCTATCTAAACTCTTTGTAGATACTCTTAAAGGACTTACCTGTGTTGTGCTAACTCCAACTCCTGCAACAGCAGTTACAGCAGGAATTGCAGTTGATACTTTTAATAAAGCTGCTGCTCTTTTTGCTTGTGCTGCTTGATTTATTTTAATAGTTTTTAATGCAACAGCTTGAGATTGAAAGTCTGCTGCAACAGAAGCAGCTGCTTTTTGGTCTGAAACTAATCTTGTTGTTTGTTTTAATTGAGTTGCTTGTCTTGCACCTAATGCTTGGAATGAAGTTGGTTTTGATTTTGTTCCTTTATAAGCTCCAGATAATCCTTCAAAAAACTTTTTATCTACTCCTGTTGGTGAGAAAACTCTTGTTATTCCTAAATCATCTCCAGTTGCAACAGGTTTAAACTTTCTTCCAAAATAAAAATCTGTTCTTCCATAACTTGTGAAAGTTGTTTGTGTTCCTTTAATAGGTCCTACTCTTCCTGCTTGTTGGCCTGTCTGCTTAACTGCTCCATCCATTTTAAAGAAATCGTATTGTGTTCTGGGAACTACCTCTATTTTCCCCTTTGCAATTCCTTTCATTTGTCCAGAACCTTTACTTAAATCCCTTAAATTTCCTTTTGCTTTTCCTATATCATAAACTGTTCCTCTACCAGTAACTTTAAAAATACCTTCTTGTGTTCCTGGAGTTATTCTAAACTTTCCTTTTGCACCTGTTGCAGTTGTTTTAAATGCAACATCTCCTAAACCAAGTCTTAATGCTTCACTTTTTAATGCAATAGAAGTAGAATCTACTGATGCTTTTATTGCTCCTTTTTTTGATGAAGCTGCAATATTTGAAGTGGTTGTTATTTTTTCTGATCCTACAACTTTGCCAGATTTTAATGCTTTAACAACAGTTTCGGTTTCTACTCTATAAACTCCTGTTTTAACCTTTACTGCTTTAGAAGTTGAAGCAGATATTTTATATTGTGTTGCATTTGCTACTGCTCCTTTTTTAACAACAGCAGAAAGAACTTTACCTGCTCCAAAACTTACTGCAGCTGCTCCTACAATCTGTCCAGTAAATTCAAAAGGTCTATCTGTTGCAGTTTGTTTTATTCCAACACCTAATTTTTTAATATCTTTTGTAAAATCTTCCCTAAAAGGATAAGTTGCAACAGCTACAGGTTTTTCCAAACCACTTCCTGCTAGTTTTAATACTCCTCCTGGAAGTGTGATAGCACCTTCAACAACTCCTTTACCAAAACCTGCAGGACCTAATAACCTATCTAAATCTGACTTTTTCTTTTCTAATTTTTGTTGTTTTACATCTAATTTTTCAAATTCCTGTTCTAATCTTTCTCCTCTTGAAGTTATTTGTTTCGCGCTTGCCGCATGCCGCCGGGCAGAGCTCAGAATAATATCTCTTGCCGGGTCATCGGAGGGAAGAGAGGCCGCTATCCGGTAATAACACCAGGCCCGGCTCAGGTTAAGCCCGTCCAGATGAACTATCTTGGGATCTGATCTGTCCGATACCACCGCGGGGCTGAGCAGGTTGTCCGGTTCTCCGGCTTCCAGCCCGGGAAGAAAATCATGGAACCATTCACCGAATTTATCGCCTTTCAGGATCCTGGCCATAAGATCAGCCTCTATCAGGCAGGAAGAGAGGAAATCATCCCCGTCGGGCTCCCAGCCTCCCGGGCATCCATGGTCCTGCAGAAAGTAATCCAGGGTTCTTTCAATTATCATCTGCTGCAGCTCTCCCTCCCCGGCAATCTCGGCGTAGTCCAGGGCAAAAGCCAGTCCAAAAGCGGTGTTGGCATGCACTCCCCTTCTTATCGGATAGGTCTGCCTGGGGAGAAAATCCAGATATCGCCTCACTATATTATGGACCAGCGGCTTCAGGTTCTCACTCCACCTGGCCGCGTCGGGGTCTTCCCAGTCCAGAAGCTCTGCTGACAGTTTCAGCAGCCAGCTCCAGCCGTAAGTCCTCTCGAAGGACTTCCGGCTGGGCTTTTCCAGATAGGCGACCTCCCTCCTGATATGAGCGGCCCTGAGGTTCTCTTCAAGAACATCCCTGATCTCCACAGCCTCCGGCAGATCAGGGAACAGCTTCAGCAGCCGCACCAGCATCCAGTGCCCGTGAACCGACGAATGCCAGTCGAAACATCCGTAGAAGGCCGGGTGAAGCTCATGCGGCGGTTGAACCTCGGTAGAGTCGTTCATGACATGAGACAGCTTATTGGGATACTCCCTCTGGACGCAATTGAGGGCGATCCTGGCGAAATTCGAAGCAGCCTCCCTGGTCAGGGCAGGCCTTTGCTGCTCGGCGCCCAGCGGAGACAGGTTCGCCGAGCAGAGAACGAATAATGTGATTGCTTTGAGATAAACTGACTTCAGCATGTTCGCGTAACCTCCGGAATTTACATAACCGATTTCCATCAGGATAACCTTAACACCGGCAGAAGAAAAAATAAAGCTCGCAATCGCGGGGTGTATGGTTGCCGGCAGGCAGGCTTCCGGAAGTTGAGTTTCCCGGGCGGGAACACCAGGAATATTAATGAATACCTGGAAATCCTGCGGTTCCGGGGCGCGGTTTCAGGATTGAACAGAAACCTGCGGAAGCAGGAAATGGCAATAATATGGTATCAGATAACTGTAATCCCGGAGGATTCCGTGACAGTCAATTTTCAGATAGGCGGCAATCCGATGTTCCGGACAAAATCGGGTCCTGCCAGAACCGATTCTTCCCCGCCTTGAGTTATCCCGCCCGGGCCGGTATCCGTTTCGCCGCCGGTTCCCACCTGATTCATTCTCACCAGCCCGCTCTGGTGAATAAATTCCGAGCATGGAATCAACCTTTTGACAAGCTCCGCCCTTATGGATGCGGCTGTCTCGCTGTTTCCCATTTCCCGGTGTATCTCCATCACCCGGACTGAATATTCAGGCCGCGATGGATCCAGCCTGCCCGCCGCCGAGGCCATCCCCAGCGGGATCACGCGGTACCCTTTCTTCAGCATGTCCGATCCCCTGTCATCCAGAAAACGGGCCACGCTTTCTCTCTGGAACATACAGCTGAACGCTATAATGGCGATAATCAATGTGACCGCCGCAAGATCCCCGCCGGCTCTTCGCGGGGCCTGTTTACCTTTATCAGCCAGGCGGGCGCCGTCAAGCGCCTGGAAAATCCATAGAATCATTCCCAGAAGCCCGGCGGCAGCTGCCGAGATAAACAGATATTCAACGGCCCGGGGAAGCGAGTCAGTGTGGCCTGCGGTTTTCTGCCACATCCAGAGCCAATTTCTGTTATGCAGAACTATCGCTGATAAAGCAACCGCGGTTAAGGACCAGACCGCGGCGGCGGCCCGCGCCCTGTGCCTGGTCAGATAAAGCCCCAATCCGGGGAAAATCATTCCCAGAATACCGTTTCCCAGGGGCTTTCTGAGAAAATGGGGCATTGATTTAAGGGCGGCCCGGTTCTTTCTGGCGGCAAGGACCAGTCCCCTTGACCAGGCCACCGATCCTATCAGAACCCCTGCCAGGCCTGATAATATCCAGGCCATCACCAACCGGGAGGAACTCTCCCGGGGAATAACCTTTCCGGAAAGGCCTATCAGAAACAGGGCCAGGAGCAGACCCGAAAATGCGGACATGAATACCCAGAAGCTGTTTTCTCTGCCGGTCTTTGACGCAAGGATGGTAAAGGGTCCCAGAAAATAGCTGGCCATGGCCATAAATAAGGAAACAGGCCTGCTGTAACTTTTTTCTCCGCTGCTCATCCGGGGTTTTTGATCCCCTTGCTCATCGGGCAAATTGCCTATCCGGGATGCATCGATACCCCCGGAGTTTTCCCTTGAGCCGGAACTCTTCCGCGTTGGGCGTATTACCCATACCTTCTCTCTGTTACCCAATGTTTCCACCCCTTTCCTTTATTCGCTCCTGTGCCGCCTCAGAGCAAAAGTCCCCGGCCTGCCTCGGACAAACCTCAACCAGTTAACGCATATTTCATGCCCCCGGCGGAATGTTTTCCGGGGGTGAAGAACATTCAGGATAAGCCGTTTTCCCGGCTTTATCCGGAAATCAGTGAATAGATATGAGTTCCGGATAGACACTTCCGCAGGATATTCGTATCTCCTTCAAACTTCCCGGGAGATATTTCATAAGTAACAGCCAGGCGGCTGAGTTTGTAAAATTTGTGTCAAAACGGATTGACAGCGCAGCCATTGATGTTATAACCTGTAACCGTGCAATATGGTTATCATTCTGGGAATCTTAAGCAGGAGGGAAACATGCTGAAAGTGAAGAGAATCCTGTGCCCTACCGATTTCAGTGAGGGCTCCTATAAGGCGCTGGAAATAGCCTGCGGTTACGCGGATCATTTCGCGGCTGAGCTGATCCTGGTTCATGTGGTGGCTCCGGTTCCGACCACCATGGCTGGACCCGAAACGGCCATGGCCTTCGATGTGAGCTCTTATGAGGACCATCTCCTGAAAACCAGCGAGAAACATATAAAGGAGGTTGCCGAAAAGAGAGTTCCCGGCGAGATAAAAGTGAAACCGATGATCCTCAGGGGCGACCCGGCGGATCAGATCATAAGAATAGCCGAAAAAGAGGGTGTCGACCTGACGGTCATATCCTCCCGGGGACATTCCTCTTTCAAGGAAATGCTGTTCGGTTCAGTGGCCGAGAAGGTGATCCGCCACTCCGGGAATCCGGTCCTTTCGGTGCGGGAAGACTGATTACGGGATATTATTTATTTAGCGGAAAGGCTTTTGCCAGACCGCCTGCCGTAGCTCCCGCTTGCAATGCCATTCAGGAAACGCTCCGGCAGGCCATGTTCATATATATATTTCAGCGGGTTGCAGCAGCCGTAATCCGGGTAAAAAAATTTTTGACAAAACATGGAACCATCCTTATTTTAATTACTACAAAAAGGATGATAAAGACCGCCGCCATTCCGGCGGGATACTGACTCAAGGATTAAATTCTATTTATACAATATCAAAGGAGTAACATATGATTGAATTCAAGGATGTCACCAAATACTACGGAGACCTCTGCGCCCTGGATCATATTAATCTGACTATCGAGAGAGGACAGATCCTGGGGCTGCTGGGTCCGAACGGAGCCGGGAAAACGACCTCATTGCGTATACTAACAGGATACCTCAACCCCACCTCCGGTAATATCACCGCCAAAGGGCTATCCATTGACAAGGACCTTCTGAAAATAAAGAAAATGATTGGATACCTCCCCGAATCGGCTCCCCTTTACGAGAACATGATTGTGTTTGATTACCTGGACTATGTTGCCGGGATGAGGAACATCCCCCCCGCGGAAAGGTTCGGTCATATTGAGAGGCTGTCAGATACCTGCGGCCTGCGCGAAGTCATGCACCGTCCCGTTCACGAGCTTTCCAAGGGATATAAACAGAGGGTCGGGCTTGCGCATGCCATGATGGGCGATCCCGAAATACTGGTACTGGACGAACCGACTACCGGACTGGACCCCAATCAGATCGTGGAGATCCGGGATATCATCAAAAAAATCGGCAAAGAGAAGACGGTAATACTTTCAACTCACATACTCAGCGAGGTGGAGGCCTCCTGCGACCGGGTGGTGATAATACATAAGGGTAAAATCGTGGCCGACGGCAGCACTGACGAGCTCAGAGAATCGACCGAATCGGAGTACCTGGTCAACCTGGTTCTTAAGGAAACCCCGGCCGGGGACCTCAGAAACGAACTGGGCGGAATAGAGGGCATCGGCGGCATCGATGTGAGCGCGAATAACGGCCTGACCCTGGCAGCGATCACCTGCAAGACCGGGCGTGATATCCGTGAGGAGATATACAGCCGGATAAAGCGGCAGGACTGGATACTGCTGGAGATGACCAGAGACGTCAAATCCCTGGAGAGGATCTTCGGCGAATTGACCAAAGATAATCCCAATCTGTAATAAATATATCAAGCAAGGAGGACAGGATGCTCAACTTTCAGAGCGCTACCAGAATTTTCAATAAGGAATTCAAAGTCTACTTCATTTCCCCTATCGCATATATCGTAATATCGATATTTCTGGTGGTAACCGGCTGGTTCTTCTTCTCCACATTCTTTCTTTACAACCAGGCGGAGCTGAGGCAGTTTTTTGCCCTGCTGCCTATCACCTTTTCATTCATCATTCCGGCTATAACCATGAGGTTATTCTCCGAGGAACTGAACACGGGGAGCTATGAAGTGCTGCTGACCCTTCCGGTGACCACCAGGGAGATCATAGCCGGCAAATTCATGGCCGCGCTTTCCTTCCTGATCATCATGATGGTCCCCACCCTGTTCTACGCCGTATCCATAGCCTTTATCGGCGACCTGGACCCTGGCCCGGTAATCGGGGGTTACATCGGATCGATCCTGCTGGGAGGGATGTTCATCTCGATAGGGATATTCGCTACCAGCCTGACCAAGAATCAGATAATAGCCTTTATTACAGCAACCGTGATATGTTTCGCACTGACCCTGATAGACAGCCTGCTCTTCTTCCTGCCCGAATCGATGCTCAATATATTTCAGGAACTGGGAGCGAGTTACCACTTCAGGAATATCGCCAAGGGAGTTATAGATTCCAGGGATATCATTTACTTTCTGAGTTTTACTTTTGTGGCCCTTTACGCGGCATACCTGGTCATGCAGGAAAAGAAATAGAGGGAGAAATAAGATGGAAAGAATATCACGAAAAGGTAAATACTACAAATTCGCCGTTTACGTTGTGATCGTAATTCTGATTAATATCGCGGGGGTGACCCTGTTTTTCAGAGCGGACCTGACCAGCGACAATATATATTCGCTTTCGGAGGTAAGCAAGGAGGTGGTCTCCACCCTTTCGGAGCCTCTTACCATCAAGGTTTTCTTTACCGAGGACCTTCCCGCTCCGCACAACAACACCGAGCGTTACCTGAGAGACCTCCTGGAGGAATATTCCATAAATTCAAACGATTACTTCAACTACAAATTCTATAACGTCAGCCCGAAACAGGGGGACATAGAAGACGAGGCCAGAAGGAACCAGGAACTTGCTCACAGCTACGGTATCTACCCGGTACAGGTGAGGAATATCGAGCAGGACGAGGTTCAGTTCAAGAAAGCTTATATGGGTCTTGCCATGATTCATGGCGACGTCATAGACAAGATTCCTTCCATATCCACCACCGAGGGGATTGAGTACGACATCACCTCAAAAATTGAAAAGATGAACAGCAAGATCTCAGCCCTGCTCAACCTGGACGAACAGATAAAGGTGAAGCTATATTACTCGCCCTCTCTGGAGAAGATCGCTCCGCAGGTAGATATAGACAACCTCGCCAGCATCCCGGTAGAGATAGACCAGGCGGTGGAAGAACTTAACGACAAGTTCTACTCCAGGCTGGAATACCAGCTGAAAACGCCCGACAACACCCCCTCCTTCGAAGAGGAAACGAACCGGTACAACATCATGAAGCTGCGCTGGAAAGAGATGAAGAATGAAGGAGGAGAAACGGTTATACCCGCAGGCGCCGGGGCTCTGGGAATAGTGGTTTCCAACCGGGACAAGTATCAGACAATAGAACTTATAGATGTAGTCAGGGTCCCCCTGTTCGGTACTCAGTACCGGATGGCGGACCTGGATAATATCGACGCGGCGATAGAAGAAGCGGTGGATGATATACTTGATGTCAACAAGAAGATCGGATACCTGGCAGATCACGGCACACCGCCGCTGATGGGTAATCCCCAGCAGACCCAGAAAAACCCCCTGAGCAACTTTAACAGTCTGGTTTCTGAGAGTTATTCGATCTCGCAGGTAAACCTGAGGGAAGAGGGAATACCGGAAGGCATTGACTGCCTCATCATGGCGGGGCCCAGAGAGCCTTTCTCCGATTATGAACTGTTCCAGATTGACCAGTTCCTGATGAAAGGAAAGAGCCTGGCCCTGTTCCTGGATCCTTTCAACGAATTTATGCCGGAGAATCAGCAGATGATGAACCAGAACCGGGGGCCCAGCTACCTGCCGGTAAATACCGGCCTGGAAAAGCTGCTTGATCATTACGGGATTCAGACAGAGAAATCATACGTTCTGGACAGGAACTGTTACGAACAGAAGATGCCCGAAATGTACGGGGGCGGCAAGCAGAACGTATACTTCGCACCAATGATATTGAACCGGAACATCAACAGTGAGATAGATTTCATGAAGAATATCAAGGGGCTCATCACCCTGAAGACATCCCCCGTTTACCTGATGGAAGACAGGCTCAGCGCCAACCAGAATCTGGAAGGCCATGTACTGTTCTCTTCTTCGGACCAGGCCTGGGAGATGAGCGAGCGGATAAATCTCAACCCGATGATGACCAGGCCGCCTCAGGACCAATCAGAGCTCGGGCAGTTCCCTCTCAGCGTGCTGCTGGAAGGCGAATTCACCAGCTATTTCCAGGGAAGGGAAATTCCGGAAAAGCCCCGGGAAGAGGAAGAAGAAGATGATGAAAGTGAGGCCGAAACCACC
Organism: Candidatus Krumholzibacteriales bacterium; assembly: GCA_046483305.1. Taxonomy (GTDB): domain Bacteria; phylum Krumholzibacteriota; class Krumholzibacteriia; order Krumholzibacteriales; family WJIX01; genus WJIX01. Next base: position 13,201 of record JAWODM010000071.1, on the reverse strand, counting down.
GGAGATGAAACCGAGCAGAGCCAAATCAGCGGCGAACGGATGTTCCTGCAGAAGAGCAGGAAGGCCGGAATATTCACCGCCGGCAGCTCTGAGATACTATCCAACAGTATTCTGGATCAGGAAGGCAAAGCCCCTACCTCAACCTTCGTGATGAACATGATCGATCACCTCAACGGCAGAACCGGTTATGCGCAGATGAGGAGCAAATCCCAGCGGTTCAACCCACTGGAAGACAGCTCTGCCGGGGTAAAGACTTTTATAAAGACTTTCAATATTGCGGGGCTTCCGGTGCTGGTAATTATCTGCGGGATAATCATCTGGATGAGGCGTGAAGCCAGGAAACGCCGGATCTACAATATGTTCACGGAGTAAAACAGGGAGGAAACCGGAGATGAAAATGAAGAAGGAATATATTTTTCTTGCGGTAATAATAGTTGCTCTGGCGCTGTATATAGCTCTCAAGAACACCGATGGGACTCACTACACCCTTCCGGAACTTAAAACCATTCAGAAAGAGGATGTGGATAAAATACTTATAACCAGAGGTGACAGCACTATCAACATTTCCAGAAGCAGCGGCAAATGGAAGATCATGCCCGCCAGATACAAAGCGGACTCCAAGGAAGTGGATCAGATCCTGGATGAGCTCAAGGACCTCACCATCACCACCCTGGTTTCGGAGTCTGAAACATACAAGCGGTACGGTTTAACCGCCGATGAGAGAATATACGCACGGGCGTTCGAGCAGGATAAAGCCTTGAGGCAGTTCTATATAGGAAAAAACGCTTCCACCAGAAGGCATACTTATATTATGCTTCCCGGAGACCCCAGGGTATATCAGGTCAGGAACAACATCAGAAGGATGTTTGACAAATCTGTTGACGACCTCAGGGATAAAGTCGTGCTGACCTTCGAGGCCACCGCCGCGACCGGGCTGGTTATGAACCCGGCGGAGGGAGAAGAACTGGTCCTGGAGAGAAAAATGGTCCCCCTGCCGGTAGAACCAGCCGAAGAGGAAGAACAGCAGAGCGAAAACCAGCAGATGGAAGCCAAATGGATGACCGGAGACGGCAGGACCGCCAAGGCTGAATCTATCAAATCCATCCTCAGGACCCTCTCAAACCTTAAATGCTCCGGTTACCTGGAGGGCAAATCAAAGAAAAACCTGACTGATCCTGTTTATACCATAACAGTCAAATTGAACAATCAGGCCCATTCGGTTTCGCTGTTCGAGAAGAATGACGATAACCTGTACCCGGGGGTATCCACCGGGAGCGATTATCCATTCCTGCTCTCCGAGTGGAGGGCCAACCAGATCATGAAAGATCCCGGGGAGCTGCTGGTTGAAGAGAAAGATTAATATATCCGGCAACGTGAGGGATCGATCTAGCGCCTGCCGAACTTTCTTATCATAATATCCAGTGCGGATAGGGCCTTGAGCGCTATGCGCACGTGCCGGGTTTCCTTCCTTCTGATGATCGCCTCCCTGCTTCTGGAGATATCGCCGGAGGTGATCATACCTCCCGCAATCAGCAGCAGCAGATATAGAGCGGTTCCTCCTGACGCTACTATCAGCAGGTCGGGCAGATGGCCCATATCCGGGAGCGCCCACTCGAGCAGCACGTATACCAGGGAGAAGATCAGCGGCATTATCAGATGGGGCAGCTTCAGCTTTACTCCGGAAAACCGGGTCATCAGAATGTGAAGCGCCGATGCCAGAATCACGTAACTTGACAGAGAGGCAACCGCCGCGCCCTCCAGGCCCATCCTCGGAATCAGGACTATATTCCATACAACGTTCCATCCGGCGCAGAATATATACGTGGCGGCCAGCCACCCTCCCCTGTCGCAGGCCACTATGGATGCCTTGGCCACATGGTTTATCAGGTCAAATATCCCGATGAATATCAGTATCTGAACCAGAATCACCGCCGGCGCGAAGGATGGGATAAGAACCATTATCAGATCCTCAGCCAGAATATAGGTCATCACCACCACCGGTATAATGATAATAAAACCTATTCTGCTGGTGTTGATGATCTGTTTTCTGAAAGCTTTCTCGTCTCTTTCCCCCCGCACCGCGGTAAGAGAAGGTATCAGGGCCTGCCCAAGAGTCGACGAGAAGGCTGCCAGGACGGTAATGAAGAGGATGCTTATGGAATAGTAACCCAGCTCCCTGGCGGGCAGGTAGAACTTTATCAGAATCCTGTCCAGGGAGTTGAGAAGGTTCCAGCCCAGTGAGGTAAAGAAGAAGAATATCCCCCTGCTGAAGAGTTTCTTTATACCGGTGGAAAAGTACCCGCTGAGCTTCCTGAAGGCGGGAATCACCCTGGACCTGAACACCACGGTGAAAACCACGCTTCCGATCAGCTCGGCAGCCACGAATCCTCCCGCCACCAGGGCTACATTTCTCTTCCATATAACCGCCGCAATCGGGAATATGATACTGAGCAGGCCGTAGAACAGGAATATCTTGGCCCTCTGTTTCCCCCGCTGGAATGCGATGAAAACGGCAAAATAGAAGGTATTGATCGCCAGGAACGGTATCATCAGGGTATAAACCCTGAACACTACCAGAGCGTCCGGCTGGTGAGCCCAGTGCTCCAGTATCGGCCTGGAGAATATGAACAGCAGTATGTACCAGAGAGAGCTCAGGGCTATGACCAGAAACTCCGCGGAGTGGAATATCGCCCTGGCCCGGTCCCGGTTTCCGCTGTGAATCTCCGCCGGAATATCCCTCATCAGGACATAGCTGAAACCTATGTTTGAGGAAAGGGTCAGGATCTGAATATAGGGAGCGGCGATATTCATGATCCCGTAAAGGGCCGGCCCCAGGTACCTTCCCAGGAAGAAAGCCCTGATCGGCTTGAGGACCATGATGATTATCCGGGACGCTGAAATGAAGAAAGTCTCGGACATGACCCTGGCGGTGGAAAGGTCAACCCTCCCCTGCTCCGGCTGTTTGTTTAATTCTTCCATGCAGACCTCAACGCTGTCTATTTATCCCCGAGTTTATAGGCCACCGCCCGGTTATCCCCGAAGGTGGGGATTATCAGAAGGGACATCTGCGCGATATACTCTATATCCGCGGAGTTAACCCCTTCCGAAGAGGTATCCAGGATGACTTCCTGGTTGCCCTCCCGGTCTATCCGGACAGTCTTCCCGCTCCAGTCGGAGGCGATGAATCCTCCTTTTCCGTCAGGAACCAGGCCGTCTATGCTGAACCCGGTATCGATCGTCTCCGCAGTTTCTCCGGTGGCGGTATCCACCGCCCTGATAAAGCCTGAACACCCGATATACAGCCTTCCGTCACTGAAAAAGAGGCCGTTGGGATGATCAAGCCAGTCCTCCCTGAGCCAGGCCGTCATAACGCCTTTTTCCAGTTTATAGATAATGTCGGCCGACATATCCGAGACATAGACATTGCCGGAATCGTCCGCGGCGGCATCATTCAGAAATTCAGATCCTTCCGCATCGTACCGTCTGGTTATTTCGCCCTTTTCCAGATCTGCCTCGACAAGCTGATTGATGTCCGTAACATAAAGGCGGTTTCCCACAATCGCCATACCCTTGGGGGCGCTGAGGCCCTCCAGCCATTTAAGGTCTATGATCTCGCCGTCCAGGCTCAGCCTGCTGATGAAACCGTTGTTATCCTTATCTGTTGATTTGCCGTTGATATTCGACACATAGATATGGCCTCTGTCGGGATCGAATTTGATCGATTCAGGTGTCTTGAGAGTATCGGGAGTCGACCACTCGGATTCAAGCGTACCGGTCTGCCCGCCGCATGCGGCCAGAGACAGGCATACCGCTGCTAACATCATTTTTTTCACCGTTTCCTCCTTTCGTATATCCAAACAGTAACAGATAACAACCGGCTGTTCAGCCGGATTGATTTCCGGCTGCCAGTCCTCCCTGAAGTTCGATCGTCTGCGTCGGGAACGCGAACTCTATGCCCTCTTTTCGGAAACGTTCAACTATATCCACATTCACCGCGTGCCTCACATTCATGTAATGAAGGTAATCATTACTGAGCACCAGGAAGTCATCCACGGTGGTGCTGGTCCTCTCCGCCAGCATCCTTGCCTTCTTTATAACAACAGACCTGACCAGATAGAGGGTCAACACCGACAGAAGAAATATAGCCAGCGAGATAAGATAATCCATCAACGAATTACCCGGAAACATCCTATTTGCCATATCTTCAAACATATGCGGGCTCCGTGGTATACTTAAAGGCTCAGCTGAATATTTCTATCTCTTCGTTATAGATGACATCCCGCTCCCGCAGCTGCTCTATAATAAAATCAACACAGCTCCGGTCCTTCCCGATATATTCCGGTGGGGACATCCCCTTTCTTGCGTAGAGCTTCTCAGCTACCATCCTGGCCGCCGCGGTAGCGGTGTACCCGGTAGTCCGGGCCATGGAATGAACTGATTTTTCTTCGTCGTACCTGTCGAACAGGGAGTAGGTATACCTCACATCCCCATTATCCTTCTTTCCCTCCACGATCACCTTCATGACGGTAATATCCCTGTCGCCCTCCCTGAATTCCCACAGCGGAAAGAGCAGCCTGGAGGTGAAATCGAGAGGGCTGATTTCAGTCCCGTTTATTTCCAGCGGCTCCTTGCTGAAGAACCCGGTCTCTCTCAGAACCCTTATCTTTTCTATATGCCCCGGATACCGCAGGGTCTTCTCTTTCATGTTGGGAGCGTCAATGGTTCCGGCAAGAGTCCTCAGCCCATCGCTGTTGAACGCCTCCAGTGTTCCCAGCTCGGGGAAATCGATATACTCCGGATCGGAGAGCGCTTCTCTGGTTATTAACTCGCCATTGGCCACGTATCTGGCAGGCCTTGTATATTCTTCGATTACATCCGCAGGCGAAAATACCGCTTTATATTCATAGGGGTACTGCCTCCGCTCCGGCAACCCTCCCACGTAAATCTCGCAGTTATCTGTTTCATCCAGGATATGGTCAACCGAGCCGATCAGAATATTGCTCATGCCCGGAGCCACGCCGCAGTCCATTATGGCGGTTACATTCTTATCCTTGGCCAGCTTATCCAGCTCGAATGGATCCTCCGGAAAGAAAGCTATATCAACCACATCCCTGCCCGCCTGAATAACCGCCCGGAAAGTCCTGAAACCCATGAAGCCGGGAACAGCGCTGATTACCAGATCGAAATCCCTGACCAGCTTCTTTACCTTTTCCGGTTCGGATAAATCCTTTTTTACCTTTGAAACGGGCATCCCGGAGCCAACACTTTCCAGAGCGGACTCGCTTATATCGGCCACTGTCACATCGAATCCGGGATCAGCGGCCAGGTCCTCCGCCATGGGGCCCCCTACCAGCCCCGCGCCCAGAACTATTACTTTCACCTTCTACCTCCGGATATATATTTAAAATCGGCTGTTAACTCAGAAACAGCATACTTTCTTTCAGTGCTCAAGTCAACAGGCCGAATATCAGAAATTAATCGGGTTCAACCCTGAGCTGTGCCTGGCCTGCCGGCCGCCTGCGGCAGTGCTCATCCCCCGCTGGGCGGTCCTTCCGGTGAATGGATGAAAATCAGGGCGGCAGCGACGGGGATGCGGTTTACGCAAAGGCAGCGGTAATATAGAACTGCCCTCCCGTATTTTCTGAAATAACAGTTAAAAGCGGCATTTGAATAAAATGCCGGGATATGCAGCGAAGACCACACTTGCCCTAACTATCCCGGTACAGGCAACCCGGCCAGGCTACCGTAAAGTCCTAGAAGGCGTTTCCCATAACGATGTAATACCGGACCTTCTCCTCACCTTCCCTGGGATCGGGATTGAAGCCGGCATCAAAACGGACGATACCGATAGGGGTGTTTATTCGGACCCCGGGGCCGGCGGCGTAACGAAAACTGTCGAACCGGCAGTGCCGTATCCTCCTCCATACATTTCCGGCGTCGAGGAAAACCGCAACTCCGATCCAGCGCCATACCGCCTTCCTGATCTCTCCGTTCAATACCAGTTCGAACTGGCCGCCAACTGGATTACCCCCGGCATCCAGGGGGCCCACCTTCCTGTATTCGAAACCCCGGATTGAATTGGGCCCGCCGGTATAAAACAGCTCATTTATCGGAACTCCGCCGGAAGCCCCGTAAATATCAATCCATCCGGCTTCAAATGACGCCGCAAGGACAGCGCCCAATCCAACAGATCTGAAACAGCGGAGATTCAATACTGTGCGGTTAAATGCGTCGGTGCCACCTAGAAAGGTTCCAGCCAGTTCGTATGAAAAATCCAGGAACCAGCCCCCTGAGGGGTTGAAAAGATCGTCCCGGGTATCGTTGGTGAGGCCCAGGGTTATACTGCGCAACCTTGGTTTGCTCCTTTCAGGCAACTCCAGGATCTCCACGTTACGGAGGCGCTGATTCTCGTGACGGTAACCCAGAGTTAAATGACCGCTACTACTAATGTTGCGGCCGAATGTGAGAAGGCCGCCGTGACGGCTGACGTCGAAGCCGGGTTGATTCTGATAGCTGTAGAAGAGATTCAGATCGGTGGTAAAACGGCTGCCCATGGTCCTCGGTTCAGAAAAAGAACCTTCCACCTTCCGCTCGATGAAATTTGCCTTCACCCTCATACCTGCCTGCCGGGCGGTACCGAAGAGATTGCCAAAAGAGATCTCAACCCTTCCCATCGCCCTCTCTATCGAACCGTACCCAGCCGAAACGCTGAATCTGCCGGAGTCCTTTTCCTTTAATTCAACCACAAGAGCTCTCTGTCCTTCTGGATCCCCGGGGCGCTTTGCCGGGTTGATGCTCACACTATTAAACAGGCCGGTGAGATAAAGCTGCCTCTGGGATTTCATGAGCTTTCTGTGAGATATAATTTCTCCCTTCTTGAAGTTCAGCTCCCGGCGCACCACGAAATCTCTTGTCTTATCCAGTCCCCTGATCTCGATATCAGAAATGGTCATCTGCCTTCCCTCATCTATTATCAGATCTATTATCGCCCGGTGTTCCCGTTCGTTAATTCTGATTTCCGGGGTGACAGACGCGTCCAGATATCCGTTATCCGCGTAGAAGGTGGCTATCGCGATCATGCCGTCCTGAAGCTTTTTTCTCATGAAGGGAGTTCCGGTCTCAAGTTTTAACATAGCCATCAGGGTTGAATCCGGGAATGCCCGGTTACCCAAAATGCTTATACCCTCTACCGAGGTAACCGGCCCTTCATCTATCGAGATGAATATTCTGACATGGTTTTCATCCCTGTCTCTTGACACTGTGGTATCGGTAATCTCGACGTTTAAATATCCGTTCTGCCTGTAGAACCCATCAAGTGCGGACAGGTCATCCTGAAATACTGAATGGTGGTACTTCCTGGACCGGAACCAGCCGGAAGGACTGTTAACCATAAGTTTAAGCAATTCATCATCCTTGAACGCCTTGTTTCCCTCAATATTTACACTCTTCACAGTCCATTCCGGCTGTTTTTCCTCTGCCCGCCCCTCTGCGAAAACGCTCAGCGCAGCAATAACCAGAATTGCTATCTTAATAATCACAATCCTTCTCATCGGAACCTCAATGAATAGGTCAGACTCAGTGAGGAATCGCCGCTTCTGCTGGTAGAGCCCTCGGCCACCCAGCGCCTGCTCAATTCCCAGTTGAGATTTATCCGTTGTTCATTCAGATGCCCCACGGTAGTCTGGTATGTAACAGTTACTCCTTCGGACACCTTCTTCGCCATTATCAGTTCAGGCTCCAGGATCTTGCCGGTGATCGTTACTCTGTCGAGCCCGAGGGTCTTCTCCAGCTTCCGGCCCGCATAACCCGTTATCTGCTGGCTGGCCAGGATCTTTCCTCGGTCTTTCAGCACATTGCCCGTATTCCCGGTCAGGTGGGCCCTGGTAGCTCCCAGAGTAAGCAGCGATACAATGTCGGATCGATGCAGAGGCGGATCTGAGGTGAGTCTGATAATCGGATCCTGGGCCTTCCCGGTAATTTCCAGGGTAATCCTGTATTCGGTACCCTCTGTCTGCCGGTATGTGGTAACATTCGTGACCGCTCGAAAGATAATATCAGGATTGATCTCCGTGGGATCAGAGAAAAAAGCCACCCCTTCCCCGACCTGGAATTTCCGGTCCAGATAGAGTATATAACCTTCTTCCAGCACCAGGCGCCCACTGATGCCGGGATCGGCAAGAAATCCGGATATGCTTAAATCAGCCGCCGATCTGAGGTGGGCCAGGTTATTATCGATCCATATCTCATCGGCTCCGGCGATCTTTATTTCCATCCTGGTTCTGGCCAGCAGCGGAGGCAATTCTGTTTCTACCTCCTTTGTCTTCCTGGTCCAGGGCATGATCGATGCCGGATGAAAATCGCGGGTGTAGCGTATTTTCCCCGGATCGATATTGCCGCCCAGCTTATAGTATGCCCCATCCCGTTCCCAGAACACATCAAGGGAATCGATGTTGACTTCCAGGTCACTGTTAATGACAAACCCCACGCGGCGGCCATGAAGTAACATCGATATATCTGAAATTCCGGTGGTGTCAAGAGCGGCATACCCGCTGCCTGTGATCACACCCCCGCCCAGCCGGGCGGAAAGCTCTTCCATCCGGATATCGCCCCCGTCGAACTCCGCCAGAAACCGGCCTTTTGTAACGGGCCGATCCAGAGCATGCGGCTGGATCTCAAGGCCTCTGCCCCGTATATTTCCCGTAATCTCACTCTTTTCCGGAGTACTGCTCAGATGAACCGATGCGAATAATTGACCTTTCGTCAGCTTAACACCCGGAACGAACGGTTCTAAAATACGGACATTCAGGCTGTCCATCTCTATATTCAGGTCCTGTTTGTCCCGGGAAAGAATACCCTTTGCCGTAAATACCTGAACGGTTTCCATCCCTCCCCGCAGATCTATCTTCAACCGGTTTTCAGGGATCAGAGTGGCGGAACCATTCAATGAAACCGGCGTACCGTTAACGTTTGCCTCTGCTGTATCCAGTATAAATACAGAATCGGCGATGGTGCCGGAGATATTAATCTCTTTTACTGCCTGCGCTTCCTCTCCAGTTCTGCCCCAGGAAGCTGATTCTACTCGCAATGAACCCTCCGGCTTCGGGTCGAATATGGTTCCGTCCCAATCAAGATCGATCCAGGCCAGGCCGTTTACAGACCATCCTTCCGGAAGAAGACTGCCAAACTCCTCAAGATTGAATTGTTCAACGTCAATACGGCCGCTGGTTGCGCTCCCCGGAGTTACGGTCCAGCCGCCGGCGTCATCTTCGGCCAATTCCATATATAACTGGCCCCGTAATGATTGCGCGTCGCGTTTCAGGTATACTTCTTCCGCCTTCAGTATTCCATTCTCAAACGAACTTTCAAGGCGAAGGGAATCCATGCGGATACCGCGGTAGCCCGGTCTTTCCACCTGCAGGCGAAGGCTTGCAGTCAAGGAATCGACCGGACCGCGGGCAGTCACCTCAAACTCCGCTACTCCTCCGGCAGTTATTGTATCACTGATAGCGGACGCCAGGACGTCTATATCCATCCCTCTGCCGGATCCTTTGAGGTAGAATGATCCGGTCTGCGTGTAGCTGAAATCCAAGTCAAGACATCCGGCCGATTTGCCTGTATCGGTCGGTTCAGGCCAATCTGCCGAACCTGCAACTCTGCCCCTTCCGGAATCGTAGAGGCAGGCGGACAATCTTCCGGAAGAGGACATCCGGTCGAAGTACCCTGCCGCCCTCACCAGCAGCGAGTCTCTTCCACAGGAAAGTGAATCCAGGAAAACCTCTTTTCCTTCCATCCGGCCCATGCAGTAAAGGGCATCCAGAGAGACTCCCCGGACCTGCAGGCTTTCCGCCTTTATTTCGGTTTTCAAGTCCGGCCTGGCGTATTTTCCCTCTATATCCATCTTCGCCGTCATCATCCCGCTCAGTTGTCCGGCACCTGATAATTCCGCCAGAAGTTCCAGCCGGTCGATACCGGCTTCCACTGAGCCTTCCAGGGTGGAATCGCCAAGGATGACGTCACCTGTTACCCGGCAGTATTCCTGCCGGAGATCGAGGTTTAAACGCCTGTTCTTGAGACGCAGAGACAGCTCTGTATCCTCAAGAGACCGTGACGGATAACGGGTGCTGCGGGACTGGACCTCTGCCGTAACATCCCATTCCTGCCAGCGGAGTCCATTAAAGTCCAGACTGACATGTCCTTCCAATCCGCTTCTGAAAGGAGAAGGGGGTTCACGGAATATTTCCCAGATATTCTCTGTTCTAACCGAACTGAATGCCAGATCCGCTCTCCCTTTCAATCCATCCGCGTAGGAGAGGAACCCGTCTGCAAGGATGCCCCCCTCTGCCGCGGCGGCCCTCAGGGTATCTACTACCAGGGTGTCGGGGCCTCCCCGGACTTTCAGAAGGCAGTCTTCAAACACCAACCCGCCGTAATGAATTTCCGGCACTACTGCCCTGGCATCGCCCCGGGGAGAGAACAGAGGGCCCTTCAGATTCGAGGCAACCGAGAGGCGGCCCCCAATCTTATCCACGGGCAGCTCCAGACTTTCCATTATTCGGCTAATCACCGGCAGCGGCTCACCCTGCAGCCGGAGCTGCAGATCCGACAGGTATTCTCCATCTGTTTCCACCGATCCGGTTACCGATAATGTAACCCCACCTGCAGCGAGCCGGGTGGAATCGGAAACAATCAGGCCTTCGCTGATTTCACCGCTATAAAATAAGGAAAAGGGGATTTCAGGCAGGGTCTGGTACTTCATCATTCCTGTACCGATTTTTATCCTCACGCTCCTGCCCGCATGGCCCGAACCCGGGCTCCCGGCCAGAAATAAGAACTGACCAAGCCGGAAATTCATCCGGGTCAACCTGTCGATGTAACTTATATCCGCGCCGGTTATCCTGACTGACCCCGCCTCTATACTCCAACTTCCTTCCTTCGCGGCTGTTTCCCTCGATCCATCCTCTGGTGGCGCAAGCAGGGAATTCAGAAGAGGAAGGTTATATCCTCCGGTAGAATCCCTGGCGATATTCAACCGGGGCGACCGTATTTTTATTGAATCGATTATTACTTTCCGGTTCAGCAGCGGCTTCAGCCGGTAGTTAAGTTCTACCGCCCCTATATTGACTCCTCCGCCTATCGAATCCGGTGCCGGGATACTTATATCCCTTATGATCAACCTGGAAATAATATTTGTTTCCAGATCCCCAATCAGCGTTTCCTGGTGGGTAATAGCTGAAATCCGGCCCTGTATTACCCTCTTCAGGATATCCTCTCCGGGAGGAAGAGTGGCGAATATCAGCAGGGCCGCTATCAGCAGGATCAGGCCGCCACCCGCGATAAATAAATATTTCACAGCTGACCGCAACTTCACAATCCATGTATTAACAGGCATTTCAATCATCCGGGATGAGATAGTCAGTAAATGGTGTCATCTTTTTACCCATAAATCAGTCATCCGATTCATATCGGTCGCTGAACTTTTTCGAGGCTGGTACTCCTCCAATCCCCCAGTTCGTCATCGGCACTTCATGCACCAGCACATCAACGGCCTCTTCGGGAACTTCAAGGTCAGCGAATACTCTGGTTATACCCTTAATCACCTTTTCGGCTTTTTCTTCTCCGAAACCTTTCCAGACATGCGCGTGAATTACCGGCATATTTTAACCTCCCTGTTTTTCAGCGATATTATCATTTACGGCTGCATTGAAACAAGCAGTCATTCACCATGGCCATCAGTTTCCCGATCCGCTGCGGCAGACCCGGAAGTCCCCGGCAGTGTTTATGGAATAGGGGAGTAACTGGTCCCGTTAATATCTCTTTCCGCTCATGGACTTCCTCCTTTAACCTCAATTGTACATTAAAAGGTGTCTACAAAACCAGGGGAAGCCCAGATAGCTTTCGCACGTGAAGCGAAACAAAAAGGCGCATTCCCAATTATTGTCACTCCTGTGTGCAGAAGAAAATTCAATAATGGCAGAATTATACATACCCTCGGCGATTACCCCTCTGCGGCAAGAGAAGCTGCAAAAGAAGGAAACATTCCAATAATAGATCTTAATGAGAGAAGTTACCTTTTACTAAACAAATTGGGTAGAGAGAAATCCAAAGAATTGTTTTTACACCTAAAACCAGGGAAATATGAAGCATACCCGGAGGGAAGAGAGGACGATACGCACTTCTCTGAATTCGGTGCCCGTAAAATGGCAAAACTGATTGTCGAAGAAATAAAGGAAAACGATCTGGATATCGGCAGTTATCTTAACCCGTGAATTCCCTTTGGATTTTACTTCTTCTGAAACAAATCGGGATTATGAATTTACAGAAAGAAAGTTACACCAACTGCTCTTTTCTGCTACCGACAAGAACTATAGGGCAGAATTATTTTAATATTTATGCAGAAATGGATTATATTTATAACAGGAATAAGACAGATAGGCAAAGATTATATACAAGTTAATTCTTTTCAGAGAAAGTAAAAGAAATGGGTACAAAAAAACTTATTATGGTTGGGGTGCTTCTTATTGGGTTCTTATTTTCAGCAATGGATTTTGGATACTGTGAAGAGGAGTTTCCAGAGTGGGTACCTAAGGAAATGATTGAGAGGGCACAAGAAGCTCTGGTTTCAGATAAAACTTCTTCTGAATTTTTATTTGATATGAGTAATAAAGAATTATCAAAGTGCACCTTAAGATATCCTTTTAAGATAGTCAGAGTTGATTATGATAATTATACAGAAGGAGACGATATAAAAAATTATTTTGAAGAATTACGAAGTTCAGGCAACACAACTTACGGATATGGATTTGGCTTGTATTTAGATGATAAGAGACTGGGAACAATAGAAATAGGGTATAATAAAAAAGGTATGTTGAGTATAATTGGGAGCAGTAGGATAATGCCTGAAGCTGAAGATTGGCTGGCTGCAATTTATCAAAAATACCCATCTGACAGTGGATATAAGATAATTAGAGAAGTACTTAAACCTGCATATTTTGTAGAAAAGAACAAAGAAATAGTTCAGGTAATGACGTGTTCTGCACCTGAAGGTATAAGATTTTCAAATCCAGAGAAGCATATGCTAGAAGTAAAAAAAGGTTTAATTGAAGGCAGAAAAAAAGCTCATCTAAAACCTCATCTTAAGAATCAATAATAAGTATTAAGATTATAATTAACCCCAAACAACTACATTAATCCCGGCCTTTCG
>JAWODM010000024.1:0-89713 GCA_046483305.1 Candidatus Krumholzibacteriales bacterium | reverse complement strand
CCATAATGATCAGCGCCGCCAATTCGATGTCGGTGAACCCCCGCACCTTCCTGTTCGCCCTGGCCTTTGCCAGTTCGCTGAGCTTTGCCACGCCGGTTGGTTACCAGGCCAATACCATGATATACAACGCCGGGAGGTACAGATTCGGCGATTTCGTGCGGATAGGAGTGTCTCTGAGTATTATACTCTGGTTGGTGGGGACCCTGCTGATACCGGTTATATGGCCATTATAAAAGAGGTTGCAAGAAAAACAGCCGCTTCATCTACAACCTCGGATTGACTATATTGGCGTATTTTGAGCCGAATCTTTGAGTCAAGCCCAGATAAAAATTATAACTGTATTCGGTTGCCAGCTCCTGTTGCATCAGCAGGATATTCACTGAAGCCCAGGCGCCGCATAAGAAGATCATAAAAACTGCAGATAAAACCACTCACTTTATCCGCGCGCATTTCATAACAAAGCGCCGCCCCCTATCGCAGGCGTTCATAATCTGATCTTCGAATTTGAGTCCATTGATTCGCTCATTGTATAATATCGCAATATTCGGGTGGGGTTCTCTTTGAGGAAATAATATTTCCGGACGGTGGAATTCAAGATTTATTCGGAAAAAGGCATCCCCTGATAATTATTCCTTCCTGCCGGCGGCCTCTATAATCGCCTCCGCCACCCTCTGCGCGCCGGCTTCCGCTTCGGAGCTCAGCGGCTCGTTCAGGTCGGTGCAGGCCGGCTGGATTCCGACCAGGATGGGGTCTCCCTCCCACTCATCCTCCAGAAACTTGATCATGTAGTGAAGAGATAGCGAATGAGTGCTGCTGCAGCTCATCATCAGGTTCTCCATCGGTATTATCCGGGCTTCCCCCGGCTGGCCCCCGAACTCAACCGCGTCGACATATACCACCGCCTCCAGCCCTCTCCTGGTTACCCAGCCCCCGTAGTTTTCGGGAACTTCGGCGGCATCGACCACCGGAAGCTTTATTCTGTCCTTAAGCAGCTCCGCCACCCTGCAGCCGGCTCCGTCGTCTCCCCTGATCACGTTGCCTATGCCTACTACTCCGAACCTCTTTCCCCTCAGTCTTCTGATCAATTCTTCCAACCGCTATCCCTCCATGCAAAAAGGGCCCTCTTCCGAAGGCCCTTATGCTCTATAATTCTTTAAGGCTTTTCTATCAGCTCTCTCCCCATTCGTCGGTAAGGATATAAGCCGCCCGGCAGTTCGGACAGAGGATCCTCATGTAGTTATCTCTCTCCAGCCTCTTGCCTTCATCCATTCCCCTGTCTTCGCCGGCCTGGTTCAGTTCGCTGTGCCTGGCCAGCATCAGCGTGGGGTTGGCATAAGACAGCTCCCCCACCTGGTCTGCTATCCAGTGGATATGCTCCCTGGCAGATATGACAGACCCGCATCGCTCGCACAGCAGAAGCTCCTTTTCATGCTCATCGATGAAGTCAGCCCGGTCCATGGTGGATTTCTCGAAATCCTCGTCCAGGTATATCCCCTTGCCGGTTATGCAGTACACATAGCACTGGCTGCAGAAGATGCACTGGCCCCAGTTCCTCTCTAAATGCCGGACCATCTCCCCGGTCTCTTTCGATACCATATCGGTAATGGTTATCGCCCCGGCGGGGCAAACCTCTCCGCACGCTCCGCATCCCACGCATTCGTCCGTATCATAGGTGGGCGCTCCCCTGAAATGCTCCGGAACCGTTGGCGGCACGGCCGGGAATTTGGATGTATAAGGACCTTTGATCAGTGCTGTTACAGCTTCTTTGAGTTCTCTAAGTTTTGGTTTGCGCATTCGCTTCAAGACCCCCGCTACATTATTTTATCGCTTCGCCTTCTTTGTCTTCCGCGTATTTATCCATCCTGCTCTGCTCCCAGAGCCTGATGCCTGACTTATGGGCTCCCCTGGCTATGGCGTGCGCCCCGGTGGGAGATGATATCAATATGAACCAGATGCACAGCAGGGCCTTCACTCCGGAGGCATTAAACCCGGTGTAGAACAATACGCCCAGCAGTATCATGCATGTTCCCAGGGTGACGCACTTGGTAGCCGCCTGCAGCCGGTTGTATATATCGGGCAGCCTTACCAGTCCCAGGCAGCCCACCAGGTCGAATGATATTCCCACTATAAACAATGTCAGTCCTATGGTATTACTCATCAAAACCCTTCCCTTCCAGATACTTGGCAAGAGCTATAGTGCCGATGAAGCTCAGCAGCGCCCAGGATATCCCTATATTCATATAGAAATCCTTGCCGGTAATGATAGTAAATATGGCGCACATACCAACTACCAGGGTTCCGAGTATATCGATAGCCACTGTCCTGTCAGGCGCCGTTGGGCCCTTGCCGACCCTGTAAAGGCACATCACAATACATAATATCAATAACGCTATAAATACATTCACTCGAAAATCCTTTCCAATAGATTCTCAAAGCGCTTAACAATAATCTCTGTCTCTTCCTTCTGGTCCTCGGAAGTAATGTTTATCCAGTGAACATAAAGTATGTCGCCGATCATGTCCACGGTTAGAGTTCCGGGAGTCAGGGTGATCGAGTTCGCCAGGAAGGTCCTGGCCATGTCTGTCTTCAGTTTGGTCCTTACCTTTACGATACCGGGATTTATCGGCATGTATATATTTATTACTCTGTAGGCCACATCGAAGTTGGCCTTGATTACGTACCAGGCGAACACAATACCGTATATTATCAGCCAGAAGAACCTCACCGGGTTCAGCACCCTGATCGCGCCCAGAGGGAAAATGTTTCCCAGCAGGAGTTCGGCCAGGAGGGCTACCACCACTCCTATCAGTACCTCCTGCCACTGCAGCGACCAGGTGAAAAGAAGCCAGATACCGACCAAAAGCAGAAAATGAACAAACCTCTTCATAATAACCCTCTTCTAACTCCCGATAAGCAGATTAACGTAGCTGACTTTATCCAGCAGCGCGTCCTTGGCCGCTGCCAGCAGGGTGTCATGGATGAAGGGATAAGCTATCCCGATACCAAGACACAGGATAGCCAGAATTATCAGCGGAAGCACCATCGAAAACGGGGCTTCCTTAATAGCGGCGAACCTCTCCGGCAGCCTGCCGAAAATAACGCTCTTCTGCAGTCTTACGAATGATATCAAGGTCATGAACGCCACGAAAACGGCAATAATCCCGTAAGCCATGAACCAGGCCCTGCTGCTCCCCTGGGAATAGAGGGCGGCCTGGATGAACGCGGCGATAATAATAAGCTTGCTCCAGAACCCGTTAAACGGCGGCACTCCCGATATGGAGAGTGAAGCGATGGAGCATGTAGTGCTGGTAACCGGCATTTTCCTTATAAGTCCGCCCATTTCGAACTTATTCCTGGTTCCGGTACGGAACTCGAAGGAGCCGGAGCTCAGGAACAGGCAGGACTTGAAAACCGCGTGGTTTGCCAGGTGGAACAGGCCTCCCAGCAGCCCGAAGGCGGCGATAGCCGGCGAAACATTCGGGTTCAGCCCCAGTCCCAGGCCAATGGTAACATACCCCATCTGGCTGATCGAATGGTAGGCCAGCATCCTCTTGAAATCGGACTGCCCTACCGCCATTATCACTCCCACCAGCATGGAGAGCGCGCCCAGGAACATCAGTATGGCCGATATCATGTCGTTGGGGCCGAATACATGGAACATCACCCTGGCAATTGCGTAAACCCCCAGGGCCTTGATCAGCACCCCTGAAAGCATCGCCGAAATCGGAGCCGGCGCGCTGGGGTGAGCGTCGGGGAGCCACGCATGGAACGGGACCGTTGAGGCCTTGAGCCCGAAACCCATTATGAACATCGCCAGCACGAAAGCTATCGCCCTGTTCATCTCCATGAATTCCAGCTGATGGGCCACATCGGGCATATTCAGCGTTCCGGTCATCGAATACAGGAAAGCTATCCCGAACAGCACCGCCGTGCTCGCCACCCCGCCCAGAATCAGATATTTGAAAGACGCTTCCAGCTCTTCCCTTTCACAACCGAAACCTACCAGGGCGTAGGAAGCGATCGAAGCTATCTCCAGAAATACGTACATGTTAAAGAAATCGCCGGTGATGACCACCCCGTTCATCCCCGCCACCATCAGCAGGAACAGGGTATAGTACTTCGGCTTGGCCGTGTATGTATTCATATAGCTGATGGAAAATATCATGGACAGCAGCCCTATGATATTTATAACCACCAGTATCAGGGAACTCAATCCGTCGGATACCAGGAGAATGCCCCAGGGCGGAGCCCATCCCCCTACATGATAGGTAAAGGGCTCAACGAAGAGCATCTTCAATGACATTACCGCCAGAATCGCCATGGCCACAAAGGCAAGGTAATCCGATACCTTCCTGTTAAGCTTTGACACAAGAAGATTCAGAAAGGCTATCGCCAGCGGCAACGCGGTAAATAATGGATATAATCCCTGCATTTTCTCTCCTGCTTCTATCCTCTCAGTCTCTTGATTTCGGACATATCGAATGTCTTGTACTTTTCATAAAGCCTCAGGCAGAGGGAGACCATCAGGGCCAGTACGCCGAGGCCGATTACTATGGATGTCAGAACCAGCGCCTGGGGAAGCGGATCCACTCCCCTGGATACCAGTTCGCTTTTGTCCATGCCTTTCATCAGGACGGGAGCGATACCCCCGTGGCGGTATCCTACCAGGATCAGGAACATATTTATAGAGTATTCGGTTATCACGATACCTATTACCTTCTTGATAATATTCTTTTTCGCCACCAGGCAGTAAAGCCCCATTACAAACAGTGCGAGTGAAAGAAAATAAAGTATCATAGTAAACCTACTCCTTAAACCTCTTCATCCTCTACATAGTCAGAAACAACTCTGCCGAAAATAGAGAGCGCAATGAATACGGCAAATACCGATGCCACCACCTTCATCCCGATAGCGATGTTGCTCAGGGGGATGGTTCCCGCGCTCAGCAGGTGGAACATATCCCCTTTTCCCAGGAAGTTCAGGAAAAAGTAGCCGCCGGTGAACCCGAGCAGCCCGATAACCAGAAACATGAGGGCGCCGGTGTTGTCGAGAATCGAGGCCCAGTTATCGCTCAGCTTGCGCAGTCCAATTTCCCTGCCGAAGGACATGGTAAGAAGTATGTACCCGCAGGCCAGTATTATACCGCCGGCAAAACCTCCTCCGGGAGTCAGGTGACCGTAAAGAATAATATAGGCGCCGAAGATAAAAATAATGCCCATGAGAAACCTGGCTACGGTCTTGACTATCGATGTCATACCATGCGCTTCGTTATGAATTTCCTTGTCTATATCCCTGTTCAAGGCAAACTCTCCTTTAGAACCCCTCAAAATCCTTCTTTATGTCTTCATCATCCAGTATTCCGACCTTTTCCCTGTCCTTTTCCTTCCTGCTCTTCCTGCCCTTGCGCCGCAGAATCACAAAAGCGCCCACTATGGAGGTAAACAGCACCGTCGCCTCGCCGATGGTATCGTAGGCCCTGAAGTCCAGAAGCACGCTGGTGACGATATTGGTCGCCCCGGTCTCCTCCGCTCCGGTCTCCAGATACTTTTCGGAAACCCGCATCAGGGGGTTGCCGAACTGGTGTATCTCCTGTACCGCCAGAAATGCGAAAATCAGGAAAAGCCCGAAGAAGATCAGGCTGGTTACAACCGCAAAGGTGTCCTTGTGCTTCTCAATGGAAGTATTGTCGGTGGTGATGGTAGCTCTTATCAGTATCACCAGTATAAGAATCTCCACCACTACCTGGGTTATCGCTATATCAGGCGCTCCGAGCATGAGGAAAACGATACTCAGGCAGAATCCGACCACTCCCACCGAGATAACCGATGAGAGAAGGTTCCTGGTTTCAATAGCTATTATCGAACCTATCACCATTATCAATGTCAGTATCAGGAGAAATATCTCCATTCAGATTCCCTTTCTTTATTCTGCTACCAGTTCAATATCAGAATAAAAGCAAGAACTGCCAAACCTATTATTACCCAGGAGAGGTATGTGGAGAGCACTCCGTCGTGCAGCCGTCTCATCATCTGCACCAGCCTGTCTCCCATACTCCCTGAAATCCTGTAAATATCGAACGCGCCTTTCTCCCCGTCCCGGAACGCCGCCTTCACTGTCCCGCCCAGCTCTTCGGTGACGGTCTTGTAAAAATGCGTTCCCGGTATCCTCATCTCCTCATTGTCCATTATGTTGCCGCCGACCCAGGGGTTTTCGTCCATCCTGACCTTGCCGACGCGTCCTATCAGATAAATTATGAATCCTAATACTATGCCGACTATCATCAGTATGGTCGCAAGGGTCGGATTCCAGAACCCCCTGGTAGCGGTGGTTACTATCGTGTTCGCTGAAAGGTCCAGCCCCGAAGTTCCCCCCACCGCCGGCACGATGAATTTCTCCAGCGGGTACCTGGCAAATATTCCGAACAGTATGCATATCGCCGCCAGTATGATCAGAGGTATCTGAAACGCGAAACCGGTCTCTTTGACATCGTCGAACCGGCGGTCTCTTCTTCCCAGGAATACCGAATGAAGCACCTTGATGAATGACGCCAGGGTCAGCGCGCTGCCGAAGATCGCTATAACCAGGAATATTATGTGGCTGTTGCCGCCTGCCAGCATCCCCTGGTAAACCAGCCATTTGGAGGCAAAACCGTTGAAAGGCGGAACCCCGGAAATCGACATCGCAGTAATTACCGTTGTAATGAAAGTTACCGGCATCAGGCGGGCCAGCCCACCCAGCTCATCCAGCTCTGCGGTCCCGGTTCTGTATTCCACCGAACCGGCTCCCAGGAACAGCCCGCTCTTGTAGACGGCGTTATTGAGCATGTGGAAGACCCCCCCGACAACAGCAATAGGTATTCCGCTTCCCACACCCAGGATCATATATCCGACCTGGCTGACCGCGTGAAAAGAGAGCAGCTTCTTAAGATTATGCTGAACCAGCGCCATCAGAACCGCGAATATGATGGTTGCCGCCCCCACTATCATCATAGCCATGGAGATCGCCCCGCCGGCCTTGATGGCGAACATGAAGACAGATATCCTGACCAGGAGGTATATCCCCAGCAGTTTGTCCAGCGATGCGGGCAGGAATGCCATTACCGGGGTCAGGGTAGATTTTGCCATGTTAGGTATCCAGGAGTGCAGCGGCATCCCTCCCGCCTTGGCAAGAGCGCCGGCAAACAGCAGCAGGAAAATAATCGCGTTGAGCGGATTTCCTACGGCTATCGGGTCGGCGGATATGGCGGATATCGATAGAGTATTGAACTTTACCCATATCAGGACAATCCCGAGCAGCATGGCGGCGTCAGTGAATCCAAGTATGGTGAAGCTCTTCGCCGCCGCCTCCGAATGCCCCTCATCGCCCATATTGATGAGAAAGAACAGCAGAGCGGTCAGTATCTCCCAGAATATCAGAAGTATCAGCAGGTTGTCTGAAAGTACCACCCCGGCCGCCGCGGACAGCGTCCAGATCAGGTATGAATAGTAAATGCTTGCCGTATCGCGGTTTCTGAGGAAGCTCAGCGAATAGAGAATAACCAGCACTCCGAACAACATGATGAATATAAGCAGGAAGGAGCTGAAATCGGTCTGCTTCAGGGCGAAGTCGAAAGGCATCACACCGCCCAGGTCGAAGAGATGAACATTCATGCCTGCCGCGCTGCTGCCGAACAACTGAAGCGCCCGGACCAGGCCCCACACGGAGGCAGCCAGGGCTACGATACCGGCCACCAGTTTTCCCCTGCGGGGAATGAACAGCGGCACAATCCCGGCAACGCCCAGCAGAACTATTATTTGTAAAAGCTCGTTCATCTTACCTCTCCAGAATCGATATTATACTATTCAACCTATTCTTTTCCAAGCTCTCTTCTGATTCTCCGAGTCTTTTCCTGCGAAAGTCTTACCAGGTCCGTTTCTGTCAGCACGGTCCTTTCGCCGCTTCGCGCGTCCACCACTCCCATCCTCTCCGTGCAGGAGTAGCAGGGATCGACCGCGGCGGTGATCAGCCCCGCATCCGCCACCGAATAACCGGGCACGGTATATTCGTTGGTGAGTATGTTATTGAAGCTGGGGGCCCTGATCTTGTGCCTCATCGGCATATTCCCGCCGTCTGATCGAACGTAGTGAAATACTTCTCCGCGGGGGGCTTCGTAAACTCCCAGCCCCTCCCCCGGCGGGACCTTGTCAATCTCCAGCAGTATATCTCCGCCGTTCATCGATTCTATCGCGTCCAGGCACTGCCTGATAATCTTGATAGCCTCGAAATTCTCCAGCTGCCTTACCACCGCCTTGTCGTACACATCGCCGTTCTCACAGACAATTACATCGAACTCCACGTTTCTGTAAGCGTCCATGGGGTGGTCGCGCCTGGCATCTATATTGTAATTTCCCGCTCTGGCGGTCGGGCCCAGAGCCCCGTACTCGCGGCACATTTTCTGATTCAACACGCCCACTCCCTTGGTCCTGGCGTGAATAACCGGATCGTCGATTATGGCTTTGGTCAGAAGGTCGTTCTTCTTCCAGAGTTCATCCAGCATCTCCCTGATACCGGGTATCTCTTCCCCGGGGAGATCTCTTCTGACACCGCCGATCCTCCAGGTCGCGTAGTGGTTTCTATTCCCGGTAACCGCTTCCAGAATATCCAGCAGGGGCTCCCGGTACTTCCACGCCCACATGAACACGGTGTTGTAACCGAGGAAGTGGCCGGCCAGGCCGGTCCAGAGAAGATGGCTGTGAAGCCTTTCCAGTTCGGCGACGATAACCCTGATGTATTGGGCCCTCTCCGGCACTTCCACCTGCAGCAGGTCTTCTACAGCCTTTACATAGGCGTAGGGATGAGAGGCGGAACAGATACCGCAGACCCTCTCCACCAGGAAAGGCACCTGGTCCCAGGTCTTGTGTTCGGAGAGCAGTTCGATCCCCCGGTGGCTCCAGCCGATCGTTATATCGATATCAACAACCCTCTCCCCATCCACATGCAGCTCGAAGAATTCCGGTTCTTCGAGTATCGGGTGAAAGGGGCCGATCGGTATTTTCTTAACCATTATGATTCACCTCAAATTGAAGCCGCGCTGAATTACGGGTTCTCGCCCTCGGGAGGTTTCCCGGTTACATCGTTAAACCTCTCCCAGCCTTCGTTCTTTACACGCGACATCTCATGTTTTTCCTTTTCTTCTCTCTTATGGGGATAGAAATCTTTCGGCCTGGTATCTGACCTGAGGACCGGAACCAGGTTGGGATGCCCCCGGAAATTCACCTCGAACATCTCGAATATCTCTCTTTCTATCCATTTTGCGCCGGTAATTACCGGCGATATGCTGTCTAATTCGGGGTGCGGCTTTTTCGCGAAAGTCTTTATGGTCACGAAGTAGTTCTCCTTATCGTAAGGCATGAACATCATGACTTCCACGCCGTCCCTGTCATCTATGGCGCAGCCGGTATCGAACCGGGCGTCCAGGTCGTTGAACAGGAAACCGGCTAGATCCCGCCAGACTTCGTTTTCGGCATACACGAAAACTCTCTTTTCGGAGCGTTCCGCAATTTCAACCCTGTCCCCGAACTTTTCCTTTATCCTCTTTTTTACTGTTTCTTTTTCCATATCGGTTTCTTTCAGAAAATTACTACAAAGTATTCAAGACCTTTACCACTCCCGCAATTATAGTTTCCGGCTTCGGAGGGCAGCCGGGGACGTAAGCGTCCACCGGTATGTGTTTGTCCACCGGCCCGATAATATTATAGCCGTCCCGGAAGATCCCGCAGTTACATCCACAGGCCCCTATCACAATCACTTTTATGGGCTTGGGAGCCTGTTCGTAAAGGCGCTTCAGCCGGGGCAGGACGTTTCTGGTCACCGGTCCTGAAATAAGAAGAACATCGGCATGCCTGATACTGCCGACAAGGACGATACCGAAGCGCTCCACGTCGAAACGCGGAGTCAGCGCGTCCAGAATCTCAATGTCACAGTTGTTACATGCCCCGGTGTTTACATGGAACACCCAGGGTGACTTCTTTAACGCTTTCAGACCAAGGGACATACTAAAGCTCCATTGCTCAGTAACCGATCACTGTCAGAATCATCGAAATTATAGCCAGTATCAGCATCGGCCCCCAGAAGAACCTTACCATCTGGTCAATTCTTACCCGGGGATTGGTGTTTCTTATCAGTACCATAATAACTATTATAGCGACATATTTCAGTATGGAGGTCAGGATCGACCATCCGCTGAAATGGAATCCGCCCCAGAAGAGGGTTATGATAAAGACCGGAACGATGAAGTACATGATCGCCATTACCAGCCTGACTACCGCGTAGGGGGTGCCGGAATACTCTATGTGAGACCCCCCGGCCAGTTCGGTTTCCGCCTCCGGGATATCGAACGGAAGAAGCGCGCATTTAGCCTGCGCGCACATGATCGCCACAATGAAGGCGATAACTCCGGAGACGCTTCCCAGCATAACTCCGTTGACGCTCTGATAACTGAGAATTTCTCCGAACGAGAACGATCCGGCCTTGTAAACTGAAGTCAGAACCACGATAACCAGCGGGAGTTCGTACGCGAAGAGCATCTTCATCTCTCTGCTGGCTCCCAGTATCCCCAGCGGATTGCCGGATGCGCTGCCGCCGATTATCAGTGTAATCGCCGGTATGGTCATGATATAGAGAACTACTATTGAATCTCCCAGAAACGAGGAGCCCGGGTCCAGGTTAACCTTCCAGAGAATCGTCGAAGCCAGCGTCGCGGCGGCAAGCCCGATGACCGGCATGGCCAGGAACCCGGTCCTGGCCGCTCCGGCGGGAATGACAGTTTCCTTGCCCATCAGCTTGAATGTGTCGGCGAACGGCTGATACCAGGGCGGCCCAACTCTCCACTGCACCCTCGCCGTTACCTTCCGGTCCACCCAGGTGGTAAGCAGACCCACTACCGCAGTGAACAGGAATCCCGGAAAAACAACGTAATCAAATATGTATCCAAGTAATTCCATACTTCTCTCCGCTAACGTTCCAGCATGAAGCGGGCAAAATACCTTCCGCCTTCAACAACTCTCTCGTGCTTCTCCTCCACGGTGGCCAGGTCCTCGAATACCAGCGCTCCGGTAGTGCACGTGGAAACACACCTCGGTTTCTCGTCCTCTTCCAGCCTGTCCACGCACAGATCGCACTTGGGCGAAATGTGCCAGGTCCGGTAAGGGAACATTACCCCGAACGGGCAGGCCAGCACGCAGGACTTGCATCCGATACACCTCTGGTTCTCCCTGACTATTATTCCTTCGTCGTTCTTCTTGATCGCGTCTTCGGGACATACCTCCAGGCATAGAGGATTATCACAGTGCCTGCAGTGAAGCGGGAGCAGAGCGACTTCTTCCACCGATCCATGCTTGAGAAGCCCCTGCTCGTGGTGCCCTTCCGCGCAGGCGGCGGCACAGGAGCGGCACCCTATACAACGATTCATATCGATATAAACTCTCTTTTCCATGATCAGCTCTTCTTCTCTTCAGCGGAAATTGTTACGCTTACCGGCATTATTTCCAGTTCTCCCTTGTTGCTTTTGAGCTTCCAGGGGAAAAGCTTTCTGGCCGACGGGAAATGAATATAAACCCCCGCCACGCCTTCGTCTATTCTGTCACTGATTCTTACCGTGAAGGAGGAACTCCCCCCCTCTGTTTCAGCAACGGCTTTCTCGCCCTCTCTGATATTCAGCTCTCCGGCCAGTCCGGAGGGTATCACCAGAAGCGGTTCCGGAGAATTTCTTCTGGACCAGCTGAAATGCCTGCTCAGGGAGCCGTTTCCGACGTGCACCGGATCGCTGAGAGGGATCAGAACCGTATCCGCTCCGTCCAGGGCTTTCATTTCCGAGGTATAATCCGACCACTCCTCTGAAATCCATTCCATCTTTCCGGAGCGCTGCACGGCTGGGATTGAGCCCTGTTCCAGTTTCAGCTCCCTGCCCATCTCGGCCGAAAGCGCTTCCAGAAATTCCGCCTCGGTAAATACCCCGCCGGGCGGTTCGATTATATCCTCCTCATCCCGCACGATATTCCTGTCGAATTCAGGGCAGACCGTCCCCTTCTTCTCCGAAAGAGAAGCCACCGGTATGACCACGTTGGCCCTTTCAGCGGTAGTGCCCCTGAATATCTGAGTGGCCAGGGTGAAGGTATCTTCCCTGATTGCCTTCTCCACTTCGGGCGCCGGGTACTCCGACATCAGGTCCAGCCCCATAATAACCAACCCCTTGATCTTCCCTTCCACCAGATTAGCCAGCATCTCGCTTCTGTCGATACCCTTCAGCGCCGCGTAGACGCCCAGGGAATTCTGCTGGACGAACTGGGTGTTGAAAGAACTCTCCCCGGGGCAGATACGGGTCAGCGCCTCAGCCGCCACTTCGGACAGGGCGGGCGCTCCGATTCTTGCAAAAATATTTGAAATATAAGTAGTTACTTTTGCCGCTCCCAGCATGGATTCCGCGGCTTCCTCCATTTTATCACTTCTGATACCGCTCAGTCTTTCGATCTCGTTCCATCCGGTGTTCTCTACAAGTTTCCGCAGCTCCGCGGGCAGTTCAGCCCCGCTTTTATCCACCGCCGCCTTAAGCAGCCCCAGAGCCGCCGCGGCCTCCCCCCCGGGATTGCACTTCAGGTGTCTGGTGGCGAACCATGCGGTATTGGTCCTGTTCGGGCTTACCACTATCAGATCGTTCCCTCTGCCTCCGTATCTGTCGTCCAGTACAGACCTAGCGGTGCAGGGGTGATCCGCGAAAGTATCCCCCACTATCAGCGTGACAGAACGGTTTCCGTCCGGTTTCCCGCCCGCCGGACGCACCGACGAAAGGTCGGAGCGGTACCATCCCCTGAAAAGTGGAACATCATCCGGGGCAAGCAGCATAATATTTTCTGTGCCGATAACTTCCCGGGCAAATCTGACCGCCAGGGAAGCCTCCTCGGAGGTCAGGCCGCCTCCGAGCAGAATCCCGATGCTGTCGCTTCCGCCCTGATCCTTGATAGACGACAGTTCGCTGGCAGCTTCCTTGACCGCCGCGGCAAAATCTGTCCTTTCACCCAGGACGAAAGGATAATTAAGCCTTTCGGGACTGGACATGAACGAGGCGGCCGCATTCCCGCGGGCGCACAGGCTTCCTTCATATTCCGTCCCTTCACTCTGATCCCAATCTACGCTCAGCAGGGCATCTCCGGTAAATACCGGGGACCTTCTGCCGCCCCTGTAAATCAGGGGGCAGGCGAGTGAGCAGAAAGAACAATTTGCTTTTATCTCGCGCATTTATCTCTCTTCTCTCAGATACTAACAGAACAAATACGAACTATTAATGCCTAACCGAAAACGTTCGGCACATGCTTTATCTTGTCGTAACACATATCGGGCCCGTCCACGCAGAGGTAATACTGGCCGACATTGCATCTTCCGCATTTACCCATACCGCATGACATCTTCCTGTTCATGGAAAGATATATCTGCGGCGGCTTGTAGCCCACTTCCAGCAGTTTCAGCGTGACGAACTTCAACATTATCTGCGGCCCGCATGAAACTGCGTAACTGTCCCGGATATTAATGTCCAGGTCGTCGAGAAGGGTTGTAACCAAGCCTACATGGCCTTTCCACCCTTCAGCCGGCACATCGATAGTCGCTTTGAATGAGACGTTTTCCGCACGGTTCTTCCAATCGTCGTACTGCCTTCTGAAACAGAGCTCTTCCGGCATCCGCGCCCCGTATTTAATGGATATTTTCTTATACCTGGAGGGGTCGTCCAGCAGAGCGTAAATCAGCGCTCTGAGGGGAGCCAGCCCCACTCCGCCTCCCACTACCAGTACTTCCTTCCCCTTCAGCTTGTCCATCGGGTAACCTTTGCCGAAAGGGCCTCTCAGCCCGACTCTGGCTCCCGGCTTCAGCTCGTGGAGAGCATCGGTGACTTTTCCGGTCTTAAGAATAGTGATTTCCATTTTTTCCGAAATATTCGGGTCGGAACTGGGAGTGAAAGGGGCTTCTCCTATGCCGGGCATGGTCAGCTGCATGAACTGGCCCGCCTTGAATTCAATGGGACTGGCCGGTTTCAGGCAGAAAGTCTTGATGGTAGGGGTTTCGGTGATTATATCCTCTACCACTGTATCTATGGGATAATACGGATTCTCCATACTTTATCCGCTCACTTTCTCCGCTACTCTGGCTAGAACGTCGCGTATATCGATACTGGCGGAGCAGGCATCTATGCACCTGCCGCATCCCGTGCAGAAAATATCTTCATGGCTGGAAACAAGATAATCGTACTTATGGTAGAAACGGTGCTTGACTCTGTCAGCCAGGCCGGCTCTGGGATTGAGCATTCCCGCCATCCTGGCGTAACCGGTCAGCTGACAGGAATCCCAGTTGGAAATCCTCCTGAAGTGCTCTCCGTCAGTTTTGCGGTCATACAGCAGGAAGCAGTAACAGGTGGGGCATATATTGGTGCAGGCTCCGCATTCGACGCAGTCTTTGGCCAGCTCTTTCCATATTTCATCGCTGATCGCTTCCCTGAGTTTTTCCGGCATGCCGGTAAGATCGGGGAACTGGCTGTTGTTCTTCTTCAAATCGGCCAGAACCTTCTGCCTCTTTTCGTCCCTGGCCTTTACCTGCTGTTCTCTCGCTTCAGAGGTCAGCTTCTCGTTTTCCGCCAGAACCTTCTCGCCGCGCTCGGACCCGGCCTCTATAAGGTACCCCCCGCTGATTTTCGAAACAGCGAGGTCGTAGCCGCTCTCCGGCCAGGGATTATTCCCGAGGAGGGCACAGAAGCATGTCTCCCTGCAGTCATCGCAGTCGGCGGCAACCACAAACATCTTGTCACGCCTTATCTTGTACAGAGGGGCGGTGAACTCCCCCTCTATCTGCACTCTGTCTACCAGGGACATCGCATTTACATCGCACCCCTTGGCCCCCAGCACCACGCTGGGTATGATGTTGTCCGAGTTGGTCATTTCGTCGGGGTTATCCGAAGGATATTCGGCTACTGTCACTCTGGCGTGCTGGGCCACTCCCTTGGACGGCTCCACCGCCCTGTATCCGCCCAGTTCGAATTCTTCTTCCAGAGGGAATCCGGAGGCCTTCTTCAGATGGAACTGCCCCGTCTCCTCGTCCCGGTAAGGAAAGAAAAGTTCTCCCTCTGCTGTGAGCTTCTTGATAAGCTTCACGAAATTTGTCGAGTCGATAAACTTCATATGATCCGTAATCTATCTGAAATAAGGGTTGCCAGTTTAATTAAACAATCAGTAACTTCTCAGAGATCACCCTATATGTCAAGAAATATTTTAATCTTTTTTGAGAAGTCTTTCTACCGCCTCTTCCAGGGCTTTGCCCCTGAGGTTCCTGTCGACTATTCTGCCCTCCCTGTCCAGCAGGAAGGTTGAAGGGATAGCGCTGACCGCGTAAGAAGTGGCTATTCTGCCGCCCTGGCCGTCGTATATCTGAGGCCATCCGATACCGTTCTCCTCAACGTAAGAGACCAGATTCTCCTTTGACCTGTCCAGAGAGACCCCTATTATCTCGAATCCGTCGTCATGGTATTCTTCATACAGCTCTTTTACGTTGGGCATCTCATCCAGGCACGGCTTGCACCAGGTTGCCCAGAAATCCAGCAGGATAACCTTTCCCCGGTAATTCCTGATCGCTATTTTATCTCCGGAAAGGTTCCTGACGCTTTCCGGAAACGGTATCGCCTGGCAGCCGGAAGTCAGCTTCTTCTTTGTTTCCAGGCTTTTCATCTCCTGCTGAACCGCCTGCCTGATCTTGCTGTTTTCAGAAGGTGTCTCCTTCAATATTCTGCCGTACAACTGTTCGGCTTTATCAAATTTCTCGTTCTGCACGTAGCTGGAAGCGAGGTAAAACATCAGCAGGGCTCTGGTCCGGGCGTCCATCGACCCGGCAGCTTCCAGAGCGAGTTCATACTGATCTATCGCCTTCTCGTTATGGCCCATGGCGGTATAAACCTGGCCCAGGGTGATTCTGGCCTGGGCCTCCTCGTCCTGCCCCTTGTATTTTCTGATGAAACCTGTCAGCTGGTCTTCGGCCATCCTGACTACTTCCTGCGGGGGTTCGGTCTGCATTTTGACCTTCAGCCGGGAGATGATTTCACCCAGTTCCCTTTCCGCCTCGGTGGCCTCCCGGCCATTGCTCTGAGCAGAGGCTCCGGCGGCCGCAAAGGCCGCCAGGGCGACCAGGATAAAGATGGAAAGCGCGCTTTTCCGTATTCCTTCGTATAACATATCACTGCTTCCTTTTTCGTACTCTAATTACGGCGCCGGCGGGGATATCGATCCCCGCCATGATCGCCGCTGTTAACTTATCATGATTTATAATTCTGCCGGCTCCGTCACCTATTCATTCTTTACCACTTTCACTCTTCCCAGTATTTCTACTTCAACTTCCTCATAATTCTCGTAGTTGGTGATAAAGGTAATCTTGGCTCTGTATTCAGCGTCCCTGGTCTCAGGCCTGATAGTAAGCTTGCAGCGGTAGGCTTTCCCCTCTCTGACTTCCCTGAGATTCACGGCTATGTCAGACCTGCTGGGGACAGCGTCCCTTACCACCAGGGAATCGCCTCTCTTGGCAAGTATGGTGATAACCTTGTTGAAGCTCCGGCTGGTCCCCTCGGGCACCAGCATATCGGGAAGAAGCACTCTCTTCGGGTAGGTTTCGATATCGGCATTAATCAGCACTCTGACCCTCAGGACCTTCTCGGGGACCGGCTCGAAATCTGTCTTCAGAATCAGGTTCCCGAAATAATGCCCGGTGTCGAACTCTTCTTTCCCTTTTACGGTTACCGAATAGGTCTGCCCTTCCTCGACCGGCTCGACGTTAACCATCAGCCGTTTATTCAGCATACTGTCGGAATCTTCTCTCCACTCCATGCCTGTAATATGTATGGGAGTATCCAGTTTGTTGCTGAGCTGTATCTTCTTGCTGATCGGCTCTTTCAGGAAACCGGATATATGAAGAGAGTTGGACAGGCCGAAGACCTCTTTTACGTCGCCGCTGACACTCAGCGTGACCTTTTCGTTCTCGGTATCGTTGGTCACTATCGAGAAGCTCTTGCTGAAATGACCTTCCTGAAGATGCGCTGTTTTTACTGTTGTCTTTATTATTCCCTCCTGCCCGGGAGGGATGACCTTATCATATTCGGCCGCCTGGCATCCTCAGGGAGCCTTTACTCTGAGAATATTCAGTTCTCCCTGTCCCCTGTTTTCAATCACGAACTCGTGGGTTACGTCTGCTCCTTCATATATGGCACCCAGGTTAACCTTATTCTCTTTCAAATAGAGGCTGGGTTTGAGTTTGTCCTTTTCCTCGCAGAAAGCCGCAAACGAGGTCAGCAGCAGAAGGACAACCATCGCTGAAACGGTAATCTTGAACGTTCTTTCCAAACCATCCTCCCTTTTCTGGTCAGCGCTTCCTATTCCCGTTGACCGGAAATCGAAGCTGCACGGTTATACGTTTCAATTCAATCTGTCGCATCCCGGCCCTCAAATCACGCTCCACACATATCAGGTTATATTCATCAACGGCTGAATAATTCCATAAAACTATTTTGCCCTCAATGTCAATCTATATATAATAACAAAGATAATGGCAAGCAACCACTGTTATTTCTGATTCCTCGCCAGGCGCGCCGCAGCCGCTGCCCGGTCCCGTTCAGGAGGTATTCATGCTCTCAGAAAGCATTCTCGCTCTCAAGAAGGAAAAGAACCTGGCGATACTCGCTCATAATTACCAGCCGCCTGCCATTCAGGACCTGGCCGACCACCTGGGCGATTCCCTCGCCCTGAGCAGGCTGGCCCGGGAAATCGAACAGGACATCATAGTCTTCTGCGGAGTCTTCTTCATGGCTGAGACAGCGGCGATCCTGGCCCCGGAGAAGAAGGTAATCCTTCCCGAACCGGAAGCAGGCTGCCCGCTGTCCGACATGATCTCCGCGGAGTCGCTGAAGAAGCTGAAGGAGAAACATCCGGGAGCGACAGTTATCACCTATGTTAATTCGACCGCTGAGGTGAAAGCGGCCAGTGACATATGCTGCACATCCTCGAACGCGCTCAGGATAGTGGAGTCGGTTCCCTCCGGGGAAGAGATAATATTCGGGCCTGACAAGAACCTGGGCCGCTGGGTGGGCGAGCAGGCCGGCAGAGAGCTGATTCTCTGGGAAGGGTTCTGCCCGGTCCATCAGAAATTTTCGGCCGCGCGGATACAATCCCTGAGGGAAGAACACCCCGGCGCGGAGGTCCTGGTTCATCCGGAGGTCCCGCCGGAAATAGAAAGAATCGCGGACTACACCCTGGGAACAGGAGGGATGATAAGAAGAGCGGGGGAAAGCGATGCCGGCACCTTCATAATCGGGACGGAAAAGGATATGGTATACCGCCTGAAAACGATATACCCCTCCAGGAATTTCATCCCCGCCTCCGAAGAGGCCGTCTGCAAGAACATGAAGAAGATCTCCCTGGAAAAGCTCCACCGCTCGGTCCAGGCCCTTACCCCGGTCATAACCGTGCCGGAGGAGACAGCCTCCGCCGCCAGAGGCGCCATTGAGAAAATGGTCCGTTACGGATAACAGCCAACCCATCGGATTTTGAAATAAAGATTGACAGAAACCTGCTGATTTCCTAATAAACAGGAAAGTAAGTCAAGGTTAAGGGGCGATTCCCCCGCCCCGGGAATTATTTCAGCGCAGCTGACTTGATCCTGCAGAACCGGCAGGGAATGGTTTGAAAGCTGCACAGGCGAAAGGAGAACTCGATGAGGAGGATAATACTTTCCTCGGTGCTCGCAGCCGCTGTTGCCGTTCTGCTTCTTTCCCCTCAGGTTCGGGGCGGAGAGGGCAAAAAGTACGATTTCGAATTTCACGGTTTCTTCAAAACCGATGTCAGTTATGACAACGCCCGGATATACCCGGGGAATTTCCACCTGTATGTGCCCAGATACGGCGAAGCTGACAACGCCATGTACTTCACCACCAGAGAGAGCAGGCTGGGGATCGATTTCTACTGGAACCAGGAATGCCTGAAGACCCAGGCCACCCTGGAGTTCGATTTCTACGGCGGGGGCGCGGACGCGGAAAACAAGGCTACCCCGATGCTCCGGCACGCCTACCTCAGAATGACCGGGAAGAAATGGTCCCTCCTGGCGGGGCAGACCTGGGATGTGATCTCTCCTCTGGTTCCAAAAACAGTTAATTACAGCGTTGCCTGGGGCGAAGGCAACATCGGGTACAGGAGGCCGCAGGTCAGGTTCTCTACCTGGAGCGGAATAGGAGACCGGGCGAAATTCACCCTGGACGTTGCCGTTACCAGGAATATGGGAGAAGATTACACCACATTAACCCGCAACGACACTACCTGGACGGCTCCCGGCGACGGAGTGGACAACGGCGCCGACGCCGCCCTGCCCGCGGTCCAGGGCAGGATCGGGATCGCTTCGGAATTTTCGGAAGAGGGGATGCTGGCAATAGGAGTCTCCGGCCATTACGGCCAGGAGAAGTTCGACAGGACCGCCCTTGCCACCTCCACGGTCACCGAGGAATCGATCGATTCCTGGTCGGTTAACGGAGATCTTACCCTGAAGATAAACAGATACCTCTCGCTGAAGGGTGAATTCTTCATGGGCGAAGCTCTCGGCACCTTCCTGGGCGGGGCGCTTCAGAATACCGACGGCATAGGCGAACCGCTGCCCGCCGTGGGTGGCTGGGCAATGGTGTCGCTCGCGCCGACCGACAGGCTCACCTTTAACGCCGGCTATTCTTTCGATGACCCCGATGAGGCCGAATTCGACATTACTCATAGTCCGGGGGAGAGCGAAACCTTCCGCGATCTGAATTCCCTGGTTTTCGGAAACGCCATGTACGGCATAACCGGCAATGTTACCGGAATGCTGGAACTCTCATACCTCAAGACGGAGTATCTGACCAGAACATATATCGACAGCAGAGTTGAATCGACCCCCGGTGATTACGACTGCTTCCGCGTTCAGTTCGCGCTGAAGGCGGCTATCAAATAGAAAGCTTTCCAGGCGGGGGCCCTTCTCCGGGCCCCCGGTTTTTCTTACAGTGGAACCTGCCGGTACGAATAACTCCTGTTCGCCGGCGTCGGTCCGGACCCGACGAACTGGCCGCAGTTGCTCCCGATAGCGTTCTCCTCAAGTTCCCCGATGCTGAGAATCGCGTCGAATCCCGCAGCCCTCAGCCGGTTGATTGCCTGGCATTCCTCTCCGGGCCGGACCATCGATTCTACCCCGTTTTCGGCCGCTTTCCTTGTCGGGTTGACCGGTGTAACCTTGACCAGGAATTTCTCCGGGTCGAACAGTTTCCTGATCACAGCAATGTCCACCTCAGACCCCGCGGCAAGGGCGAAATTCAGAGTTACCTTTCTGTCTCCTTTCCGGTGAAAGAATTCACCGTACCTGGATATCTCTTCCAGGTTCCATTTGCCGGCCGGGATCAGCCTGTCCCTTGCGGATTCGTCAGTTGAATGAACGGAGAACTGAAGCTGGAACTTGCCCCTGTAATGATGCTCCTTGATCGAGTATAGCTCCTCGAAAAATGACTCTCTGCCCGCCGGAGCGATGGTCGAAAGGGCGGGCATAAGCCCCGGCGCCCGGTATCTGGAAGGAAGGGCCTTCAGGACATCCAGCACCGACCGGTTCAATGCCGGTTCTCCCATCCTGGCAAACTGCACCTTGAACTTTCTGGAAGGTATGCAAAGATCGGGGTGCCGTTTTTTAACCAGATAATCTATCTGAAACAGAAGCTGCCCGGAGGAAAGCCTGCCTCTGTAATTCCTGCCCGCGTCGCAGAACAGGCATCCGCAGGGGCACCCGAACAGGGTAGAAATTATTACCACCCATTTCTCCTCCCGGGGCAGAGGAGGCTGAAGGGATTCGACAAATTCAACCCGCTTTCCGCCGGCTGTTTCAGCTATGTAAACCGTTGCCAGGTCATCTTTCCCGGCCCTGCTGATTACTTTCATATTTCATCTGCCGCCTTTCCCTGTTATCATTGCGGCTCTCAAACCATCTCCCGCCGCCACAGCAGCCTGACGGCAGCTCCCGCCCCTGACGTC
Organism: Candidatus Krumholzibacteriales bacterium; assembly: GCA_046483305.1. Classification (GTDB taxonomy): domain Bacteria; phylum Krumholzibacteriota; class Krumholzibacteriia; order Krumholzibacteriales; family WJIX01; genus WJIX01. The sequence goes on along the minus strand of JAWODM010000024.1, from coordinate 68,630 downwards.
CCCGGCGAAAAACAGTTTTCCTTCCTTCTCAAGGTTTTTGCTCAATTCAATCAATCTGCCGGACATAAATCCCGTGGCCGGACAGCGGCCTGTGGCAAACAGCGCGTTGCCCGCCCTCACCGCCCCCGGGATGCCGGCGTCAAATGGTTCGGGGAACTTCACTCCAGAAGGATCTTTCAGCCGCAGAATCAACTCCCCCTCTTCTTCTTCAATACCAGAAACCTCGACATTGCTGAAGTAATGTATACTCTCATTCTCCTCAGCCCGCTCAACCAGAACCCTCAGAGCCCTCGGGGTTTTACTCCGTCCCAGTATAAGGACCCGGCCGCGGGGAGCCAGATTAAGAGCGTAGTCAAAAGCCGCGTCCCCGGCTCCGATAATAACGGTATCCGACCCTTCCCTGATACTATCAGGATTATAGAAGGCAAGCGCCGCCGCCTCCCCGCAAACCTCTATGCCGTGGTCTTTTGCGGGGACGGTTCCCGCCGCCAGGATCACAGCTCCCGCTCTGCGGATACCCGAGTATGATTTCAGCACGAACCGGCCGCCGCGGTAATCCATGCTTATAACTTCCTCCCGTAATAACCTGACCCGGAAACGCTCCATATGTTTCCCTATCAGCTCCGCCAGCTCTCTTCCCTCGATCCCAGCCGGGAATCCGGGATAGTTTTCCACCAGATTCGCGCTTCGGAGCAGTCCTCCCGGCCGGCCCTTTTCGAAAACCAGGGGATCGCGGCCCATCCGCCGCAACTGGACGGCAGCGGCGGCTCCCGCCGGGCCGGCTCCTATTATTGCTATTTCCTCTTCCCTGATCATATTATTGCACATCCCGCATTCTTGCCGTAAGATTCTCCATGGTAACCGCAGCGGCGCAGGAATGGGCCAGGTTTAGAAGAGCCGCCTCATGGAACAACCGGTTATAGGTTGCCGTTCCGTCGACCGGGATAATAACTTCAAATCCCCGTACGAAAGCGGAGGTCGCAGTAGCCGCGCAGCATATATGGGTCATGACCCCGCTTACCACTACCCGGGTGACCCCCCTTTCCCTCAGAAATCCTTCCAGGCCGGTTTGATAAAAAGCGTCATACCCGCTCTTTTCTATCACTTTCCCCTTCCCCCGCAGATCCCTGCAGATACCGCTCAGCGGATTCTCCCCGGTCAACAGTTCTCCCCACCAGCTTCCCATCATCCCCTCCTCTCCCGGATTATTGATATGCCGGGTAAGCACCACGGGAAGCCCTTTCCTCCGGAACAGATCCGCCAGCCTGGCCAGCCGGCCCTTAATAGCCGCGGCCGACGGAATAAACGCGTGCGAACCCTCGTCGAGAAAGTAATCCTGCATATCAATAATAATCAGCGCGGTGTTCGCTGATTGTAAATTAACATCCCGCAACAATCTCAGCTGCTCCAGCTCTTCGATCATGCTTCCCGCGCAGAAGTCTATGTTCTGATCGTCAAAATATTTCTCTTTCATCCCGCTCATCCTGTTATTTCGGGCATCCTTTCCATACCAGCCCTCCGGGCCGTCCCGGACATCACCTCTTCCAGCGGCCGCCTTTTCTCGCCGGAGAGGACATCTTCGCCGCCGCTTTCGAGAATCTGATCCTTTCTCGCCCGGGCCCTCTCAAGAATTTCTCCCTCCGCCGGCGCCGACACCCCATCGCCGGCCTCTCTGTCAATCACCCTGCCGGGGAAAAACGCCTCTTCCCGGAATTTCCTGAGAGTATCGGACAAAGTCAGGAAGGAGCCTGCCCTGACCCCTTCATCCACCACATCCGCCGCCGTAGAGCCGGCGCCAGGACGAATCCCGCTCCTCATCCGCCCGGCCATCAGGCAGATTTCGTTATCAATGATCAGTTTCTCCATACTCTGCCACGTCTGGAAATTATGCATACCGGGGCCCGAGACATTATTCACCCCGCTGACAGCGGCAATGGCCGCCCCCATCGCCGTCTCCATACCGCACTGGTAATCCAGAGACCTGGAATCGCTGAGCGCCATGTAGGCGTGAGAGGGAAGCCCCAGGTGCCTGGCTATCCCGGCGGCCGCTCCGTTTATCATCAACGCCTCCACACCACCCACCGGAGTGGTGCCCTTGCGCATATCGAAGTAGGCGGGCGACCCCCCATATACCACCGGGGACCCGGGAGAGATCAGCTGGCTGATTATGATTCCGCTCAGATTCTCCGCGCAGTGCTGAACCACCGTGCCGTACAGGGTCGCCGGGGACGTGGCTCCGGCAAGGGGCATCGGCACTATCTGTACCGGCACTCCCCTGGAGGCGCAGTCGATCAGTGTATCTACGGTAAGCGCGCTCCAGGTCAGGGGGGCGGTGGGGCAGGTGTCGAATATCGCCCGGGGGTATCTGCGAAGCCGCTCCTGACCGCCAGCCGCTATCTCCAGCATTTCAAGCATCGGGGCCAGGCCCTCTCCGGTGAAGGTGCCGGTAACCACCGGCTTGCCGGAAAAGATCAGGGCCAGGTAGAGACGGTAGCTGTCAGCCGCTGTTTCAGGAACATCCGCCGGCACCAGGGCGGTGCTCTGCATGCTGTAGCCGGGCAGCGCGTCTGTAAGCAGGGCAAAATCAACCAGGTCCCGGCTGACCGGTTTTCTCGCCTTCTTCCTCTGAAGGTCCAGTATCCTTATCGCCGACGACCCTGGATTGAAATGGAGGCTGCCGCCCCCCAGCTCCACTCCCACGGAGCTGTCCCTGCCGTAGAGAACCACCCTGTCCGGAGCTGCGGCAAGAGATTTTTCGGCCATCTCCGCTGAGAAGAACGCCCTCTTCCGCCCGGTTCTTACTCCCCGCCCGGCCAGCTCCCTCAGCGCCCTCTCGCTCTCTATCAGCACCCCTGTGTTCTCCAGGACACCTATCGCTTCATCCACAACGGCGCTTATCTGCTGCCCGGAAAGCCAGTTCATTCGGGGGTAATCATCCACAATTCCATACCTGTCCTGAAATCTCGCCCGCTGCCGGCCGCAGGCATACATTATCTGCCCCTTGCCGCCACCCATAATTATTATAAGAAATGGCCGGCAAACTAAAGGCTATCCGAAGACGGAGGAGCGGTCAACTGAAAAGGCTCGGAAGTTCCACTAAGAATTCCGGGGCATTCATGACCTCACATTCATGCAGGGGATTGTACCGCAGCTATAATCAGGAACCGGGCAAAAATTATGTATCTGACATTAAGCCGCCTGGTCCAGGCCGGAGTCTGCTCAATTTTTAATCCGGGCGGTGCCCGGATGAGCCCGGTCATCCCGCCTTTTCATTCTGTACGGCAGTTTAGAACGATTTATCGGAATTAACCATTGCAAAGTCTTCTTCCTGCCTTATAATATTCCGAAAAAACGAAGGCGGTCAAGAGAATGAATGAATATTCCAGAATACCCTGGCGGCTCTCTATTATTCTGCTGGCGGCAACTCTCCTTTATCTTCCGGCGATATCGGCCTGCCCAAGCATAGATGACCTCTACTGCCTTAAGCTTGCCAGGTTCAGCTCTTTCAATCTGCTGACAGCGTCGTACTCATTCTACAGGCCGATTGAGCTCCTGATCAACTCGATCAACTATTCATTCTTTGAGCTTCGTCCATATTTCTCCATAGGTTTCAACATCGCCCTCTACCTGTTAAATATCTGTCTGGTTTTCTATCTGGCCCGGGCGATATTACGCAGCAGGGCGGCCGCCCTGCTCTCGGCGCTTCTCTACGCCCTTCACCCGGCCAACGCCTCGTCGGTTATTCAGATCGATGCGATCAGCCAGAATTCCGCATCGTCCCTGGCGCTGGTGTCTTTCTACCTCCTCTTTATCTCCCGCCGGATCATCGGGAGAGTGCGTTCCCCGGGGTCGATCGCGCTGATGTTCCTGCTCTTTTTCGGGATACTCTGCTCCAAGGAATCGGTCCTGGGTCTATTCGGATTATACCCGCTGCTCTTCCTGTACAGGCTGAAGAGAGAGGACAGGCTGACAATTCGCTCCTGTGTCCCCATTCTGGCCGCCTGGGCAGCCGCCCTGTCTGTCTACCTGCTTATACGCCTGCACCTTGAAATACCGCCATTCGACCATGCGAATATCATGGCAGGGGCAGCTGATGATTCTTACGGTCTGTACCTGGACCTCAAAACAGCAATTCGGAATCTGTTCCTTCTGACAGGGGTTACCGCCTATCTGGGAAACAGTATTGACCTGTTCATCTCAACCCGGCCACTCCGGCAGATCAGCCTCGCCGCGGGAGTGATATTGTCCACCGGAACCATCCTGCCCGCCCTGGCAGGTGCGGCCGGATACATCAGGTCTTTAATGAGAAAGGGTAACCGCTCCGGAGAACGGTTCCTGGTCTTTTCACTTCTCCTGTGCTTCATCGCAGCCACCTTCCCCATCGTCATTACAGTCGACCGGGTAAGCGAACTGTATGGTTCTCTTCTGACACCGTTCTATTCCATACTGCTGATCTTCTTCGCGGGAAGGGCTGTTCGAACCATCCCGGAAGGGATAAAAAGGTATTACCTTACTCTCTGTCTGCTGCTCTTCCTGGCTTCCTCGGTTTATTCGATAACCAGCAAGGTGTTCTGTTACAGAGAAGTCGGAAAGCAGTCATGTCAATTCATTGCCCTGCTGAAGGAACCGCCCCTTTCAGAGCTGAGCGGGGAGGCGGGAGAGGTGCCGGTATGCCTGCATGGAGACAAAAAGCCGGACGATGCTCCCGACCAGGAGTACAGCATTTTTTATATCCATTATCCGCACATTATAAGTCCGCTCAGGTTTCATCCATTCAAGAGGGACCTTTCCATAAGGTTCCGCTACGGCGGAGGCCCGGACTGCAGGTACCACATTCATGTCGACGACAGAGAATTGCGTTTCGTTGAAGGGGATTGACGGTACCTCAGGTGCCGCGGCGGCCCGGCTCCGGGCCGACAAAGAAATCCCAGCCCTTTTCTCCCGCCCGGTGTTTTCAGCTCTCTTTCCTGTAAGGGCAATCCCACCGGGAGCAGTTTCCGCAGTCATTGGCGCTTCTGAGCCTTACCGGGTTCTCTGATATATGGACCGCGAAGGAAATCGATTTTCCGGGATTCATCATCATACCCTCTCCCAGGGTCACCCCTATACTTTCCGCCGGCGCCATCTCGAAAATACGCTTCTGGGCGCCGATATCCCAGTTGCCGTAACCGGGGCTTGCTCTCAGGGAGGTCCTCTTTCCCTCCCTTCCGGCCCGCTGTTCTATGATCCCGTTAACGTAATCGGCGGTCCCCTCCACCGCCACCGAGCCTGCGGTATCCAGGGCCAGCGCTTCCAGAAGCGAGCCCTCCGCGGAGAGATTCTCCACCTCTCTCTCCAGCTTTCCCCCTATGGTGCAGATACACAGGGCCATCTCCTTCAGCTGCCTGAATACCGGGGGGCCCTCTATATTTTTCCCTTCGGTTACGGTATATATTGCTGCCGGTTCGGCCAGTTCCCGCGCCAGCCCGACCGCCCGCCCTATCCGTTCCCCTGCCGCTCCGGCGGGGGGCGCCCCCTCTCTCTTTCCGGCGCCCACTATGCGGGACACCTCTTCTTCGTCTATTACTATATCCATATCCTTCAGTATTACCCAGTCCATCCCTTTACCGCTCATCATGATCCCAGACGATCTCTCAACGCACTGATGAAATCGGGGCCGGTTCCGCAGCATCCTCCTACCGCGCCGGCTCCCAGCTCCGCTATTTCCGCCATGCCGGAAGCGAACTCCTCCGGCTTCTGGAGGTATACCGCCCGCCCCTCCCTCATTACCGGCTGACCCGCGTTCGGCTGAAAGAGAAGAGGCGGCCCGTCAAGCCGGAGCATCACCCCGGCCAGCCCTTTCATGCCTGAGCTGTCCAGGGTGCAGTTGGCGCCCGCCATATCGGCTCCTTCTCTCTTCAGCGCCTCCAGCGCCTCCCGCGGGGTGTTGCCCATGATAGTGAAATACCCCCCCGGCTTCTTCTGAAAGGTCAGCTCCACTGCCACCGGAAGGTCCGTTACCTCCCTGGCCGCTCTCAGGGCGGTTACCGCTTCCCTGAGGTCGGACATTGTCTCGATCAGCAGGAGGTCAACTCCGCCCCCGGCAAGAGCGCGGGCCTGAATCCTGAAGCTTTCCAGGGCCCGCTTTTCATCCAGCCCGCCTACCGGAGGAAAGAACTCCCCGGTCGGCCCCATATCCCCGGCGGCAAAGCAGCCTGCGCCGGCGCGCTCTATCTCCTCCCGGAGCATCTCCGCCGCCATCCTGTTAATCCGGCCCGGGTTCAGCGCCGCTCCCCCGGCGGTGGCAGAGAGCTTAATCGAGCTGGCGCCGAAGGTGGCTGTCTGGATAACGTCCGCGCCCGCTCTTATATAATCTCTGTGTATACTGCCGATCTTCTCCGGATGCCGCTCGATCCAGCTCTCCGGTATCTCCGTTCTCTCCAGCCCCGCCGATATCATCATGCTTCCCATCCCGCCGTCGAACAGAAGAACCCGCTCCTTCAGAGCCTGCATGAATCCGCCCGCCATAAATACCCCCTCACTTTCCGCTCAGAAGCTTCTCCGCCAGCTCTACCGCCGCCACCGCGTCCCTGGCATACCCGTCGGCCCCGACAGTTTCCGCCCACTCTGCGCTGCAGGGAGCTCCTCCCACTATTACCAGGTATTTCTCTCTCTGGCCCCGCTCCGAGAGCAGCTCCACCAGCTCCCTCTGTACCTGCATGGTGGTGGTAAGAAGGGCCGAGGCGCCGATAAAATCGGCCCCCCTGGCTTCCGCTTCACTGATGAACCTTTCCGGCGGGACATCTGTGCCCAGGTCGTAAACGCCGAACCCGCTGGCAGAGAGCATGGTCGAGACCAATGTTTTTCCGATATCGTGGATGTCCCCTTCCACCGTTCCTATAACTCCCACGCCTTTAACCTCCCTGCTCATCTTCCGCCCGGCCAGAACAGGCTCCAGGACCGAGAGAGCCCTCTTTACCGCTTCCGCCCCCATAACCAGTTCCGGAAGAAAGTACTCACCTCTCTCCCAGAGTTTTCCCACCTCTTTTATGCCCCTGACAAACCCTTCGTCAATAACCTCCAGGATATCCATCCCCTCTTCCACGGCGGAATTCGCCAGGGAGAGCGCCCTCTCCGCGTTTCCTTCCAGAACAGCTTCCCTGCAATTATTCAGAAAATCTTTCATCTCAAATCGTATTGCCGGTTCAATCAAACAGGAATCCCGCTAAACCTGCGCCAAAAATGATGGTGTTTCCTGATGTGGAGCCGCCAGCTCCTTCAAGGTTCAAGCGGTCATACAGATAACTGGCCTCAATGGAAAACGCCAGGCGCCCCTTACGGATTATAACTCCTCCGCCGAACTTTAATCTTACTCCGTTATTGTCACCAAGATCGGATCCTACGGTTAAATAGCTTACTCCCCCGGCAAAAAACGGAATCAGATCGCTGCCGGAATCGGCAAAATATCCAATTTTCGGCCCGATACTGAGAGTGGTGTATGAATAACTCCCCCGGGACCTGAGATCGTATGACAGGTCGCCTCCGACACCGAAGCCGGGAGAGATGAAATAGAACAGGCTTGGAGTTACTGAAATAACATTCAATCTTTCGTCAGAATACCCTCCGTACAAGTCTCCGCCCTGGCTTGTAAATGATACAGCGCCGCTTATAAGCTTTGCTCCCCCGGAGGTGGCGCCGCTCCTGGTCTGGCTCTGTGCGGAATTTATTCCCAGCAGCAGGATTATTGCAGCAGTGAAAAATGCTTTACGTATCATTTCTGCCTCCTTGTATCTCATCGAAACAGTACCGCTGATTCCTGATAAGTATTTTAAAAATATCACCGCTTTCACAGAATATGCCCGCCGCAATCAATTGTTTAATTCTGGGGAGAGAGATCATACTCTTGCCCTCTTCATTATTCAGCGGCAAATTGTACTACAATAATTGATAAGTTACAACTTCTCAAATTCAGGAATCCCTTATACGACATTCTGCTGAAGGGGGGGCCGGATGTTCTTCCTGACTGACTTCCCCCTGAAGGCCGACCGATTTTTCTTCAAAGGGTAAACATCCGGCCCAAAGCGGTTACCCGGTCATCTCTTACATCTTCTCCTCTATCATGTATTCAGGGACTATGTCGACCGGTATACCCTTCAGTCTTTCCAGAGAGGACTCCGCCTCCGCCGAGAGCTTTCCGTACTTTTCGATGAGCGCCTTCGCCTCATCATACGAGCCGACCGCCTGAATCATCAACACCTTCCTTGAGAGGGAAGTTACAGCATCCTCGATCTTTTCGAAATCGACGCTCCAGTGGCCCGATCCCCCGTCATACAGGTAGGCCCCCTTCTCAACGAAATAATTAAAAGCTATCAGATTCGCCATTCCGTGCGCTGAGTCCACGCCGAATCTGACAGAACGGAAAAATCCGGCCAGAAATGTAACCGCAGCTTCTTTCCTCAGATTATCCTGGTATACCCCTTCGTCTATAAGATAATAAATATTGTACTCCCCGACAACATCTGCCTTTGCTTCCTCTATACTTGAGTAGGTTTCCCTGAGCGCTTTGCGTACATCTATCTCTCCCTCATCTGTCTCTATTATCCCGGGGCCCAGCCCGTGAGAAAACTCATGAAGCAGAATGTGGGTAAAGTAGCCGTCGAAGGTCACCATCGGAAGCTGATCCTCCGCTACCAGCAGGCTTGCGATCGGCCGGAGGATCTTCTCGAACTTCGCCCTGCATATATTCCTCAGCATCACTTTCTTGCTCCCCTTGGCCTCTCTAACCCTCTCGTCATTCGGCAGATTGAATGCCAGGGTCTGCGTTCCGGCCTTGGTGTCTCCTGCCGCGAAGATCTCCTCCACCACGCTGACCGGCGAAGAGGCGCCCCGCTCGAAGTTCTTATACTGGTCCGGGATCGGAAGGTTCTTCTCCATCTTCAGCAGATAGCTCTTGAGCTTCTCCAGTTTTTTGCTCTCTTCGGGGTCTCTGATGCAGAGAAACGCCTCGAATGCGGTCTTGTAGTTGAACAGCTTGTCCTCGTAAACCTCATAAGGTCCTATGGTTATGTCCACAATGTTATTCTCCACATCCATCCAGTCCATATTGCTCTCAAAGTAATCGTTGCTGAGGAACGCCTCAGCCCTGGAACGCAGGAACCGGGCAAGCGAGCCGTTCTCCGTAATGTCAGCCGCCTGGTTAAGGTACCCGGCCGCCTTCTCCAGCAGCTCCCCATAGTATACCGAGTATGGAATCGCTTCAAGCCCTCCCTGGCCGTCCCTTCTTATTACCGTATACCCGCTCTCAAACTCTTCTCTCTTTTCCGGATGCTTCTGCAGATAGGCGTTAAACTCCTCCCTGGTGATATCGGCAGGGTAAAACCCGGCTCCATCGGGCTTTCCGGTATCTCCGTAAAACGGACGGTTTTCGTCCCTTCTGTCCCAGACCCCGAAATTAATCTTGAAGAATTTCAGCAGGTCCCGGTCGCCCTTTTCCCTGATCTCCTGAAGCAGCCGGGGATTATCCTCGGATACCTGCCTGAGAAAGATCGAATCCATTATGGCGCAGGCATAATAAAGCTTTTCCACCACCTGCTTCTGATTTTCGTCCAGAAGGTTCCATGGAACCTCTATCTCAACCGGCGCGTACATCTCCAGTTTGCCTTTGATGCCATCCTCCTTATCTGCTGTTTCCCGGGCGCTTTCCTGGCATGCCGTAATCAGCGTCAGAAAGCTGACCATCAGGACAGATATTAACCTGCCTTTCATATCGTCTACCCCTTTCTTCTGAATCTGAACTCCAGTTCCGGCTCCGGATCCAAACCTGTTATCGGCCAGGGCCCCCGCATCACTGAGAATCATTTCCGATCACAGCTCCGGTCCCCCTCGGAGAAAGCATAAATTGCACGCTCTGCGGAAGAGACAGTTCCCTTCCGCATACTCCTTCTTCCAGCTCACCTTCTGTTCTTCTGGATTACTGCCATTCGCCTCAGAGCTGCCTGATCCGTTATAAGGCCCGGCTTCACATGAATTATATAAGCAGATAATTTCTTCCCCTGTCAACTCTATTCTGCCCCCCCCGGTCGACCCTTAATGGGGGGTGGAAGGCAAGAATATTCTTGACTGGCATGCTCCGCGGTGATAGAGATACCGTATCGGCAGTAAAGTTGAAAATTAAGCGAGGTATGCAGATGAACAAGGATAAAATGGAATCGGTTTACAGCGCCATAGACAGTTACCGGGACCAGATGATAGAGCTTCAGAGGGAGCTGGTTGCCATACCAGCCCTGGGGCCGGACAACGATGGAGAGGGTGAAATGGAGAAGGCGGAGTTTCTCCAGAAATGGATGCAGGAGAATGTGGGCTTCGACTCCATTGAGCGTTACGACTGCCCGGACGAGAGGGTGCCGGCGGGCAAGAGGCCCAACATCGCAGCTAAAATAAAGGGCGAGAACAGCAGCAGGGCTGTCTGGGTAATGGCTCACATAGATGTAGTGCCGGCCGGGGACCGTAATCAGTGGGACAGCGACCCCTTCTCCCTGACCGTAAAGGAGGGCAAAATTATCGGCCGCGGAGTGGAAGATAACCACCACGGCATAGTCACGCCGGTCTTCGCCCTGAAGGCGGCCAGAGAACTGGGGATGAAACTTCCCTTTGATGTGGGAATCGCGGTGGTCTCCGATGAAGAAACCAGCAGCCGGCATGGCATCGAGTACCTGCTGGAAAACCACGATATCTTCGGGAAGGATGACTATATCATAGTTCCGGATTCGGGCGATCCGGATGGAAGGACCATAGAAGTGGCGGAGAAATCGATAATGTGGCTTGAATTCAAGGTTAAGGGGAAGTCATGCCACGCCTCGGAACCGGCCAAGGGGATTAACGCCCACCGGGCTGCTTCCTACCTGGTGACCCGCCTGGACAGTCATCTGCCGGAGGTTTACGCCCAGTCCGATGAACTGTTCGACCCTCCGGAGAACACCTTCGAGCCGACCAGAAGAGAGGAGAATGTCCGAAACATTAACACCATCCCCGGAGAGGATGTTTTCTGCTTCGATATGCGTATCCTGCCCGGCATTTCGCTTGACGATGTGAAAGAAACGGTGAGCGGCGTATGCAGAGAGATCGAGAAGGAATTCGGGGTTGAAATCTCCACCAGGACCGCTCAGATAGACGAAGCCGCGCCCGCCACTCCCCCGGATGCTCCGGTGGTCAAGGCTCTGGCTGAATCGATACGGGCTGTCAGGGGTATTGAGCCGGAAATAATCGGTATCGGGGGCGGAACAGTGGCCGCTTTTTTCCGGCGGCATGGTTACAACGCGGTGGTATGGTCGAGCATTGCGGATGTCTGCCATCAGCCGAACGAATACCAGTTCATAGATAATATGACAGGTGACGCGAAGGTTTTCGCCAACCTTTTCATTAACGGCTGAAACGGGGGCGCCGCGGTTCAGATAGAGACAGCCGCCGTGGCTTTTCCGCTTATTTCGGGAGGGGATTTTTGCGGCAAACCTGTAGCGCGAAATCCCCCATTAATGTTATAATGGAATATGGAAAGTACCGGCAACTAACGAACTGACCCGGGAAGGTAATAAAAATCAATCTGTCACGATCCCTTTTAATACTGGTCTCATTAATCGTCCTGGCTTTTATTTTCTTTGCCCTGACTCTCGACAACGGGTTCTGGCACGACACCGACTTTGTGCTTCTTCAGAAGAGCCTCCGTCTCGATGAGGGGAGCTCCAGCCTGTTCAGCTCCAGCGCCACCTTCAAGTTTCAACCGCTGGTCTACGCGGTCCATTACTTCATGTTCGAGAAGTTCCGCTTCAATCCGCGCCCATACTTCATGTTCAATATAATACTGCATGCCATTAACGCGTTCCTGGTCTATCTCATGGTCAACACCCTTCTCAGGGACATGAAGGTAGCCCTGCTTTCAGGGATCCTGTTCGTATTTACGGTGGGCAACTACGGAAAGGCGGTAATGATAGCCTCCGGTTTCGAGGACCTGATGATCACCACCCTGACGCTTCTTACCATGCTCTTTTATTTCAAGAACGAGCTGGAGAAGAAAGGGCGCATATTCACTGTCTGGTTTTTTCTCACCTTCCTCTTCTTCCTGGCATCGATGCTTGTAAAAAGCACCAGCTTCTCCATTCTTGGGTGTTTTCTGGCGTTTAACTTCTTCTTTCATGACAGGGGCGGGGAGAACAGAAAGGTATTTGACGCCGGGTTCGTCGTTCTTCTGGCGGTGGTGATAATAGTCATTATAGCCAAGAGCCTGCTGTTCCAATACACTCCGGTATTCTACAGGGAATCGCCGGGCATTCTGAAGCTTCTCTATATCACCCCCAAGAATGTGATCAACTATCTGGTGAGGATGATATTCCCGATACATACCTCTCACCTGGTATCCGAGTCGGGAACGCTGGTGGTAACTATCCACCGCCTGGCCACCGGGATAAGGTTTCTGATAGCTCTTACCGTTATCTCCTACTCCTTCTTCGGATTCGTTTTCGGGAACAAGACCATCCGTTTCTTTATTGCCTGGACCTATATAATGGTCCTGCCCTTCTCCCTGTTCCAGTTCCCCAGCGACTGGCTGAACATCCGGCATCTCTACCTGGTATCCGCCGGTTTCACCACTGTTATTTCCGCCGGCGCGGTTTACTGCTCCCGGCTGATATCTCACAAGAGATGGTTCAGAATGGTTCCCCTCGCAGTTCCCTTCTTCTTCATTGTACTGGCTTTCTTTATTATTACTCAGCTGAACAAGAGCTATGACGCAAGGGTCGATTCGCCACCGGCAATAAGGTACAGGAAATACATGGCCTCGAAATTCCCGTCAGTACAGCTGGAGAATGGAAAGCTCCGGTATAAGGAAGAATGATCAGTCCCCGGACAGGTTTACCCGGACTTCACCCTTTTTTTCCAATAGATTCAGCTGCTGCCTTTTAATCAGGGCGGTGATCACCAGGGTCTCTCCTCTCACCTCCCTGCTGAGCACCTCTCCGGCTTCCTCCACCAGGGCTATGGTTTTTCCCTCCGAAAGCGGAACTGTTACCTCTATTTCTATCCGGCCGCTTCTGAGAAAGCTGTCCACCCTCGTCATCAGCCTTTCAACTCCTTCCCCGGTGGCGGCGCTGAGAAAAACAGCGCTTTCATACCGGCGCCGCAGCCGGTCCAGGCTTCCCCGGTCGATGACATCCGTTTTATTCATTACCAGCCAGGTAGGGACCTCTTCTCCTCCGGGGCTGGAGCTGAATATATCCTTCAGCACCCCGTTCACCACTTCGATTTTTTCCTCTATCCCGGAAGCCGAAGCGTCCACCACATGAATAAGAAGGTCCGCCTCTTCCACATCCATCAGGGTGCTTTTAAAACTCGCCACCAGATCAGGGGGCAGTTTCCTTATGAAACCGACGGTGTCGGTGAACAGGCAGTCCGCTCTTCCAGCCCTTTCCACCCTTCTGGTGGTCGAATCCAGAGTCGAAAACAGCGTGCCGCTCTGATAGACCGCGCTGCCGGAGATTCTGTTCAGCAGGGTCGATTTGCCGGCGTTGGTGTATCCTACGATAGTTACGTTGAAGGCGTCCTTTCTTCTCTTTCTTCTCTCCCTGGCGCTCCTGTTTATCCTCTCCAGTTCCCGTTTCAGCCTTCTGATCCTCTCTCTGACCCTCCGGCGGTCGACCTCCAGCTGGGTCTCTCCCGGCCCCCTGGTACCTATCCCCCCGGCCTGCCTGGAGAGGTGGTCCCACAGCCTCTTCAGCCTTGGCAGCGCGTAGGTCAGCTGGGCTATTTCAACCTGAATCTTCGCCTGTTTGCTTCTGGCCCGCCTCGAAAAAATATCCAGGATGATCTCCGTACGGTCCAGTACGTTGACGTCCAGAATTTTTTCTATCCTGGCGCCCTGCGCCGGAGAGAGAGTATCGTCGAAAACCACCAGGTTTACCCCTTCTTCCCGGACGATCCTCCCGGCCTCCTCCAGCTTTCCCTTTCCTATGTATGTGGAGCCGTTTATTCTGGTCATCTGCTGAATGACCGTTCCGGCCACCGCCGCGCCCGCCGATCTGGTCAGCGCTCTGAGCTCCCTGAGATTCGCTTCCTCCTCGGCCATGGTGGAGCCAGGCAGTTTTACCCCTATCAGCAGCGCTCGTTCATCCGGAATCTCAGGAATTTTCATCATGAATTATTTCAGCAGGATTACCCTCTTGGTCAGGGACCTGTCCCCTATCTTCAGAGTGCAGTAATACACTCCCGGCGCTACCTTCTGCTGCCTCCTGTCCGTTCCGTCCCACTGAAGGTCGTAGCTGCCCGGCGGCATAAATTCCCTCTCGGAAATGGTTTTAACCAGCTCTCCCCTCACATCGTATATTTTCACCGCGCTGCTTCCCCCAATGACACTGTTCTCCAGGCCTGAAACCGGGTCCATACTCCTGGTTATTTCCAGGGTTATATTCACATTATCCACGAAGGGATTCGGATAAAGTTTTACGAATGATTCCGGCAGCATCATGGAACTGTCGCTGTTTTCCCGTCCGCTTTCATCCGGGGCGGCCACTGAGCGGAACAGCGGCCCTTCTGAAAATTCTCCCTCTATCTCAACCGCTCCCCCTCCTTTAGCGGGCCGGTCTATCAGAATTCCGCGTCCGGTAACTGTATAAGAGGTCACCGGGCGGTCGTTGACCCTGATCCATTTTATTCCCAGTCCTGTCAGCTCCAGCGGAATCTCTACCTCCAGAGCCTTTCCTCCCCTGCCCTCATTCCAGGATACTACATGGCGGGACTCCAGCTCCACAACCTGCACCTTCCTTGCGGGAACCACCCAGCGCATATTCATCCCCGCCGCGGCCTCCGCTCCAAGGTATGTCGCCCGGGCGGCTCTGGCGCTGCTCTCTACCTGTTTGTCCGTTTCCCCGAAAATAACCGCCCAGCAGATTTCGCTCTCCCTCAGCTCAGCCTCTTCCACCTGCCTGTCCAGATTTATTACAACCGCCGCATTCGAGCATAACTGCCAGTTGCCTCTTTCCGCCCTGTCAGTCCTCCCCGCGCTGGGAAGCCGCTCTGTTTCCAGCTCCGCCCAAAGCTTATAGTCGGCCCGCCCGCCCAGGATAATCACTCCTGCAATGGAATTCCCGTCCGAAAGAAGCGGTATTCGAAGGGTGTCCTCCCCAGCGGCGCCGGGCAGCTCCATTACCCGGGCAAATATTCTCTCATCGGAACCGCAGCCTTCAACGGGGGAAAAATATTCCAGCCTCATAGCCAGGGTGTCTGGTAACTCTCCTCCCGGCCCGGTATCCAGAACCGTCGATATCCCCGCGAAATCGGATACATGATCATAGGTCCACCTGAAAACGCGGTTGAGCATCCTGAAGCCGGTATCGCGCCCGGCAGCTTCCACTACCGTCATTCTGTCACCGACAGCGGCAAAATCCTCATCTACCAGGCCGTCTCCGTCATTATCCCTTCCGTCCAGAAAATCCTCGTTCACCAGTCCGTCCCCGTCGTCATCCGCCCTTTCCGGCGGAAACCTCACCCCGCCCTGGCAGCCTTCCTGAAGCTTTTCCTTTCCCCAGGTATAGCTTACCTCCCTGAAAACCAGCCCGCCCGGGCCTTCCACCGAAATCTCCATGCCGGCGGCCCGGCACCTTCCGGTACCATCCCACCTGAGCCGGATAGCTCCCTGCCCGGCCTGAACGGCTATCACCGCGCCCCGCGATCTCCCCCTACGCATGGCCTTCCCGTCCCCGCTCAGAGGCGCCGCGGCAAAGAGCGGAATCATGATCGCAATCAAACAGAGTTTATGCAGTTGCGTTAATTTCATCTGTAATCAGGCCCGGCTTATTCTTCGCCGGAATCTTCTTCCTGGCCCTCCCCGGCCTCGTTCTCGTCGGCTTCGTTTTCATAGGCCTGGTTCTCTTCGGCCTGGCTATCCTCATCTCCGCTGGCATTACTGCCGGATTCCTCGCTCGCCACCAGCGCCACATCCACCAGCCTGTCATCCTGGTCAAGCCTTATCAGCTTTACACCCTGGGCCTGCCGCCTCATAGTTCTCACATCTGAAACCGGCGCCTTCACTACTAATCCGTTCTTGGTGATCATCACGAATTCGTCCGTATCGAACACCTCCCTGACCGTTACCAGGGCCCCGTTTCTGCCTTCGGCCGGGATCGCCTTCAGCCCCATCCCTCCGCGCTTCTGGTTTCTTATGTCTTTTATTCTGACCCGCTTTCCGTAGCCGTTTTCAGTAACAAACAGAAGGGTCTTGGCGCTCTTAACCACCACCATCTCCTTAACCTCCCCATCCTTTTTCATTTTCAGGCCCTTCACCCCTCTGGAGACCCTTCCCATCGGCCTGACCTCTTCCTCGTTAAATCTGATTACCCTCCCGGTCTTTCTGGCCAGGATGATATCGTCATTCCCGGTGGTTAAGGCCGCCCTTACCAGACTGTCGTCTCCCTTGAGCACTATCGCCTTGATCCCGTCTCTCCTGGGATTGGAATACTCGGACAGGTGGGTCTTCTTTACGTATCCCTTCCTGGTGGCCATCATCAGGTACGCGTCCCTCTCAAAATCCTCTACCTGAATAAAAGCGGTGATTCTCTCCTCCGACGAGAGCTGAAGGAGGTTCACTACCGCCTTGCCCTTGGACAGCCTTCCGCCCCTGGGGATCTCATGCACCTTTAGCCAGTAGCACTTGCCCTTGTCGGTGAAGAACATGATATAGCTGTGAGTGGAAGCTATGAACAGGTGTTCCACGAAGTCCTCGTCCTTCATCTCCATCCCCTTGACCCCTCTGCCTCCGCGCCTCTGCTGCCGGTAGATGCCGGTGGAGATCCTCTTGATGTAACCCTCGTGGGTAATGGTGATAATCATATCCTCTTCCGCTATCAGGTCCTCTATCTCGAACTCGCCCTCTCCCGCTATTATCTCGGTTCTTCTCTCATCTCCGAATTCATCCCTGATCTCGTCCAGCTCCTTATCAATCAAACCGAGAAGCCTGGTTCTGCTCTCCAGGACCGACCGGTAGTACTCTATCTTCTGAATCAGGGCCAGGTATTCCTCCTCTATTTTCTTCCTCTCCAGTCCGGTCAGGCGCTGCAGTTTCATGTCCAGGATGGCCTGGGCCTGTATTTCGGTCAGCCCGAATTTCTTCATCAGCCCGTTCCTGGCTTCATTGGGCGAGGCGCTCTTCTTTATCAGGGCTACTATCTCATCAATATTATCCAGCGCCTTCTTATAACCTTCCAGTATATGCGCCCTCTCCTCGGCCTTCTTCAGCTCGTACCGGGTTCGCCGGGTAACTATCTCCTCCCTGTGATCCAGGAATGCCTGCATAATCTGCTTGAGGTTCATCACCCTGGGTTCCAGGCCGCCCTTGAGGGCTAGCATTATGATGCCGTAACTGACCTGGAGCTGAGTATGCTTGTACAGTTTGTTGAGGACAACCTTGGGGTATGCGTCCTTCTTCAACTCTATTACGATTCTCATCCCTTCCTTGTCGGACTCGTCCCTGATATCTCTTATGCCTTCTATCTTCTTGTTCCTGACCAGTTCCGCAACCTTTTCGATTATGCTGGCCTTGCTGGTCTGGTATGGTATTTCGTTGACCACTATATCGGTCTTGCCCCTCTTCTTCTTCTCAATGGTGGCCCGGGCCCGCAGCACTATCTTGCCCTTCCCCGTCCGGTAGGCCTTTCTAATCCCCTCCCGGCCGCATATTATCCCGCCGGTGGGAAAGTCGGGCCCCTTTACAATTCTGGAAAGGCTGTCGATATCTGTCTCCGGGTCCTTCAGCAGGGCTTTTACTCCATCTATTATCTCGGTTATGTTGTGCGGGGGCACGTTGGTTGCCATCCCCACCGCTATCCCGGAAGCCCCGTTAATCAGAAGGTTGGGGACCTTGGCCGGCAGCACTATCGGCATCTGCCGGGTCTCGTCATAGTTGGGGACGAATTTCACCGTTTCCTTGTCCAGGTCTTCCAGAAGCTCCTCGGCGAGTTTCTCCATCCGCACTTCGGTATAGCGTTCAGCCGCAGCCGGGTCTCCGTCTATCGACCCGAAGTTGCCCTGGCCCTCCACCAGCGGATATCTGAGCGAGAAATGCTGGGCCATCCTGACAATGGCGTCATATGCCGATTTGGTTCCATGTGGATGGTAGTTACCGGTGACGTCACCGGCGACCTTGGCTGATTTTCTGAAGGGCCTGTTATGCTTGAGGCTAAGGTCGTTCATCGCCACCAGAATCCTCCGGTGGACCGGTTTGAGTCCGTCCCTGACATCGGGCAGGGCCCTGGACACGATAACGCTCATTGAATAGTCAAGATAACTGCTCCTGACCTCGTCCTCGATATAACTCTCTATAATCCGCTGTCTGTTTATCTCCATTTACCGTTTCCTCCTGAACACACTATCTGCGATCCCTTCAATCCACTATATTTATCAGTAATCATCAGACATCCAGGTTCTCCACCTTGAGGGCGTTCTCCTGGATGAATTTCTTTCTGGGGGCGACCTTCCCGCCCATCAGGACTGTAAAGGTCTGATCGGCTTCGACCATATCCTCCAGGGTAATCTTTCTGACCACCCTCCTGGCCGGGTTCATGGTAGTCATCCACAGCTGGTCCGGATTCATTTCTCCGAGGCCCTTGTAGCGCTGGATATAAAGCCCTTTGGCCCCTCCCAGCTCTTTCACCAGCTTGGCCTTCTCTTTATCCGTGTAGGCATACTTTATCTTCTTGCCCTTCTTTATCCGGTACAGAGGCGGCTGGGCCACAAAAATATTTCCTCTCTTTATGAATTCGGGCATGTGTCTGAAGAACAGGGTCAGCAGCAGGGTCTTGATGTGGGCTCCGTCAACATCCGCGTCAGTCATGATTATGATCTTGCCGTACCTGGCGCTGGTGATGTCGAATTCATCACCGATCCCGGTACCCAGCGCGGTTATTATCGTCTTTATCTCTTCGTTGGAGAGGGTGCGGTCGATCCTCGCCTTCTCTACATTCAGTATCTTGCCCTTCAGAGGAAGAATCGCCTGGAACCTTCTATCTCTTCCCATCTTCGCCGATCCCCCCGCCGAATCTCCCTCCACCAGGAATATCTCGCTGTGCCTGGGGTCCCTTACCGAGCAGTCGGCCAGCTTGCCGGGCAGCGACCCTGAAGCGAGCGCTGTCTTCCTTCTGACCAGCTCCTTCGCCTTCTTTGCTGCCTCCCTGGCTCTGGCAGAATCTATGGCTTTCCTGGTTATCTTCTTCGCTTCGGTGGGGTTCTCCTCCAGGTACTCCGACAGTTTCTGGTTGGTCACCACTTCCACGGCGCTTCTTACTTCGCGGTTCCCAAGTTTCGCCTTGGTCTGGCCTTCAAATTGCGGGTCGGGCAATTTTACGCTCAGTACCGCCGTTATTCCCTCCCTGACGTCATCTCCGGAAAGAGCCATCTTCCCGCCCTTTCCCTTGGACTTGAACAGGTTGTTCTTGCGCGCGTAGTTATTGAAACACCTGGTCAGGGCCTTTCTGAAGCCGACCATGTGGGTTCCGCCATCCACAGTATTTATATTATTGGCGAAGGCGAAGATTTTCTTATTGTAGGAATTGTTGTACTGTATCGCTATCTCAACCGAACAGCCATCCTTCTCCTCGTTGATATATATCGGGTCCTTGTGCAGTACCGTCCTGCTCTGGTTCAGAGCTTTCACGAAAGAGACTATCCCTCCGCTGTACTGGAAATCATGCTTCTTGCCGCTGCGCTCGTCAACGAAACCTATCTTTATCCCCTTATTGAGATATGCCAGTTCCCTGAACCTCTGCGACAGAGTATCGAAACTGTAATGGCTGGTCGAAAAAATCGCCGGGTCTGCCATGAAAGAGACCCTGGTTCCGCTCTTTTTCTTATCTTTCTTCAGCGGCTCGGTCTTAAGGGGTGTCCTGGTCTTGCCCTTTTCATATCTCTGATGATACTTCTTCCCGTCCCGCCAAATCTCCACCTCCATCCATTCGGACAGAGCGTTCACCACCGACACTCCCACCCCGTGAAGGCCTCCCGAGACCTTGTAGCTCTTGTGGTCGAATTTGCCCCCCGCATGAAGCATGGTCATCACCACTTCCACCGCGGGCTTCTTCTGGGTGGGGTGAATATCCACCGGTATCCCCCTGCCGTCGTCCTCCACGGTTACCACATTATCCTTCGATATGGTGATCAGGATATTCTCGCAGTAACCGGCCATGGCCTCGTCTATACTGTTGTCCATAACCTCGTAAACCATGTGATGGAGCCCGTGAACATCGGTGCTCCCTATGTACATGGCAGGCCTCTTTCTTACCGCGTCAAGGCCCTTGAGTACTTTGATCCCTTTTGCTGTGTACTGTTTGCTCATTCCTCACCCTTCTCCTTCTCAATAAATGTCCTGACAGCATTTATCTCGAGCCCGGGGAAACGTTCTCTTATCTTTTCAATTATCTCGTTCTGAAGAAAACTTATCTCCTGCATCCACAAATTATTTTCGGCGACAATAAACAGGACTCCGTCTCTAAGGTCGTAAACCCTGCTCCTGCCGGCTATCTGCTCTCCGGCAATTTCGCTCCACTCCCTGACCAGCCTCCCTTCGTCCAGCCTCCCGCTCAACCCCATCCCCTCGAAAACTTCGGGTATTATATCTCCTATCCTGATTGCCTTATTATCCTGCCTTGTCAAAATTTCCTCTCATGCGAAAATACTACAGTTAAACAGTAGAATAATAAAGAAAAAACGGTTTAATCTCAACACCGATTATTAATCCCCAAGCAACCCCTGTCTCCCGGTCATGTAATTACTCCGTTCTCTACTGTAAAACCGGCTGATTTCCCCGGCGCGGCCAGTTCCACAGCCCGGGGCGAGGTTATGAAATTCTGATACTTTCCGGAGATGAAACCACCCACTTCCCTCTCCACCCCCCGGTCCAGTTCAGAAAATATATCGTCAAGAAGAACCAGCGGTTTTTCTCCCTTCCTGCTGTTTATAACCTCCGCCTGGGCGATCTTCATAACTATCGCGATCAGCCTTTTTCTGCCCTGAGACCCGAACTTTCTCATATTCAGTTTATCCATGGTTATACGGATATCGTCCCTGTGCGGCCCCGCAACTGTGTACCCTCTCCTGATCTCCTCATCCGCTCTTCTCTCCAGAGTACTTATCATATTCTCCGAATAGCCGCCCTCCCCTTCCCTTACCGAACTTATATAATTCATCCCCACCTCCATCCTGTCCGTGAATATCTCCCTCAGCAGATCCATGGATGCGGACCTGATATCGGACAGAACGTCACGCCTTCCCGATACCACCTTCTCTCCCTTTTCGGCCAGTAACGCGGCCAGCGCCCTGGTCAACCCCCTCCCCTTTCCATCTCCGGCCTCCTTCAACTCTGCGTTCCTCTGCCGGAGCGCTCTGTAATACTCTCTCAGATTGCCGAGGTACTCTGACGATATCTGAGAGGCGGTGTGGTCGATGAAACTCCTCCTGGAGGACGGCGAACCGGCCACCAGGTCCACATCGCCTGCCGTGAACAGAACCCCCGGCACCTTTCCGATAACACCCGAAAACCCTTCCACCCTTGCGCCGTTGACCCTGATCCTCTTCTCCCCGCCCCTGCTCATCCCTATCTCAATGGTCTCTCCAACGCCGGTATCACTCTCCACCGACGCCTTCAGAAACAGGTGCTCCTCTCCAAAGGATATCATATCGGTTCGATTTGAAGACCGGAAAGATCTTCCCAGGCAGAACAGGTACACGGCCTCAAGCAGATTGGTCTTACCCTGGGAGTTTCTGCCTGTTATCAGATTGACGGCCGGGGAGAATTCCAGCCTGGTGTCCTTGAGATTCCTGAAATTCCTTAGTTCCAGATTGAGTAATCGCATTTCCCTGACACTTCGACGGCCCGTCCTTACTAATTAATCCTGAGGGGCATAATTATGCACATGTGTTCGTATTCTTCTTTCTGATTCCCCGGTACCGCCACCCCCGCGTTATCCGGCCTGTCCAGGAGGAAATCTATCTGATCGTCTTCCACTGTCTTCAATATATCCTGTACGTACCTGGCATTGTAGCCTATATCCATCGGTTCGTGAGAGTATTCCGCGTCTATCTCTTCCCTGGCTCCCCCAACCTCCTTGGTCTCAACCTTCAGAACCAGTTTGTCTTTATCCAGCGAAAAGACAACCAGGTTGGTAAGGGAATCGGAAAGTATGGAGACCCTGCCGGTAGCATCGGCAAGCGCTCCCGCCGAGACAGTCAGCTTCTTCCTGTTGCCTTCCGGTATCACCCTTCTGAAATCGGGGAAGGGGCCTTCCAGCAATCTGGAGTATATCTTGAGGTCCTCCACACTGAAGGAGACGCTGTTCCCGGCAATATCGACATTTACCATTTCTTCCCTGCCTGAAAAATGGCTTAAGGTCGACAGAGCCTTGGGTGGTATGATGACGTCTATGGATTCGGCGCCGGCGATAGGTTTCTTGAGGTCGATCTTCGCCAGCCTGTGTCCGTCAGTTGATACCATGGTTATTCCCTCATCGCCAATCTTCCAGAGAACGCCGCACAGCGCCGGCCTGGAAAGGTCCGTGGACACGGCGTAGACTGTTTTCTCAATCAGTTTTTGAAGGAGCCTGTAGTCTATTTTGAAGGAGAACTTCTTATCCTGCTTGGGTATCTCCGGGAAATCCCCGGGGTTTCTTCCGTTGATTTCAAACCTGCTTCTTCCGCATGAAATCGTAAGTTTTTCGTTTTCGGCTTCGAACCGGACCTCTTCTCCGGAGAGCGACTTGATTATTTCGCCCACTTTTCTGGCTGGCGCCGCTACCGCCCCCTCTTTTTCTATATCAGCTTCCAGTCTGGAGGTGACCGAAATATCCAGGTCCGTAGCAGAAAGGGACAGCTTGCCTCCTTCAGTTTTCATGAGCACCATCGATAATATGGGCATGGTTGTCTTTCCGGGGACAACCCTTGATATAGTGTTGATATTCTCCTTGATCTCATCTAAACGAATAATGCTTTTCACACATGACCTCCCGAAAAAATAGCCAGATAGTCTCCCCGAACGTCTGTTTATCCATATTTCCGGCGATTTTCAAATCGGAACCCGCCGGTTTCCATGATGATTATCAGATTTACAAACAGCATTCTAATCCCGGGGAAACGATAAGTCAAGGGAAAGAGCGCCCCGTTCGATTCTCTCTTCATCTTCTTAATTTCCTGAAGAAATGAATTAGAAGAAGTAGGCGCTGTTGATATGTTGAAGAAAATTACCGATGGCGTGTCGCGCCGGCTGAAAATCTCCCCGGGGAGTTGTTGACAATCATGTTTATTAAAAATTTTTATCCACATGATTCCAGCGGAGCGCGAAGATACTAACAGAAATGAACAGTTGTCAACAGAAGGGATGTTGATATTGTGGAAATTATTTCGAAAGCCGGCTTATCAGGGTCTGTATCCTGGTTTCGATTTCGTGGTCTTTCTTTCTCAGCCGCTCTATTTTCTTTATTGCGTGAAGGACCGTGCTGTGGTCCCTTCCCCCGAATTTCTGACCGATACTCACCAGGGATGAATCGGTGAGCTGCCTTGATATATATATCCCTATCTGGCGGGCGGTGACTACCGGGCTCACCCTGGACCGCGACTTGATCTTCGAGACAGGTATCTCGAACGTCTCCGATACCGTTTTGATAATAGAGCTCACCGTCACCGGGGCCCTTTTGTTCGAACTGATCATGTAGGTCAGTACCTTTTCGGCCATCTCCAGGGTGATATCTACCCTGTTGACGCTGGAGAATGCGAGAAGCTTGGTAAGAGAACCCTCCAGCTCCCTTATGTTGCTCTTGATGTTTTCGGCAATGAAGGTAATCACGTCGTCGGGGATCTCAATCCGGTTATTCCTGACCTTTTTCCGGAGGATCGCTATCCTGGTCTCGAAAGACGGCGGTTGAATATCCGTAATCAGGCCCCATTCGAAACGTGTGGACAGGCGCTTCTGAAGTTTCGGAATTTCCTTGGGAGGGCGGTCGCTGGTCATAACGATCTGCTTGTTGCCGTCGTGAAGGGCGTTGAATGTATGAAAAAACTCCTCCTGGGTGCTCTCCTTGCCTGCCAGAAAGTGAACGTCGTCCAGGAGAAGGGTTTCCGTGTTACGGTATTTATCCTTGAATTTAAGGGTTTCCCCTTTCTGGATCGCGTAAATAAGCTCGTTCATGAAGCTCTCCGCCGAGACATAAGAAATAACCCTCGATTTGTGGTGTTTCAGTGAAAAGTGACCTATGGCCTGAACCAGGTGTGTTTTCCCCAGCCCCGCTCCTCCGTAGATGAAGAGAGGGTTATAGGCCCTGGCCGGTTTCTCGGCAACAGCCTTAGCCGCGGCGTGGGTCAGGCGGTTACCCTCTCCCACCACAAATTCCTCGAAGGTGTATTTATCATTAAGTTTTATGGAATAGCTCCTTCTGGGGGCGGGGCCACCGGGTATGCCGGGCCGGCAGGAGTCTGTTACCACGGGCTGGTCGACGCGGGCGTGAGAGCCGGAAGCTGTGAATTCGACATTGACGTCATTCCCGATTACGGCTTTTGACGCTTCCCTTATTTTGTCGATATGGTGTTCGTAAACCCAGTCGATAAAGAAGGGATTGGGCCCTTCGATGATGATAGTGTCCCCGGTAAAACCCGATATCTTCATAGGCTCAAACCAGGTCTGAAAAGTCTGTGAATTGACCTTGGTGCTGATCCTCCCCAGGATATTTCCCCAGAGCTCAGCGAGGCGCACTTCCTTGGGGCGATTGTCAGCCGAATTATCGGGTAAGCCACCGACTACCATGCCATTCCACCATTTGTATAACCGAAAAAAAGAAAGTTTTCCACAATTGTGGATAACTCTATAACTCCATTTTTGACAATTTAATAGGCGGGTCAGTTAAAGCACAAACTATATTTTTTCCACAATCCTGATTATCGGGTTGTGGAACAATGATGTCAGGAAACAAGAGGTGTTGTTGTTTCGGATTTGCTCCTTCTCACCCAGCAACCGAAAAGCTATCACAAGGAAAAAAGCATATCAAGCAAAATATGAATATTTTGCAAAATAGTATGTAACCGATAGTAATATAGTAAGATAAAGAAAAAATAAATAGCCGGACGGCGAAAATTTCGAAATAGAGGAAACGGCGTAAAGAAATTAGACCAATAAGACAAGATACGGACGGAACTTAGGGATTGCACAAATAAAGTCCTTGACATAAAAATGCCAGATTAATATTGTAAGATGTTTAGGGTTATACAATAGATAGAATATGGAAAGAGTGTGATTAAGTATGAAGAGAACATATCAGCCTCACAGCAGGAAGAGAAAACGGAAGCATGGCTTCAGAGCAAGGATGAAGACCAGGAACGGGCGCAAGATCCTCGCCAGGAGAAGGAAGAAGGGGAGAAAGCAGTTAAGTGTGTAACCGGAAGAGAATCGGTTAATGAGGATCACAGGACTGAAGAAGAACCTGCAGTTCAGGCAGGTTTACAGGGAGGGGAAAAGGGAAGTTGGGAACAGGGTTGCAATATATTATATGTACCGGGATAAGGAGGGTTTGTTACCCGGGTTTGTAGCCAGCAGGAAGAATGTAGGTAAGGCTTATCAGCGAAACAGAGCCAAGAGGCTCATGAGAGAGGCATTCCTAGAGCTTAAGAAAAGGTTCGTGAAAAAAAATTTATGGATTATTTTCGTAGCCTCTTTTGATCCAAAGGAAACGCCATACGATGAGTTGAAAGAAGATATCGAGAACTCATTAATTAACGCAGGATTAATATTATAAGCAGATGATATTGAAATTAACGGCAAAAACAGCAATAATTTTGATAAAGATATATAGAACGGCAGTCTCACCCTATCATCTGCCTGTTTGCAGGTTCGTGCCCAGCTGTTCCCGTTATGCGGAAGAGTCTATCCGGAAGTACGGGGTAATAAGAGGCGGGCACAGAGCCCTGAGGAGGCTCCTCAGATGCCATCCGTTTTCGTCAGAGAGCGGATATGATCCTGTCCGCTGAATAATAAGCCTTATATTTTAACCAGGAGAGGAAAAGAGAATGGATAAACGCTCTCTTTTAGCCATAGTATTGACCTTTCTCACAATTGTCCTATGGAATTATTTCTATATCAAACCGAAGCAGGAGCAGGCACAGCTGGCAAGGTCGGAGAAAGTGGAGCAGGAGGCATCCGGCGAATCTATTTCAACGGAAGCGGCCGGCGGAGAGGAGCCGGGCCTGGAGACAGAGGCCGGCGGGGGAGAGGCCGCCGATGAAGATCTCAAGCTTGAAGAAGGCGCCAATGAATATGAAAATATTACTGTCAAACTACTTACGGCGGATATGGAGCTGGAGCTCGGGAGTGCCGGGGGAGAAATAAAGAGCGTTAAACTTCTTGATTTCAGTAAAGACGCGGGCAGCGTGGTGCAGCTTATCCCGGAGGGCAGAAAGGGCGGGATCGGTGTGGGAGTGGTACGAGACGACGGGTCGGAGATCGACTTTTCTGATACCGGTTTCCGGATGACGGTAAACGGCGAGACGGCTGTTGACGGCAGTGAAATCAGGCTGACCGAAGAGGGGGAGCCGGCGGAGATCGTCTTCAGGAGTGACATGAAGGGCGGAGACTATATAGAGAAGCGTTTTGTTTTCTACTCCAGTGGGTACAGGTACAATTTTTCGGTAGAAATGAGCCGGGACAGCCTGCTCAGGGATACGGAATCTTATCATGTCAACTGGGATTGCGGGCTTAAGGTAACCGAGAATAAGAAGGATTGGGACTGGAGCGGGTTCGCTTCCCTGGGAAGAGTGAGCGAGGAGTTCTACAAGGAATCGCTGGGAAGCTTCGGTGATGGCGAGCCCAAAATAAAGCAGGGTACCGTCACCTGGGCGGGGGCCAGAACCAAGTATTTCCTCAGCGCGTTGATGGTTGACGAGCCGCGGTCCGGGGATCTGGTTATGCTCGGGGATGAACGCGAGGGGTTTGTGGGTTACTCAATTTCTTATCCCTTCAGGGGCGACCCCAGGATAATAGAGAGGAATTTCACCGGTTATATAGGGCCGCTGGACATGAGCAGGCTGGAGAAGTTCGGGATGGGGCTGGAGAAGGCGGTGGACCTCGGATGGCTCAGGTTCTTCAGCGTAATTATACTGAAGATAATGGTTTTCCTGAGGCAGTTTATTCCGAACTACGGCGTAATAATTATTATCATGTCCATTCTGACCAAACTTCTGTTCTACCGCCTCACCCACAAGAGCTTCAAATCCATGAAGGACATGCAGAGGCTGCAGCCGAGGATCAAGAAACTTCAGGAGAAATATAAGGATGACAGGGAAGCCCTTAATAAAGAGACCATGAAGCTGTATAAGGAGGCCGGGGTGAACCCCCTGGGCGGATGCCTGCCGCTGTTGCTGCAAATGCCCGTATTTATTGCACTTTTCCAGGTATTGAGAAACACCATTGAGCTGAGGAACGCTCCGTTCGTGCTGTGGATTAATAATCTTTCTGCTCCGGACGCGCTGTTCAGCTTCGGTGTTACCCTTCCGATTCTCGGAGATACCTTCAACCTGCTGCCCCTGATCATGGGAGGGGCCATGGTGCTCCAGTCCAAGCTCGGAGGCGGGGGAACGGCAGCGCCGGGCGCGCAACAAAAAATGATGCAAACTATGATGCCTATTGTATTTACCTTTATTTTCTATGGGATGCCATCCGGGCTGGTACTCTACTGGATAGTGAACAATCTGCTGACCATTACTCAGCAGTACATAGCAAACAGAGAGATTGAAGAGGAAGAAAGCGAAAAAACTCAGGAGAATGGATAAAATCAGACAAGCTGTCGTAATTACCTTAGTAATAGCAAGATAGGAGAAAGGATATGCACAGAAGAGAAAATAGAGAAGCAAATTCAGAGTACGTTAAGGCAAGAGGAAAGACGGTGGAGAAAGCGCTTAAAAAAGCGCTCGACAAGATCTCGGCAAATATCAACGAAGTGGATGTAGAGATAGAAGATCCCGGAGAAAAGGGCTTCCTGGGGATTCTCGGGGCCCGGGACGCCGAGGTGAAGGTCACCAGAAAAAGCAGGAATGCCGGCGTGGAGGAGATAGCAAACGAGATAATGAAGATAATCCTCGACTGCCTGGATGTTAAATACAGGATATTTTCCGAAACGGATGGAGATTCAACGTATATTAATATCGAGACTGTGGGTGTGGACGGACTGCTGATAGGCAGAAAGGGGGATACCCTGGATTCGCTGCAGCACCTGGTAGGCAGGATAATCTCAAAGAGGCTGGGTGGTTACAGAAGAATGACCCTGGATGTGGGAGGGTACCTCAAGAACAGGTATGACATAATACGGAAGAAAGCCAGAAAGGCCGCGAAGAAGGTCAGAAAAACGGGGCGGGATACAGGCCTGGACCCGATGAAATCCTCAGAGAGAAGAATAGCGCACATCGAACTGACCGATGAAAATGATATTTCGACATATACCGTAGGGAGCGGGAGACTGAGAAAAGTCATTGTTACTCCGTCCAAATCGGAGGAGAACAGGAAAAAGAGATCCGGAAGATAGAGTATGAGCGATTCAACAGTAGTTGCTCTGAGCTCTCCGCCCGGGGAATCGGGGATTGCGGTGGTGAGGATGAGCGGGCCGGAGGCGGCGAAGATACTCGGAAGGCTGGCTCCTGATGCGGGGAGATGGGAATCCCATCACATAAAGAGAATCATCCTCAGGGAGATTTCGGGAGAGCCGGTGGATGAAGTTCTCGCCGTGTTCATGGAGAAGCCCAATTCCTATACAGGCGAGGATGTTGTGGAGATTTACTGCCACGGAAGCATGCAGGTGGCAGAGACGATTATTGAAGAGGCGATGAAAGCGGGGGCCGGGATGGCGCCCCCGGGCGAGTTTACCAGAAGGGCATTTTCAAACGGAAAACTGGATATGGCGCAGGCTGAGGCGGTGGCTGACCTCATCTCTTCTGAGACCAGGCTCCAGAGCAGGGTGGCTCTGGAACACCTCAGGGGCGGGCTCTCCAGGAGGGTCGGCAGGATAGAGAAGAGGCTGCTGCGCCAGATGGCGATGGTAGAAGGATCGATTGATTTTTCGCAGGAAGAGGGGGTCGGGGAGTTCTCAAGAGAAGAGCTGGAATCCGAAGGAAGGGAGATCATCAGGGAACTGGACCGCCTGATAGAGACCGGCGTTCCAGGAAATAAACTCAGAAACGGGATAAGAGTGACCCTCGCGGGGCCCCGCAATGCCGGCAAAAGCAGTATCTACAACGCCTTGCTCGGAGAAGAGAGGGCCATAGTTTCCCATATTCCCGGCACTACCAGAGACCTGCTCAGAGAGAGGATACATATAAGGGGGTTTACATATTACCTTGAAGATACGGCTGGCCTGGCTGAAACCGTTTGTGAAATTGAGGCCCGGGGGATATCTGTGGGGAAAGAGGCGGCGGCAGGAGCCGATTTGCTCCTTTTCGTCATTGACGGAAGCGAGAAGCCTGGAGGGGAAATCCTCGAGATGGCAGGCAGAATCAGTCATCCCGACTATGCGGTTATTCTGAACAAGAGCGATCTGGGGCTGCGGATGGACAGAGCTGAAGCTGCCCGTGCTCTTGGAACAGAAAACATTCTGGCGCTCTCGGCGGTGACCGGAGAGGGTATGGACCGGCTGAGGGAATGGATATACAACAAGACCGCAACACCAAGAATAACAAAGGTTTCCAAGCACAGGATAGCCGTAAATGCCAGGCAGTGTGGCGCCCTGAGGCGTGCAAGAGAGGCGATGGAGAGGATGATCGGGGAAACCAGGTCAGGCAGGCCGGCAGAGATCCTGTCGGTCTGGCTGAGGGAGGGGGCCGCTGCCTGCGGAGAGATAACCGGGAGGTCAGTGGAAGCGGATATCCTGGATGAAATATTCAGCCGATTCTGTATAGGGAAATAGAATAACGGGAATCAAAGATATGGCAAAACCGGGCGGGGAATACGGAGTAATAGTAGTGGGAGGGGGGCATGCCGGCTGCGAGGCCGCCCTGGCGGCAGCCAGAATGGGGATCAAAACTCTGGTAATTACGCTGACAGTGGATGATATAGCGGGAATGCCCTGCAATCCGGCGATCGGGGGGCTGGCCAAGGGCCAGCTGGTGAGGGAGATAGATGCGCTGGGTGGGGAAATGGCTCTGGCTATTGACGATACCGGGATACAGTTCAAGATGCTGAACAGATCCAAGGGCGAAGCGGTATGGTCTCCCCGGGCCCAGGCGGATAAGAGCGCTTACCATCAGAGGATGCTTGGCGCGTTGAAGCAGCAGGGGAATCTGGAAATAATCGAGGATGAAGCGGTGGACCTGATTCTGGATGGAGACAGCGTTGCGGGGGTGGAGGTTAAGGATGGCGGAGTAATAGGGGCAGGCAGGGTTATTCTCACCCTGGGAACATTTCCCAACGGCCTGATGCATACCGGCGAGGAAAAGATTGCCGGGGGAAGGGCGGGAGAGCCTCCCGCGGGGAAGCTGTCGGACAGGCTGCGGGATATAGGGTTTAGAAGGGGCCGGCTAAAAACCGGAACCCCGCCCAGGCTGGCAAGCGATACGGTCGATTTTTCAAGGTGCACCGTCCAGCCCGGGGATCCCGACCCGAGGCCATTCTCATACAGGACCGGGAGTATCGACAGGGACCAGGCCTGCTGCCATGTAACTTACACGAACAGCAGGGTCCACGACCTTATACTTAATAATATTAAAAGGGCGCCGCTGTTCTCCGGGCAGATCAAGGGGGTCGGGCCAAGGTACTGCCCGTCGATAGAGGACAAGGTGGTAAGGTTCAGGGAAAAGGACAGGCATCAGCTTTTTCTGGAGCCGGAGGGCCTCGAATCAGATCTTACATATGTCAACGGCCTTGCTACCAGCCTGCCGAAGGATGTTCAGGAAGGTATGCTGAAGGAGATCCCCGGCCTTGAAAGGGCGGAGATCGTACGGTACGGATACGCTATCGAGTACGACTTCTTTCCCCCGAACCAGATCCATTCAAGCATGGAAACCAGGAGAGTCAGGGGGCTCTACTTCGCGGGCCAGATCAATGGAACCTCGGGTTACGAAGAGGCGGCCGCTCAGGGTATCATGGCGGGCATAAACAGCGCTCTGAGTATATGCGGCCGGGAAGCGCTGATATTAAGAAGGGACGAAGCTTACATAGGCGTGCTGATAGACGACCTGGTGACAAAAGAGATAACGGAGCCTTACAGAATGTTTACTTCCAGAGTTGAATACAGGCTTCAGATCAGGCAGGATAACGCCGACAGGCGGCTGTTCAGATACGGGGTGAAGACAGGGCTGCTTGAAAGAAAATGGTGGGAGAGGATGATTGAGGAAAGAAAGAATATCATCAGGGCTGAAGAGAGGCTCTTCTCCGAGAAACTGACGCCGGATGAGTGCATTGAGGTTCTCGGAAAGCGGCGGGGTGGAAAGATCAGGGGGAGAAAAGCGGCCGGGGAGCTGGCACTGAGGCCTGAAGTTCAGCTGGAGGGTATAGAAGGATACCTGCCGGGAGGGAAGCTCCGGCTGACGGAAAAGGAGAAGGAGAGCCTCAAAATAAGGCTGAAGTACAGGGGTTATATCGAAAAGCAGAGAAGAACCGCCAGAAGAATGCTGAAAATGGAAAATGTCAGAATACCGGAGCGAATCAACTATGCGCAAATAGATGCCATAAGTACGGAGGCCAGGGAAAAACTGGAGCAGTTCCGCCCCGAGACGCTGGGGCAGGCATCGAGAATTGCCGGGGTAAGAAGCGCGGACCTTTCTGTTCTGATGGTTCTGCTTGAAAGGGGAAAGAGAGCCGGAGAGGGAGATGGCGCAGGGTGAGCGAAGAGCTGAAAACGAGGGTGCTGAGAAAAGTCCGGGACATATTCGGCGAGGCCGCCTACGCGGACTATGAGCCGGCACTTGCGGCATTTATTGAGGATGTAAGGGCTGTTGGAGGCAAGGCCCACCTGGTGGGAAGAGAAAACCTCGAAAGCAATATAGAAGCGCAGATTGTGGATTCGGCGCTCATGCTGAAAGCTTTTGAAAGAACCGGAGAGGAAAGGCGAACCGTGGCTGATATCGGCCCGGGAGCAGGTTTTCCCGGCATCATCTGGAAGGTGCTGAAACCGGAGCTGGAGATTACACTCATAGAGAGAAAGAGCAAAATGGCCGCATTTCTTTCAAGAGAAGCGGCAAGATTAAAATTGAAAGATTTATATATTTATGCCGGCGATGCCGCAGAAGCGGAATTTAAGCCGTTTCAGGCAGTTGTCTCGAAGGCGGCGGGAAAGTTGACAGAGATCCTGCCTGTCGCCGAAAAACTTCTTGAGAGCGGCGGTATATATATTACAATAAAGGGGCCGGATTGGGAAATGGACGGGGAACCTCACAGAGTCCGGGAGATGAGGATGGAAAAAGAAGAATTAATTGGAAGGGGAAAAATAATAATTTTCAGAAAGTTTTGATGTTTGCCGTTTCACGTGAAACGGGTTGCATGAAAATCAGCCCCCTGTTTCACGTGAAACGGTACGGCGAAGAATTTCGTAAAATTCGGCATTGCAAAATTATCCGGCAGGGTTTATTCTTGTCCGGGTAAGAGCTGAAAAACAGCAAAAAGGTCAGGAAAACGGGAGAGAGAACGCAAAATGGGTGAAGTGATAGCGATTGCTAACCAGAAGGGTGGCGTGGGGAAGACAACCACCGCTGTTAATCTGAGCGCCAGCCTGGGGGTATACGAGAAAAAGGTGCTGCTGGTCGATGTGGACCCGCAGGCGAACGCCAGCAGCGGCCTGGGGGTCAGGGCTGAAGAGGAGAGCAGCACGATATACGAAGTGCTTACCGGCGAAGCAAAGCTTTCAGAAGTAGTGAGGAAAACAGAACTGGTAGAGCTGGTACCCTCTCATCCCAAATTGACCGGAGCCGAAATAGAGCTGGTTTCGCAGATGGCCCGGGAAAGGAAGATGAAGGATGCCCTTGCCGGGATAAGGGATGAGTACGATTATGTTATACTGGACTGTCCGCCCAGCCTGGGGCTTCTTACGCTTAACACCCTCACTGCCGCGGATTCGATTCTGATCCCCATTCAGTGTGAATACTATGCCCTGGAGGGCCTGAGCCAGCTTCTCAGTACCATAAGAATGGTTCAGAGGCACCTTAACGAGAACCTGAAGGTTGACGGTGTCCTTCTCACCATGTTTGACAGGAGACTGAAGCTTTCTTCCCAGGTGGCTGACGAAGCGATAAGTTACTTTGGCGACAAGGTATACAAAACGGTTATACCAAGAAATGTCAGGTTGAGTGAATGCCCCAGCTTCGGAAAGCCGGTAATCCTGTACGACGTGCAGAGCGTAGGAGCGAACAGTTACCTGAAGCTCGCCCGGGAGATGATAAATAAGAGAGATGGTTCCGAATCCGGGGGGGCGGGAGGACCTGGCAAAAAGCTAGTCGGAGGGAAAAAACAATGAGGAAGAAAGTATTGGGACGGGGATTGGAAGCTCTGATACCCAGAGAAATAAAGGAGAACGTTTCCGCGAGCGAGAAGGTTATCAATCTGAAAGTTGATGAAATCGCCCCCAACCCGCATCAGCCCAGACAGGTGTTCGGGGAGAATGAGCTCCGGGAGCTGGCCGAATCAATCAGAGAGAACGGTATTCTCCAGCCGATAGTGGTTAGAAGGACAGGCAGCGGGTATGAGCTGGTAGCAGGAGAGAGAAGGCTGAGGGCGTCCAGGATCCTGGAGCTTAAGGAAATTCCGGCGCTGGTAAGAGATATAGATGATGAAAACTCATTGAAGCTGGCTCTTCTTGAGAATCTTCAGAGAGAAGACCTGAACCCTATCGAAAAGGCGGCGGGGTTCAGAGCGCTCAAGGAAGAGCTGGGGGTCTCCACTGCGGAGATTGGAAGGGCTCTCGGTAAGGGCAGAAGCACTATCGCCAACACCATAAGGCTTCTCAAGCTTCCGGCAGAGGTCAAGGAGCTGATAAACAGCGGGGATTTAACAGAAGGGCATGCCAGGGCCATACTGGCCATAGATGACGACTCGGAGAAGGTAAGGGCGGCCAAAAGGGTTGTCAGCGAACAGCTTACGGTACGAGACCTGGAGAAGGGCGCCGGGCCCGGAAGCAGGAGAAAACCCAGGAAGAGGGAAAGAGATCCCGAGTTGAGGGCTCTTGAGGAGAAGCTGGAGATACACCTGGGCACAAAGGTTAAAATTCAGCCGGGGAGAAAGGGCGGAGTGATCAGGATAACTTATTATTCTAACGAGCAGTTTGAGGGCGTCCTCGAGAATATGGGGCTTGATCTGCCTTTCGGGGAGTGACCGGAAGCCCGGGCCGGGCCTGATTGAGATATTATGAAAGACAAGCTTTCAATAATTATCGTTCCGCACGATGTGAAGAAGACCAGGACTTACAGGATCCCGTACAAGGTTCTGTATGCAATCCTGGCCGTTCTGGGGGTGGGGTTTATCGCGGTGAGCCTGTTTGTGGCCACTTACGGGAAGCTGATACTGAAAACCAACGAAATGATTTCAATGCAGAGGCAACTGGACGAGCTGAGGGACAGAAACAGGAAAATGAGCCAGGTAGTTATTAACATGGGAAGGATCCAGGGGCTTAACGAACAGCTGTATCTGATGCTGGGTATAGAGGATACCCTCAGGGGAGAAGATGCCGCGAGGGCTGAAGATGTCAGCCGCGGCGCTGATAATGGAAGGGTGGAAACTTCACTGCTGCAGACAACTCCCAGCTTCTGGCCGGTCAGAGGCTTCATAACCAGGAAATTCAATGTTTCGGTCAGTGAGAGCAGCAATGAATATCACAACGGAATTGATATTGCGGTAGAGAAGGGAGAGCCGGTAAGGGCCGCCGCGGCCGGGTATGTGGTTGAATCGGGCTGGGATGAAATCTACGGTTATACCATAGAGATAGAACATGGTAACGGACTGCGGACCGTTTACGGCCACAATGAGAGAATAGTGGTCAAGAAGGGGGAAAGGGTTGCCAGGGGGCAGACCATAGCCTACTCGGGGAATTCGGGAAAGAGCACATCGCCGCACCTGCATTTTGCGGTGAAAAGAAACAACATCTATGTCGACCCTCTCAACTATTTGTTGTAAAACGGTTCCGGTTGTGTTTATATAAATTGAGAGAGAAGTGAAGGAAAACAAGAAGGAAGGTGTGAAAATGGCTGCAGAAGGAAAGATGAATTCGATCCTGGGGCAGGGATGCAAGATCACGGGAACTATGGAGATTACAGAGGGGACCGTGAGAATTGACGGCGAATTTGAGGGAACAGTCAGCTGTCCCGAAACACTGGTGGTCGGCAAGGATGGCCGCGTTAAGGCCGACATACAGGTAAAACATGCCATTATAGGTGGGACCGTGCTGGGGAATATAGAAGCCGACGACAAGCTTGAGCTGCAGTCAGGCTCAAGACTCGAGGGTGATATAAGGACCAAGCGGCTGGTTATTGACGAGGGTGTGTTCTTCGAAGGAAATTGCAGTATGAGCCCGGACAAGAAGCCGTCTGAGAAGTTTCCCGGGGTCAAGAGCGGGACCGTAGAAAATAAGAAAGAGCAGGATCAGCCGAAGAAGGAAGAAGAGCAGGATAAGAAGAAAAAGGGTGTATGGTCAAGGTGAACTCTGAGTTGGAGTTTCCCAAATTTTAAAATATATCAGGTAGTTTAATTATTCGTTTGGTTTGCGGCTGAGTGATTAATATAAGATTAATCACTCAGCCGCTTCTATCAATGCTTAAGGCCGATTCCAGTTGCTATCAAAACTAAGTTGTTATTAAAGATTACCTTGCCGACATTCTGGCTTATTTTTTGGGGAAACTCCTGGAACTCTGAGGGAGCGGGCTAATAACAAAAAAGAGGCAGGAGATTCAAATTCCTGCCTCTTCGTCTTATCCCGCTGCCAATGAAAGGAGCGTAATCACTTAACTTTTATTTTGACCTCCTCCTTCTGAGGAACTTCGGTCTTGGGGATCTCGAGCTTGAGGACACCGTCTTTGAATTTGGCTTCTATCTTGTCTTTGTCCACATTCTCGGGAAGGGTGAAGCTTCTCTCGAACTTACCGCAAACCCTTTCGCGGATGTAATATTTCTTGTTGTTGGTTTCCTCTTCGGTTTCCTTCTGACCCTTGATAGTCAGCCTGTCTTCCTGAAGCCCTATATCGATATCCTCTTTCTTCATGCCAGGCAGTTCGGCATTAACTTCGAACCTGTCATCCATCTCCTGGACATCGACTCTCGGCATCCAGATGTCATCCCTCTTTACGGGATAAGGGGCATTGTCGAAAAAGTTGTCAAAAAGGCTTTCGAAATCCAAAGGCCTCAGCATTCTTCCGGGATTCCATTTGATAAGACTCATCTCTTACCTCCTTTTTCTCTGTTTCTCGTTTTTCATCACCATCTTTTTCACACTCGCTGAATAATTATTGCATCTTCCATGCCAACAATTTTAAGGTTATGTAATGTGTAATATAACAACTAGTTATAGAGCATGTCCGCTGAAGCTTTTGGAAAAGCCGCAAAACGAACATGATATTAATGCCATTTTGGCAGCTTGTGCTGACAGCAAATACATATTTGACATGTCATAAAGGCATTGCTGTTTATTTGTGACAGTTATTCATATAAGAGTAATTATTATAATGTCTTAACTTAATAATTATATCCAGGAAACAGCTGAAGGCAGATATTTAAAGTAGAGACCATGATTGGTTTAATTTCAGGGCTGCGGTCAGACGAGTCGGGGCCGGGAGGGCTGGTCCCCGGGCCGGGGAGCAAGCTGACAGGTATAGTGCGCGCGGAATATATCGGCGCCTTCCCTTTTGGCTGTAGAAAGAATTGGAACTGTTTAATATATTAATGTATAAGTTAGTGTAGGGATTAATATGATCACTCCCTGCGAGAGGAGATAGGATGAGAACGGCCGTTAATATTATATTAATTGTTTTAATTTTCGTCCCGGGCTGCTCGGATGAGGTTGAGCGCTACACCATAGAACAGTTCATGAATACAGAACAGGTTCTGGGCGGCTCTTTCAGCGCGGATGAAAAGAGAGTCCTCTTCACAAGCGACAGAACGGGTGTCTATAACGCTTTTTCGATACCGGTAAAGGGAGGGAAGATCAAGCAGCTGACAGATTCCGATGACAATTCCGTGTTCACCCTCAGTTACTTCCCCGGTGACGACCGGTTTCTTTTCCTGAGCGACACCGGCGGAAACGAGATCTATCACATTTATATGATGGGTCTGGATGGGAAGGTCAGGGACCTGACGCCCTGGGAGAACGCCAGGTCAGTCTTTTACGGCTGGAGCCACGACGAAAGTATGATCATTTTCGGGTCCAATAAACGTGACAGCCGTTACATGGATGTATATACCATGGACATAGAGAGTTTCGAGCCAGAGATGCTCTATGTCAATGACGCCGGCCTGGACTTCGGGGCGGTCTCCAATGATATGCGTTATGTTGCATTCTCCAGGGAGAGAACCCGGACCGATATCGATATCTACCTCTATGACCGAAAGACCGGTGAAGTTGAGCTGATAACCGGGCACCAGAGAGATGTCAGAAACACCCCTTCCGGTTTCAGTGTCGATTCAGGGAAACTCTTTTTCCTTACCGACGAAGGAAGTCAGTTCATCTACCTGAAGATTTATGATATTGAAACCGGAAAGACTGAAAAGGTCGAAGAGGCAGACTGGGATATAACCTATTCACTTCTTTCCCGGGGGGGAAAGTACAGGGTTACCGCGATCAACCGGGACGGCAGGACCGGGATAAGGGTCCGCGACAGAGAGAAGGGGGAACTGGTGAGCCTTCCCGATCTCCCGGAGGGAGTGATCACTTCCGTGGGTATATCCAGGAGCGAGGAACTGATGCGCTTCTATGTGAACGGTTCTACCTCCCCCAATAATCTATACATATACAATCTTGAAAACGGCGTCTACAGGAGGCTGACCGATACCATGAATCCGGAGATCGATAAGGACGACCTGGTAGAGGCTGAAGTGGTCAGGTACGAATCCTTCGACGGGCTGGAAATACCAGCGATACTTTACATGCCCGGGGAGGCGGATGAGGACAACAGGGTGCCGGGACTGGTAATGGTACACGGCGGCCCCGGGGGCCAGTCCAGGGTAGGTTACAACTCGGTAATTCAGTTCCTGGCAAACCACGGGTACGCCGTGCTGGCGGTAAATAACCGCGGGAGCTCCGGGTACGGAAAGAGGTTCTACAAGCTTGACGACAGGAAACACGGACAGGACGACCTCGCAGACTGCGTGGAGGGGAAGGAGTTTCTTGTCGGGACCGGCAGGGTTGATCCTGAGAAGATCGGAATTATGGGAGGAAGCTACGGAGGGTATATGGTACTGGCGGCTTTGAGTTTCAGGCCCGAAGAATTTGCCGCCGGAGTGGACATTTTCGGGGTATCGAACTGGCTCAGGACCCTCAGGAGCATTCCGGACTGGTGGGAGAGTTACCGCGAGGCCCTGTATGAGGAGATGGGAGACCCCGAAAGGGATGAGGAGTACCTGAGGAAGATTTCTCCGCTCTTTCACGCGGACAGGATAACCAGGCCGCTGATGGTACTGCAGGGCGCCAACGATCCCCGGGTGCTGAAAGTTGAATCGGACGAGATAGTGGAAGCGGTCAGGGAAAACGGTGTGGATGTCAGGTATCTGGTTTTTGAAGATGAGGGCCACGGGTTCATGAAACGGGAGAACAAGATAGAGGGATACGGAGAGATCCTGAAATTCCTGAATAAACATCTCAAGGGGATTTCAGGAGATGAACAGGTTTAAACGGTAACTGCCGGACAGAAGCTGAAGCAAGGGATGATAATATGAATGAAGAGCATCTTTTTGAAAAATTTACCAGGGCGCACGATCTTCTCAGTTCCGAGATCGGAAAGGTAATAATCGGCCAGAAGGAAGTGGTAACACAGCTTCTGACCGCCCTTTTCGCCGGGGGGCACTGTATCCTGGTGGGGGTTCCGGGGCTGGCCAAGACCCTGCTTGTCTCCACGGTGGCAAAATGCCTGAACCTGGATTTTTCCAGAATCCAGTTCACTCCTGATCTGATGCCCAGCGATATTATGGGAACCGAGGTCCTGGAGGAAGACAGGACAACCGGCAACCGGGTGTTCAAGTTCATCGAGGGGCCGGTATTTGCCAATATCGTACTGGCCGATGAAATCAACCGGACGCCACCGAAGACTCAGGCGGCGCTTCTGCAGGCGATGCAGGAGCTGGAGGTCACTGTGGGGGGCAAGACCAGGCCCCTGGACAGGCCTTTCTTTGTGCTGGCCACCAGGAACCCCATAGAACTGGAAGGAACCTATCCGCTTCCGGAAGCGCAGCTGGACCGGTTCATGTTTGATATAAGGGTGGATTACCCGGCCGAGGAAGAGGAGCTGGAGATAGTGGAGAAAACCACTTCCGCCGATCTGCCCCGGACAGAGACGGTTCTGGATGGAAAGGATATTCTGGAGATCAGAGAGGCCGTAAAGAAAGTGCCGGTCTCCAGAGATGTGCTCCATTACGCCGTCAGCCTGGTCAGGATGACCAGGGAGAAGAAGGAGAGGGAGCTTGGCAGATACCTTTCCTGGGGAGCGGGCCCCAGAGCGGGGCAGTACCTGATTCTGGCGGCCAAGACCAGATCTGTAATGCTGGGCAGGACCACTCCCGAAATAATGGACGTAAGGGAGGTGGCTCACCCGGTTCTGCGT
The DNA here is from genome assembly GCA_046483305.1 of Candidatus Krumholzibacteriales bacterium. Lineage (GTDB taxonomy): Bacteria > Krumholzibacteriota > Krumholzibacteriia > Krumholzibacteriales > WJIX01 > WJIX01. The sequence goes on along the minus strand of JAWODM010000024.1, from coordinate 28,874 downwards.
CACAGGCTGGTAACCAATTTTCATGCAGAAGCTGACGGAGTAAGCACCGACGAATTGATAGACAGGCTGATGGAGGCGGTCTCGGCCGGAAAGGTGTAGGGTTGAAGGATGGACACCGGAAAGAGAGATTCGGAAAGATTCCTGGATCCGCGGGTAGTGAGCAGGCTTTCCAATATGGCTCTGCGGGCCAGGCTGATCGTAGAGGGGTTTATAGCGGGAATTCACAGGTCGCCGTATCATGGATTTTCGGCTGAATTTTCGGAATACAGAAGATATATACCGGGTGAGTCGACCAGGCAGATCGACTGGAAACTGTTCGCCCGGACAGACCGTTACTATATAAGAATATTCGAAGACGAAACGAACCTGCGCTGCTCGTTGATCATCGACCGTTCGGGGTCTATGGGTTTCGGAAGCGGGGATGTCACCAAGCTGGAATATGCTTCGCTTCTGGGAGCCGCCCTCAGCTACCTGATGATCAGGCAGAGAGACGCGGTGGGGCTGACTCTGTTCGACGAAAAGATCACCCTTATGACCCCTCACCGGTCGGTAAAGAGCCATCTCCATCACATTCTCAGGGAGCTGGGAAGAGTGAGGCCCGGAGCGGGGACCGGCATCAGTTCAGCTCTCGGAGAGGTGGCCGAGAGGATAAACAGAAGAGGGCTGGTTGTGGTAATAAGCGATCTGATGGATAACCCGGATGAGGTCCTTCAGACCCTTAAGAGATTCAGGAGCAGGGGGCACGAGGCGCTGGTTTTTCATGTGCTGGATCCCATGGAGCTGAACCTGGATTATAAGAAAGAAGTACAGTTCGAGGATATGGAGACCGGAGAAACCATCAGGACCCAGCCATGGTTTCTGGAAACAGAATATGCCCGGAAAGTCACCGGCTGGACCAGGCGCCTGGAGATTGAATGCAGGGACAGCGGTATAGATTACAACCTTCTCTCTCTGGCCGCCACCTTCGACGAAGCCCTGGTCGCGTACCTTAATAAAAGAAAAAAGATGAACTGAAAAAAGAGATGAATTTTCTTAATCCTGCATTTCTGATCTCTCTGGCTGCTGTGGCGATACCTCTGATAGTACATTTCTTCAGCCGCAGAAGGGTTCCCCGGGTGCGGTTCAGCTCCCTGGACTTTCTGCGGACATCACAGCGGCGCAGCATGAAGAGAATAAATTTAAGGAGGATACTCCTGCTGGTTCTCAGGATGACGGCCGTGGCGCTGGTGGCGCTGGCCTTCTCCCGGCCGGTAATAAGGGGAGCGGTGGTGCCGGGGAAGGCGCCGGCCGCTACATGTATAATTCTGGATAGAAGTTACAGCATGGGGCTTGAAAGCGGGTCCGGTTCTCTCCTGGAGCGGGCTAAGAGGGTAGCCGCGGAGGTCATCAGGGAATCGGGTGATAATGACAGGCTGATATTGGCGGCGGTGGATCAGAACGCGGAAAAGGTATTCGAGACCGGCGGCAAGGGAAGAGGGTTCGCCCTGGAAAGGCTGGAGAAGATTGAACAGTCCTGGAAGAGTACTGATCTGGCCCGGGGAATCAAGGCCGGTTACCGGATGCTTGAACAGAGCGGCTATCAGATCAGGGAGCTTTATCTGATATCCGATTTCAGGGCAGCGGGGCCCGGAGCCGTTGACGGGCGGCTGGATGAGTTTGAAGGCATGCGGGCCGCAGAGACCTCGCTCTTCATGGTCCCGGTGACAGAAAGCTCTTCGCATAATCTGGCGATTCTGGATATCCGGAGGCCCGAATCGGCCATTCATAAAGGGGAAGTGGTTTCCATAGAAGTGACCATTCTCAACGGATCGGCAAGAGAGCCGGAGGTTGTTCCGGTGAGTATTTTCCTGGAGGGCGAGCGGCTGATAAACAGAGAAGTCCGCCTGGCTCCCGGACAGAGGAAGCTGGAGGAATTCTCTTTCCCGGCGGACAGAACGGGATGGCTGAGGGGAGAAGTATCCCTTGGAGATGACAGGCTGCGGTATGACAACAGCAGGTTCTTCGTAATCAGGGTCAGGGAAAGGATAGATGTGCTGCTGGCCGGTGATGAAAGGTTTTATCTGGAGAAGGCCCTTAATCCGGGAGGCCCCGCCGGTGATATAGACCTGAAGGTCACCGGTTCGAGATCGATGACCAGCGAAGATATCAGGGAGTCTGATGTGGTGGTGCTGGGAAGCGGTCCGGAGCTCTGGGAAGAAGATCGCCGGATCCTGGCGGATTACCTGGAATCGGGAGGAGGGGCGGTAGTTTTCGTCCGGGAAGGGCTGATGGAGACAGCCGGCATGTTAAGTTCATTCTCGCCGGTTGTGGAGCTCAGAAGAAGGGAGGCAACCCTGCATGATCCGGGCAGGGTTCCCGATCTGCTGAAGCCTTTCGGCAGGGACGACATAAAAAAGCTTTCCCGCCTCCGGTTCATAATAGAACCGGTAATGGAGGGAGTGCCCGGCCGGGCAACGGTAATGAGATTCAAGGACGGGACTCCTTTCATATGGCAGGAACGGCGGGGGCAGGGAAAACTGCTCTTTATACTCTGCCTGCCCGAGGCGGCAGGCGGGGACCTGGTGCTTTCCCCGTATTTCCTTCCCCTGGTTCAGCAGGCTGTTTTGAGCGTCGCCGGCAGCGAAGGCCCGGAATCGGAAGCCCTGGTGGGAGAGAAGCTGCGATGGAAGATAACAGGAGAAAAACAGGCGCGGCTGTTGTTCGAACCGGAAGGCAGGGAGGGCGCCGGAGCTGAGCTATCGTACCGGTTAGAGGAAGATGAGCTGGTTATATCCGCGCTTCAGCGCCCCGGTTTCATTACAGTGGAACAGGGACAGGAGGTGGCGGGCAGGATGTCGGTGAATCCGGATTGCGCCCTGGAATCCAACCTCCGGTATATTAACCCGGAGGAATTCGCCGATTCTCTGGGGCTGCCCGGTCCGGAAGTGATAAATGAAGGTGAAGGAATATCGGCGAGCATCAGGGAGGCCAGGTACGGCCAGGAAATAACCGGGCCTGTTATAATGGCGGCCATTGCGGTTTTTATTATTGAGCTTCTGTTGGCCCAGAGCCGGGCGGGAAGCCGGAGAGAAAATGTGGAACAGCCTGAAGGATAAAATAGAGGGGCTCCCCGGATTCGAAACGGTCAGGGAGCAGCTGGAAAGCGGAAAGGGCGATATTCGGATATCGGGCCTGGCGGGAAGCTCCAGCGCGATACTGCTGGCCAAACTGCTGGAGGATACCGGCGGTTCCATGGTGGTGCTGACCCGCGACCCTGCGGGGATGAATGAAATGGCCAACGACCTGGAGAGCTTCGGGGTTGAAAATGTGCTGCTCTATCCGGACGACGAGGTCCTTCCGTACGATTACCATGAACCGGACAGGGACCTTACCGGAATGCAGATGAGAGCCCTGGACGGACTGACCCGGCGAAAACCGGTGATCCTGGTTTCTACCCTCAGGGCGGTCCTGAAGAAGGTCTTCAAGCCGGAGCTGTTTAAAGGGATGATAATGACGGTTGCCCGGGATGAGACTTACAGTGTAACCGGCCTGGTCAGAGACCTGGTGTCTCTCGGGTACGAGAGAACCTCCATAGTGGACACCAAGGGGCAATTCGCGCTGCGCGGAGGTATCCTGGATATCTTTGAAGTGGGGAGACAAGACCCGGTCAGGCTGGAATTCGAAGATGACAGATTAGTATCGGTCAGGGAGTTTGATATAGAATCCCAGAGGTCCAGCGGGGAGGTCGGGGAAGTCAGAATAATGTCCCCCAGCCATATCGTGTTGAATGACGACGGTATAGACAGAGTCCGGGAGATGATTGAACGGGAGGCCGGGGAAGAGCGGGAGGAGAACAGAAACCGGGCCCTGCTTCCTGCGAGAAGGCTGAGCCAGGGGATATCTTTCTTCGGAATGGAACATTACGCCCCGGTAATGAACGATCTCGGTTCGGTGATGGATTATTTTCCGGATTCTCCCCCGGTGGTCCTGGCCGGATATCAGGAGCTTGAGATAGAATTCGAAAGGTTCAGAGAAGAGATAGAAGAAAGGTACCTGGCTTCCAGAAAGGAGCTTAAGTTTTATCCCGCACCCTCATCCGTCTATCTTTCCGGCGAGAGTATCGGTCAGGTGTTCAGCTCCAACGTGAAGATAGGGGTCAGCTCTCTGAAGGGCGGCGGCGGCGTCAGGTTCAACACCTCGCCCGCGGAAAACTACCGCCGGGACCTTGACCGGCTCAGGAAGAAGATCAGCAGGGCGGCCGGGAAAGGGTGGCAGGTATTTCTGTTCTGCGTTAACCAGTCGCGGATGAACAGGATGGAAGAGATACTCGGCGACGTCTCCATGGACCTCGATTTTCTCTCCGGAGAGATATCGGGGGGATTTGCCTGGCCTGAGGCGGAAGTGATGTTTCTGAGCGAGGAAGAGGTATTTGGGAGGTACCATCACGGGTACCATAAACCGAGCTCCGGGAGCCGCTCGCTTACTTACGACCCCTCCTACTTCAAGGCCGGTGATTTCGTGGTGCACCTGGATCACGGTGTGGGAAGATATATGGGGATGAGGGTCCTGGAAACGGAGGAAGGCAGAACCGAGTGCCTGGAGCTCAAATATGCCGGCAGGGACCAGCTGTTCATACCGGTGGACCGGCTGAGAATGATTGAGAAATTCACCAGCGCCGAGGAGGCTGCGCCGGAGCTCTCCAGACTTGGAACCGGCAGATGGTCCCGGCTGAGGGATAAAGCGCGGAAGAGCGCCGAAGAAACCGCCCGCGACCTGGTGGAAGTATACGCCGCCAGGGAAGTGGCCGAAGGTTACGCCTTCGACAGAGATAAGCCATGGCAGCAGGAGATGGAGGCGATGTTCCCATACGAGGAGACTCCCCATCAGCTCAAGGCGGTCGAAGAGGTCAAGAGTGATATGGAAAAGCCGCGGATCATGGACCGGCTGCTCTGCGGCGATGTCGGGTTCGGCAAGACTGAAGTGGCGCTGCGGGCCGCCTTCAAGGCGGTCCTTTCCGGAAAGCAGGTAGCTTTCCTGGTTCCAACCACCGTCCTGGCGATGCAGCACTACGAGACTATCTCCTCCAGGTTGTCAGGTTTTCCGGTCAGCACGGTAGTGATGAGCCGGTTCGTAACCAGGGGCAGGCAGAAGAAGATACTCAAGGAGATAGGGGAAGGAAAGGCGGATATAGTGGTGGGAACCCACCGGCTGCTCTCCGGGGATCTCAAGTTCAGAGACCTGGGCCTGGTTATAGTGGACGAGGAGCACCGTTTCGGGGTAAAGCAGAAGGAAGCCTTCAAGAAGATCAAGACCAGCGTGGATGTGCTGAGCATGACCGCCACCCCCATACCGCGGACCCTTCACATGGCGTTATCCGGGATCAGGGAGATATCGGTGATTGACACCCCTCCCCGGAACAGGCTTCCCATCCGGACCGAGATTCTTCCTCTTGACGATCTCAAGATCAGGGAAGCTGTTATGAGGGAGCTGGGGCGGGGGGGGCAGGTATTTTTCGTGCACAATAGAGTGCGGAGCATCAAAGTCATAGAGGGATACCTGAAGAGGCTGCTGCCGGATCAGGTCAGAATCGTTCACGCCCACGGCCAGATGAGGGAGAGGGAGCTTGAAAATGTGATGATCAGTTTCATGAATGGGGAGTTCGATGTGCTGGTCAGCACCATGATTATAGAGGCCGGGCTGGATTTTCCAAATGTAAATACCATAATAATCAATCATGCGGAGAAGTTCGGCCTGGCGCAGCTGTATCAGCTTCGGGGGAGAGTGGGGCGCTCCGACAGAAAGGCATATGCTTACCTGCTTATCCCCGAAGGGGGGACCATCACAGAGGAAGGAATCAAGAGACTCAAAGCGATCAGCGAATTCGATTATCTGGGGGCCGGTTACCGGATCGCCCTGAAGGACCTGGAGATCAGGGGGGCGGGAAATCTGCTGGGGCATAAACAGTCCGGGCACATTAATGCGGTTGGCCTGGAGCTGTATTCTAAGATGCTCAAGGAACAGATCAGCAGCCTCAAGGGAGAACCGGCGGAGAAAGAACAGGAAGCCGGGATCCGGGCCCCGGTCGACCTCTATCTGCCGGAGGATTATATATCAGATATCGAGGAGAGAATGGATATTTATCGCAGAATAAGCAGAATAGGTGAGTTGCCCCGGCTTGCCGACCTGGAGGACGAACTGATTGACAGGTTCGGCGGGCTTCCCCCTCCGGCGGCCAACCTTCTCAGAACGGTGGGGCTGAAGATACGGGCGTCCGGGTGCGGTATCGCGGCGGCGGATATCAAGCCGGACGGGGGTATGGAGGTTCAATTCCGGAAGGATGTGACCCCTTCCAGAATTATGATCTCGAAAATAGTAGAGGCATTCGAGGGGAGGATCTCCTTCAGTTCCGGCGACAAATTTTCTCTGGCCCTGAAGAGCGCCGGGCCGGATTTATCCGGAACCGGGCTGGATGATCTTGATTATCTGTTGAAAACACTGGAATTATTTGTTAATAATTGTAGTTTAATAAAGTAGTGGAGTTGCCGAATAGTCTGGAGGTATTAAATGATCATGCCCCCCGGGGCACATTTTGTAAATTCCCGTAAGGGATATAACCAAGGAGGAAGAATGAAAAGGAAAATACTGGCGGTATTGGTCTTGATGGCTGGAATATACCTGAGCTGTTCACCGGCTGACAAGGACGAGATAGTGGTCGCTACCGTAGAGGGGAAGGAAATAACTGCGGCTGATTTCGAAAGGGTGGCTGAGATTATAGACAGTGAATACCTGCCCGACACCAACAGTGTAGAGGGAAAGAAGAAGGTTCTGGATTATATGATAGCCAAGGAAGTGATGGCCCTGCGGGCAAAAGAGCTCGGGTATGACAAGGATGAACAATACGTGGGCTTCTGGAGCTCCTACAGGAATCCGTTCCTGGTGCAGGCTCTCACCAAGTATTACATAGCTGACAAGGTTAAAGTGACCGACAGGATGGTTCAGGACTACTATGACGATATGTCCGAGGAATTCGTTCTGAGCCAGATTACCGTGCTGGACAGCATGGAAGCGGTTCGGATAAGGGAACAGATAATTAACGGGGCTGACTTCGCCGAGATGGCCAGAAGGTATTCCATTGCGCCCACCGCCGATAAGGGCGGGGAGATAGGAACCATGAGTATCGGAGCGATGTACTGGTGGATAGAAGAGGCCCTGCTCGGGACCGAAAAGGGAGAGGTCACCCCGGTAGTTCATGTACAGAACGGCTACAGTATACTCAAGGTCCATGACCGGAGAACCATCAAGCCGACCCAGGATATGGAGTATACCAGAAAGAGGGTAAGGCATATCGAGGAAGAGAAGAGGCTGAAGGAGGTAAAGGAGGAGATCGCGAGAAAGATGAATTTCAAGATATACTCCGACGGCCTGGAAGTCGCCTTCAACAGCCTTCCCCTGAAGGACATACCCAACGAAGATATAGTAAAGGGAAGGGTTACCATGCAGAACGCCCCCAAACTGAATCTCAGGGATGAATTCAAGGGGATGCTTCTGGCCAGCTATGAAGGCAGGGATATAACCCTGGAGGATTTCGAATATATCTATAATAACCTGCAGCTTCCGGACAGGCCTCGGAGGCAGCAGGGAAAGTATATGATAGTTGATCTGCTGCACAAGAAATTCTTCAACGACGTTCTTCCGGGATATGCGGAGAATGAATTAAAGATCCTTGAATATCCCCCGGTAAAGGAGGCTTATGAAAAGAAGAAGGAGGAGTTATTGGTTAACCTCCTCTACAGGGAATCGGTGATGAACAACGTTACGGTAACCTCCGGAGAGGTGGAAGAATACATCAGGGAAAACAAGGATAAACTCAGGACCAGGGAACAGAGGGATTATTCCCTGATTCTCAACTCGGATAAGGAGATTGTGGAAAAAGCGGCCCGGCTGGCAAGGGAAGGAGCCAATTTCGCAAAGCTCGCAAGAGAGTATTCCGAGCATATTGAGGACAAGAATTCCAAAGTAAATGTGGGATTGGGCGCGGATGGAAGATATCCAGCCCTTGATGTTGTCGCCTTCGATCTTCCCGAAGAGGGAGCTATTTCGGAACCGTTCAAGACTGCCCGCGGCTGGGTGGTGATAAAGCTTGACGAGATAGAAGAAGGCAAGCCGCTGACTGAGGAAAACGCAAGGAGGTTCGGCCAGGGCCAACTGAAGAAGAAAAAGGAGAATGAACTGTTCGAAAAGAAGGTGGCCGAGTGGCGCAAGAGGTATGAGGTCACAATCAATGAGGAGAATCTGGAGAAAGCCGAACTGAGCAGGCTTAATAAAGGATAGGGATTGTGAAGAGCCGGAAAAACTGTTGTCTGGCAGCGGTGTTTGTTCTGGCGTTAATCTATCTCGGCTGCGGTGATGATCAGACTGAACCGGAGGTGGAACCCTCACCCGGGGATATCGTCAGAGTGGGGGATATCGTTCTTAACAGGAGCGATTTAAATGATCTTCTGCCCGCCAACCATAACGCGGAGTTCAATGAGAGGGAAAAGAGGGATTACCTGGCTCGATGGGTGGATATTGAACTGTTATATCAGGAGGCTATGGAGAGGGGGCTGAAGGAGGACCCCCGGATCAGAGAGAGAATCCGGAAACTCGAAAAGGAGTTCCTTGCCGATCATCTCCTCTTTCTGGAAATGAGAGAGCGGGTAAGAGTCACCGACCGGGAGATAGAGCAGTACTTTGAAGAACACCGCCGGGAATACACCAGGGAATACCGGGTCAGGCACATTCTTCTGAATTCCAGGGAAAAGGCCGAAGAGGTAAGGAATATGATAGGCTCAAGAAGTTTCAGCTACCTGGCTAACCGTTATTCGGCAGACCCGGATGCGGGCAGGGGGGGAGACCTTGGGTACCTTACCAGGGGGAATATGATCCCTGAACTGGAGGAGGCTGTTTTTTCACTGGAGCCGGGGCAGGTCAGCGGAATAATAAAATCAAGGTTCGGTTACCATATACTCAAACTGGTGGGAAGCAGGGAAGCGCTGGGAACCATACACATGGAAGATGTGCAGGGAGAAATAATGAATCATCTGATAATGAAGAAGAGAGAACAGGCTTATGAGGAGTTTCTCCAGTATCTCCGGGAGAAGATTGGAGTGGCCTATTACAATGAAGCTTATCAGCCTGAGGATACTCTCCGTGAAGCGGAGGGAGAGAACAATGAATAAATTTAAGCGAATTGCGCGCCTGGCTTTTGCCTGCGCCGTCCTGCTCGCCGCGGCAGCTCCGGGGAAAGGCGCCCGCGGCGGGAACGGCGGCCGTGAGGTTATCGACAGGGTCATCGCGGTGGTGGAGGATAACGCGGTACTTCAGTCTGAGTATGATATGGAGCTTAAGAGGATTCTGATGCAGATGGGGGAAGAGGCCGGGGTGGGGGACAGCGTAATCAACCAGGTGAAGGAAGAGGTGCTGAACGGGCTGGTGGCGGATATGCTGATGGCGGTTCACGCGGAGAGAACCGGAGTGGAAGTCGATCAGTCGGTAATAGACGAAGAGGTTGAGAAGACCATCGAGAGGAACATTACTCAGATAGGGGGCAGGGAGGCTTTTCAGGAGGAATTGAACAGGTACGGGCTCACCGAGGAGCAGATCCGGAGGCAGTGGGAAGAAAAAATCAGGGCCAGGCGCCTGATGCAGCAACTGGCCTACAGCGAGATATGGGACGGGATTGATATTTCTGAAGATGAACTCAGGGAATATTACCGGGAAAAGAAGGACGAATTCCCTCCCCGCCCGCCAACGGTAACCCTTGCCCAGATATTAATATGTCCGGAGGCCTCGGGGGAGGGCAAAGCGGCCGCTCTGGAGAAGATCAAGGCGGTTGAAAAAGAGCTGAAATCGGGCGTTAAGTTCGAAGAGCTGGCCAGAGAGTACTCCGAAGGGCCCAGCGCCGAAGCCGGAGGCAACCTCGGTTTCGTTAATCTGGAAGACTTCAATAACCAGGCGTTCGAGGACGCGGTCAGGGAGCTGGACCCGGGCCAGGTCAGCGGCCCGGTGCTGACCAACTTCGGCTACCACCTGATCAAGCTCGAGGAGAAGCGGGAAGGCCAGCACCACGTCAGGCATATTCTGATAAGAGTGACCGAGGACAGCGCGCAGCTTGACGCGGCCAGGGAGAAGGCCGGGGAATTGGTGAAAAGAGCCGAAGCGGGAGAGGCTTTCGCGAAACTGGCGGCGGAATATTCCTGTGACGAAGAGACTGCTGGGAGTGGGGGATTGCTGGGAGAGGTTCCGATTTCCAGGCTGCCCGAGCAGTTCAGGGAAGCGGTCAGGGGAGTGGAGCCGGGAGATATAGCTCCCCTGGTCCGGGACAGCAAGGGGATCAGGATAATCAAGGTAATAGATTTTAAAAGCGAGGGGGAGTACAGTTTCGAGGAAGCCCGGGAGGAACTGAAGAGAATTCTGACTCAGGAGAAAGTGCAGCAGAAATACACCGAATACGTTAACGAGCTTAAGGAAAAATATTACGTCGAAATAAAGGAAGATGTACTGCAGTGAGGCTGGATCTGCTATTGAAGAACCTCTGCCTGGTGAAATCCAGGACCAGGGGGAAAGAGGCGGTTTCGGCGGGCAGGGTGAAAGTGGGAGGAATTTCTGTAAAACCCTCCAGGGAAATACATGAGGGGGAGGCCCTTCATATCCTCTACCCGTCGAAGGAACTGGTGATTGAGGTGCTGGAGCTGCCCCCGAAACAGGTTTCAAGGAAAAATGCCGGGGATTATTACAGGGTAATCAGGGAAAGAAAACTGTAACATCTGAAGGAGAATCATATTTTGAAACTGAACCGGCCCGGAATAGCTCTCACCGTGGGTGATCCGGCGGGGATAGGACCGGAGATAACCGCATCGGTTATGAACCGGGGGATATTGAAGGCCGGAAGCAGTGTGGTGATAGGCCCGGCCGAACCGGTTCTGCCCCTGCTTGCGCCAGGAACCCTTGACAGAACCTCGGTGGTCAGCGCCGCGGACGAATACCCAGAAAGCCCGGGGGAAGGATTCCTGTTCATAGATACCGGGACCGAGGGCTGCGGCAATCTTCCGCCCAGGGCTGGAGCCGAGGGCGGGCTGATATCCGGCAGGAGTGTGGAGAAAGCCATAGAGATGGCCGAAAGGGGTATGGTAAAGGGGATTGTTACGGGCCCCATCTCCAAGGAGGCCCTGTCTATGGCCGGCTACAGTTACAGGGGTCATACCGATATGCTGGCCGGCCTTTTTGACGCGCCGGACTGTCAGATGATAATGATCAGCGGGCATTTGAGGGTGGTGATCATGACCCGGGATATACCTCTGCGGGAAGTTCCCGGCGCCGTCACGGGAGAGAGGATCAAAAAGGCGGTAACAGTAACCGTGGAGGGGTTGAGGTTGAATTGGGGTATCCATCAGCCGCTGATAGCGGTTTCGGCGCTTAACCCCCATGCCGGAGACGGCGGCCTGATCGGCAGCGAGGAGCAGGATATAATAATCCCCGCGCTGGAGCAGCTGCGGGAGGAAGGAATCGATGTGGAGGGGCCGGTTCCGGCGGATACCCTCTTTTACCGCTGGAAGGACGGATCCATGGATGCCTGCATGGCGTTGTATCACGATCAGGGAATGATACCCTTCAAGACCATCGGTTTCGAGAGGGGAGTTAATATGACCATAGGGCTCCCGGTAGTCAGAACCAGCGTCTGCCACGGCACCGCCTACGACCTGGCCGGAAGCGGCAGAGCGAACCCGGGGAGCCTGGAGGCCGCCATTCGGCTGGCCGCCGAATGTATCGAACAGAGAGAAAGATGAGCGTAAACGTGCCGGAAGAGAAGAGAATAATAGCTGGGGTTTATCACCTCTCCAAGAGGCTGAGCAGGCATTTCAGCCTGAGTGATATCAGTTTTCAGGTTGCCAACGGAGAGTTCGTTTTCCTGGTCGGTCCCAGCGGAGCGGGCAAGAGCACCCTGCTTCGGATGATGTACATGGACGACGTGCCCGATTCGGGGCAGGTAATAATAGGAAAGTTTGTTTCGACCAGGATGAAGAGAAGCACTATCTGCAGTCTGAGAAGGAAGATAGGCGTGGTATTTCAGGATTTCAGGCTCCTGGAGGACCGCACCGTCTTTGAAAATGTGGCTCTGGCGATGAAGGTCTCCGGCAGGGGAATGGGTGAGATAAAAAGGGAGATGACCGATATTCTCTCAAGGGTGGGGCTTTACCATAAGAGGTATGAATATCCCGAAGCCCTGTCCGGCGGGGAGCAGCAGAGAGTGGCCATGGCCAGGGCTATCGCGAACCGGCCGGCCATCCTGCTGGCCGATGAACCGACCGGCAACCTGGACCCTTACGTAACCAAGGAGATAATGGAACTGCTGTTCAGGATTAATTCGGGGGGGACCGCGGTTCTTCTGGCCACTCATGATGTGGAACTGGTCCGCAGCTTCGGGCAGAGGACCATTTATCTCGAGGAGGGCAGGGTGGTCAAGGACAGCGGCAGGGTATTCGAGGGAGACCTGCGCAGGTCTATTTCTGATTCGCAGGTGGAGAGAAGAGCCAGAGAATTCCGGGACCGGCGAATCGGCAGGACGCGGAACCGGGGCGGTTCGGCCGGAAACGGCCGTAAGGAAAACGGTGATGAAGATGTCAGCGTTTAATGAGATGAAGTATATATTGGAAGAATCGCTGAGGATGCTCAAACGGAGGAGAGCGTCCAATGTAATTTCTGTTATTATAATGGGGTTCTCTATGCTGGTCCTGCTTATCTTTATTCTGGTGACCCTCAACATATCGATGGTGATAGAGAATGCCAGAGAGGAAATGAGGGTTTATGTCTACCTGGAGGATGGGCTGGACCAGAGCGCTGTGGAGAAGATCAGGAAAGGGCTCTATGATTTCAATTCGGTCCGGGGGGTGGTATTCGTCCCCAAATCAGAGGCCCTGGAGAGGTTCCGGGAGGAGTTGGAAGCGGGGAGCTCCCTGCTTGACGACCTGGATACCAATCCGCTGCCGAACTCCTTCGAGGTCAGGATGGAGCAGGAGTACAGCACCGGAGAGAGCATGAGCGCCCTGGCCGGAAAGGTATCCGAATGGGAAGGGGTGGAGGATGTCAGGTACGGAAAGGATTGGGTGGATAGAGGCGAAGATATCGTGCTGGGTTTCTACATGACCGATCTGACTCTGGGGCTGATAGTGTTTCTGTCCATAGTGTTCGTAATATCCAATACGGTAAGGCTTTCCATTCTATCCGGGCGGAAGTCCATAGAGATATTGAAATATGTTGGCGCCACCAACCGATATATCCAGATACCGTTCATTTTCGAGGGGGCTTTTCAGGGAGTAATCTCTGCGGTCCTGGCGGTTATTCTGCTCTGGATATCGTATCTGGTGGGAAGCAGGTACCTGCCCGGGATCACCTTCTTCAGGGTGGAGGGGATTGCCGGTTTCGTGCTGCTGTGCGCCGTTCTGGGGGCGGCGGGAAGTTATATAGCTATCAGGAAGTACCTGAAGAGATAGAAGCTGATAACCATGAAATCATTGTTCCGCAGAAAGCTGATTGTGGTGGCCGTTCTGGCGGTGATTCCGGCGGCGGGGGTTCTGGGGCAGGGTGACCTGAAGAAACAGATTTCCGACAAGGAGCGGGAGCTGGCCGCACTCAGAGAGCAGATCGAACAGCAGAGAGAGGCGATCCGCAGGCTCCGGCGGGAGGAGAATACGGTGGGCGGGTATATAGAGAAACTGGACAGGGAGAGCGCTCTGGTCAGGCGGCTGCTGGAGGGGCTGGAAGAGAAGAGAGAGCTCCTGGCTTCTCAGGTGGAGAAGGTAAAGAGTTCGCTGAGCAGGAACAGGGCGGTTTACAACCGCCGGCTGGACATTCTCTCATTACATATGAGAGAGATGTACAAACAGGGCAGGCGCCCGGTCTGGCAGGAGATGCTGGCCGCTTCCAATTTCGCCCAGCTGAGCCAGAAATACAAGTATTTCGTGCTTCTGACGCAGCGCGACGCCCTGCTGATAGAGGACGCCATGAAGAAGAGCCGCCAGATCGAAAGGGAAAGGACCGAGCTGACGGAAACGCTTCAGGAAGTCAGCCTGGCCGGGATAGAGAAGAGATCGGAGCTGACCAGGCTGGAAAGCATCAGGCAGGAGAGGAAGGAGGCGCTGAGGGATATCAGAAGTAAACAGGAAAATTACGAGAAGAGAGTGCGGGAGCTGGCCGCGGCGAAAGACCGCCTGGAGAATCTGATAGAGACTCTGGAGGAGCGAAGAAAGAGCATCCTGGAGAGCAAGAGTGAATACGGAGAGCAGGATTTTGCCGGGCTGAAGGGTAATTTGAGAAGCCCGGTGGAGGGCAGGACCGTTCGCGGTTTCGGCCGCTCCAGGCATCCGGAGTTCGGAACGGTAACCTTCAACTCAGGCATAGATATCGAGGTGAGGCCGGGCTCTCCGGTGGAAGCGGTGGCCAGAGGCAGGGTGGAATATTCCGGAGAGCTGGCCGGTTACGGAAACTGCATAATTATAAACCATGGAGACGGATATTATACCCTGTATGCCAGAACCGGGAATATTTTTGTAAACAAGGGCGATATAGTGGATATGGGAGCGGTGATAGCGGAGACAGCCGAAGGGTCTGACTTCCACTTTGAGCTGAGAAAATCAAAGCAGTCCATGGACCCACAGAGCTGGATAAGGTAGAGGAGAAAGCAGTGGATATACTGGAGGCGGGAAGAATCATAGCGATGCGCCAGGAGAGGGCCCGCGCCGTTCTTGAGTCGATGCGGGAAACTTCCCCTTCCGCGTTCATCTTTACCGGTCCCGGGGGTAGCGGGAAGGCTCTGGCGGCGCTCTGGTACGCCGCCGAGAGCAACTGCCCGGGGGGCTGTTCGGCGGAAGGCGGAAAGTGCCCTTCCTGCAGAAAGATATCCAGGCTGGAACACCCCGACCTTCATCCGGTATTTCCCCTTCCCTCCGGGCCGGTTATAAAGACCCTGCCGGTAATACTGGAGAGCAGAAGGAAGGATTTTTTCAGCAGCGGAGAGTTCGGCACCAGGGCCAGGAGCATCGGGATAGATATTATCAGGGAGGTAAAGGAGAAGGTGTCCAGGCACTCATACGAAGCGGCCCGGCCAGCGGTGATAGTGTTCCAGGCCCACCTGGCCACCATCCAGGCCCAGAACAGTTTCCTGAAACTCCTGGAAGAGCCGCCCGGCTCCACCCTGATAATACTGGTCACGGAGTACCCGGACAGGCTGCTTCCGACCATCACCTCGAGGTGTTTCAGAATCAGGTTCGATTACCTCCCGCCCGAGGCGGTGGAGGAGTTCATGAAAAAGGTTTATTCACTGAAGGGCGCGGAGCTCAGGAGGGCGGTAAATATATCGGGAGGCAACCTGAGAAGGGCTGCCAGATACGGAGATTCGAGATTCATGGATATTGTGGAAAAGGCCGCCCGGATAACCGGGATGGCGACGGCGGGAAAGGGAAGGGAACTGATCATGGAGGCCCAGAACGCGGTAAGGGAGTACAACCGGGAAGAAATCATGACCCTGCTGGCCGAGATGAAGAGGTCGTTCCGGTTTCTGATGAGAACGGGCGAGGGGCTCGAAAACAGGGTAGAAACGGAATTCTACTCGGCCCTGCTGGGCAGGGATGTGATGGAGCTTTCCGGGGCGAGGGACTGCCCGGCGGACCTGGAGAAGATATCCAGAAGTTCCAGGGCGCTGCGCTCAAACGCCAATACGGAGCTTACCCTCACGCAACTGTTTCTTGATTTAGCCGGTAAGTGGTATTAGATTGTGTTGATATGGAAGGCGCTGATATACAGGGCATATACAGGTGTGATTATTACCGATGGAAATAGTGGAAGTTAAATTCAAATCCCTCAGACGGGAACTTTACAAGAACACCAAGGAGTTATTCCTTCAGATTGGGAATTACTGTATCGTGGAGGCGGACCGCGGAGAGGATATGGGGACCATCGAGAACGTATATACAGGCGGGGATGAAGAGATCGAGAATGTGGATAAGGAGATTATCCGGCATGCCACCGAAGAGGACGAGAAGAAACTGCAGGAGGCCAGGTCAAGAGAGCAGAAAGCGGTAGAGGTGTGCCACAAGAAGGTTGAAGAGCATAATCTCCCCATGAAGCTGATAGATGTGGAATACCAGTTCGACTGCAACAAGATCACCTTTTATTTTACCGCCGAAACCAGAGTCGATTTCCGGGAACTGGTCAGGGACCTGGCCGCGGTATTCAAGACCAGGATTGACCTGCACCAGATAGGGGTAAGGGATGAGGCGAGAAGGTTCAACGGGGTGGGGATGTGCGGCAGAAAACTCTGCTGCGCGACCTTCATAAAGGAATTCGAACCTATAACTCTCAAGATGGCCAAGGAGCAGAACCTCCCCCTGACCCCGGCCAAGATTTCCGGTGTATGCGGAAGACTGATGTGCTGCCTGAATTACGAACTGGACGTATACCGGGAACTGAAGAAAGGTATCCCCAAAGAGGGAAGCATAGTAAACTGCTTCGGCGGCGAATACAAGGTAGGTAAAATAAGTGTCTTCGACAGGACCATATCCCTGGTCGACGAGAATGGAAACAGCGTGAATACTCCCCTCGAAGATTTCAGAAGAGAGCTTGGTTTTGAAGACGGGGAAGACGGGGATTAATACCATTAATTAAATACCGCAAGGGAAAGGGCAGCCGTAATGGCAAAAGAGAAATTCTATATTACCACCGCGATCGATTACGTTAATCAGAAACCGCACCTGGGTACCGCCTACGAAAAGATAGGGGCGGACGTGATGGCCAGGTATAAGCGTATGTGCGGGTTTGACACCCTCTTCCTGATGGGAAATGACGAACACAGCGCCAATGTGGAGAAAGAGGCCAGAAAGAAAGGGTTGGAACCCTTTGAATACTGCCGCCGGATGTCCGGGGAGTTCAGAGATGTATGGAAGAACCTCAATATATCATACGACGACTTTATCCATACCACCGAGCAGAGGCATATCGACGCGGTGACCAGGCTGTTCGGCAGGATACATGAGAAGGGGTACATCTACAGGGACCGGTACACCGGTTACTACTGCGAGTCATGCGAGGAGTTTATAACCGAGGCCGACCTGGAGGACGGATTGTGCCCCCGGCACAGGGAGGAAGCGAAGGTTATAGATGAAGAGAACTACTTCTTCGCCCTCTCCCGGTTTGCGGAGCCGCTGCTGGAGCTGATCGAGAACAAACCCGGCTTTATCGAGCCGAAGAAGAGGGAAAATGAGATAGTAAATGTAATAAAGGACGGGCTGAAAGATGTTTCCATCTCCAGGATAGGCAAGGAGTGGGGAATCCCCCTTCCCATAGACAAGGAACATGTCATTTATGTATGGTTCGACGCCCTCACCAATTATATTTCGGCTCTCGGATACGGAAGCGATGACCCGCTCTACCATAAATACTGGCCGGCGGATGTTCATGTGATCGGAAAGGATATTACCAGGTTCCACTGCATTATATGGCCGGCGATGCTGCTGGCCGCCGGGGAGCCTCCTCCCCGCAAGGTGTTCGCGCATGGTTTCATCTCGCTCTCCGGGGAGAAGATGAGCAAAACCAGGGGCAACGTCCTGGACCCGGAAGAGCTGGAGAAGGAGTTCGGCGCGGAGGCGCTGAGGTATCTCCTCCTCAGGGAGGTCCCTTTCGACGGCGACGGCGATATATCGATAGAGATTCTCAGGAACCGCTACAACACCGAGCTCGCCAACGAACTGGGAAACCTGCTGAGCAGGACCGCTTCCATGATAGTGAAGTACCTTGAAGGAGAGGTCCCGGAGGGCGATTTCAATAACCGGTCGGAGCTTTATGCGGAGGTGGCGGAGGGGGTCGAGCAGTATCTGCTTTATATGGAAAAGATGCTTTTCTCCAGAGCCCTCAGCGGCTTCTGGCCAGTTATTCAGAGAGCCAACAAGTATATAGAGGAGAAAAAGCCCTGGGAGCTGGCCAGGAAAGAGGGGAGCAGGGAAGAGCTGGAAGAGATATTCCGGCAGCTGCTGGCGGTGCTCGCATCCGCGGGGACGGTTCTTAAGCCTTTCCTCCCCGGCAAGATGGAGAGAATGCTGGAAATTCTGGGAACAGACGCGGTCAGCCCGCAGCAGCTTCCGCCTGACAGGGCGGGCATTACCGGGCTGGAAAAAATCGAGCCGCTGTTTCCCAGGCTGCAATCCGACTGACAGAAAAGAAAGGCAACCGGGCAATGCTTGTAGATACCCATGTGCATCTCAATATGCGTCATTTTGACGGAGACAGGGAAGAGGTGGTGGACCGGGCTGACAGGGCCGGAGTAGCTGAAATGGTCGCGGTCGGATACGACCGGGGATCGCTGGATCAGGTGGTCAGGCTGACCGGGGAATTCGCGGGGGTATATGCGGCGGTGGGGATACATCCGCATGAGGCTTCCGATTACGACAGGGAGCTGGAGGAAAGAATCAAGAAGTATCTTCTCAGGAAGAAAGTCCTGGCCCTGGGCGAGATAGGGCTGGATTACTACAGAGACCTGTCACCCCGGGATCTCCAGAGGGATGTTTTCAGAAAACAGATATCGGCGGCGCTCTATTTCGGCAAACCGATAGTGGTTCACTGCAGGGACGCCTTCGAGGATGTGGTGAAGATCCTTTCCGAGGAGGGAGCGTCCGATGTGGGGGGCATATTCCATGCCTTCGGAGGAGGGGTTGAGGAGGCGGAAGAGGTATACCGGCTTGGATTTATCCTTGGTATCGGAGGCCCGCTCACATACAGGAATTCCGGGCTTCCCCAAACACTGAAATCCCTTCCTTCCAGCGGTTTCGTTCTGGAAACCGACTGCCCGTATCTGCCGCCGGAGCCTTACCGGGGAAAGAGAAACGAACCCGCGTACCTGAAAATCATAGCGGAGAGGAGCGCTGAGATCAAATCGGTATTCCCCCGCGACATAGCCAGGGCAACCGAAAGGAATTACCGGAGGTGCCTGCACGGGGAAAAGGACATACCGCCGAGCATAGTGTATTCGATCAGGGACAGCCTGTATATAAATCCGACCAACACCTGCACCAATAACTGCGGTTTCTGCGCCCGGAGGAACCGGAACAACGAACTGTACGGTTACAATCTGGACCTGATCGTGGAGCCGGAAACGGAGGAAACCGTTCAGGAGGTTCAGAAGCAGCTGGAAGAGGGCCGTTACGCCGAGATAGTTTTCTGCGGTTACGGCGAGCCGACCACCAGGCTGGATTTCCTGCTCGATACAGCCGATGCCCTGAAGAAACATAACCTTCCCCTGAGACTCAATACCAACGGCCAGGGTAATATGATAAACCGGAGAGATATCGTGCCTCAGCTGGAGGAGCGATTCGACAGAATATCGGTAAGCATTAACGGATACGACCGGGAGAGCTACAACCGGCTCTGCAGGCCTGACGCGGGAGGAGAGGCCTTCGATTCGGTCCTCGACTTTCTCAGAAAGGCCGCCGCGTCCAGCATGAGGTGCACCGCCACCGCGGTGAGCGTTCCGGGGCTGGATATTGAAAGGTGCAGGGAGCTGGTTGAGGGGA
Organism: Candidatus Krumholzibacteriales bacterium; assembly: GCA_046483305.1. Taxonomy (GTDB): domain Bacteria; phylum Krumholzibacteriota; class Krumholzibacteriia; order Krumholzibacteriales; family WJIX01; genus WJIX01. The sequence continues at coordinate 9,300 of JAWODM010000024.1, read as the reverse complement.
TACCGGGGGCCAGCTTCAGAGCCAGGACTTTTCAGCTGGTCCAGCCGGACTGATTCCCCGGCAACCCGGCGCGCTTACCCCCGAGGCGGTTCTTGCGGAAAGCCCCGGCCTGCTTCTGTGATTTGCCGAACCGGCTGAATATGTTAAAATTATAGTTAAGAAACTGATGCCGAACAGGGCTGGAGATAGCATGCCTGGAAGAGCAAAAAAGAGTCTGGGCCAGAACTACCTGATTAACAGTTCCGCGGCCCTGAGGATAGTAGATGCCCTCCGGCTGGAGCCGGGCGAGCTGGTGTTCGAGATCGGGGCCGGAAAGGGAGCCCTGACCGCCCATCTGGCCGATAGCGGCGCCATCACGGTTTCTCTGGAGATAGACCGGAATCTCTGCGAGGAGCTGAGCGTCCGGTTCTCCGCAGCGGATAATGTGGAGATAGTAAATGCCGATGTGCTGGAAATCGATTTCGACCGGGAGGCCCGCAGAAGAGGAAAGCCCAGCTGCAAGATCATAGGAAATATCCCGTATATGCTGACCAGCAGCATACTGTTAAAGCTTCCGGAGTCGGATAGAGCGCTGTGTTCTGTTATCATGGTCCAGAAGGAGGTGGCGGAAAGGATTCTGGAGGAGCCCGGAAGCAGGAACTGCGGAGTGCTTACCATTTATCTGCGGAGTTACCTGAAGGCGGAGAAGGTAATGGATGTGGGGGCCGGTTCGTTTTATCCCCGGCCGGCGGTGGACAGCACCGTATGCAGGTTTTACCCCCTGAAGCTGGAGAACGCTCCTGAAGACAGAGAACTGTTTCTGCGCTTTCTGAAGAAAGCTTTTTCAAAGAGAAGGAAGAAGCTGAGAAATTCTCTGCTGGATTCCGGCGCTCAGCAGAAGAGAAGGATTCAGCGGGAGCTGGAGAAACAGACGGGCGTAGATATGAACAGAAGAGCCGAAAACCTGAATCTGGAAGAATGGTTCAGGATTTTTGAATCCTTTAATGACACTGCAGGGCTTAATGAAACTTGTTAGGTTGATATCAGGGCTGGCCGCCGCTTCGCTGTGCCTGCTCGCCGTCCCCGCGGCCGGGCAGCAGCCCGGCGCCCCCACGGTTGCCACAGGCTCTGATTCCACCGAGACCAGGCTGCTTGTGCCGGTATGGTCTTTTAACACCACAACCGACAAGATGTTCACCTCCATGGGCAGCAAAATGAATGTGCGGGTTGACCCGGGCGGTGGTATGCTTTTGAATTCCAGGATATCGGTGAGCAAGAGATCGTATAAGACCAGGGATATGACCGACGTCAACGAATCGTTGTTCCTCTCCGGAGTCAGGCAGGAGGAGGGGGTATATAATATTTCATTTACCGCCTCCGACGATTACAGGGCTACCCAGTCGGTTTCCATAGCCCGTTTCGGCAAGGATATTGTTTACGAGGACAAGAAGGTTTCGGCCTCCTTCAGTTACTTTGAACCTCTCTTCTCCGCCGGCAGCTCAAACCTGGATATTTACGGGGAATACAATGAGGGGATGCACGATTTCAAATACGACAAAAAGTTTTCGCTGAAGGCAAGCGGCAAACTTTCTTACAACCTGGGAGAGCACCTCTCCATATCCGGAAACTACGGGAAACTGGCCTCCAGCGAGGACAGCCGGATAAGTTACCTGTATTATGAATCGATGCCCACCTCCATTGATACTCTCACCTTCAATTCGGGGTACCGGAAGAATGACCAGGAATTCCTGAAGGTTTCATACCAGAAGACCCAGGGCGAGATTAACAGGGTAGAGCCTCCCAGGGGAAACGCCCTGCAGGTAATCGACAACCCGGAACTGGCCAAGAAGGATATAATCAAGATATTAAGCGAGAATCTCAATGTGACCTCGGCATATATGCCCACCGGCGATGTAACCGTGAGGATAAATTTCGATCACAGACTGGAGGATAATAACTACCTGGTGGACCAGCGGCTTTCCAAGACTCAGGAAACAGACAATCTCTCCGCCCGGACCGAATACAGGTTCAGTGCCCGCGGCAACGCCAGCGTTGTCGTGTCGAAGAAGACCATGGATGTCGATTACGGGCCCACGTCGGTATCGGCATACCGGGAGGACGAGGAGAGGGTAATGTTCAACGCTTCCCAGAGCCTGGGAGAGGATTTTAAGATCAGCCTCAGCGGGCAGACCTACCTGAAGCAGAGGTTCTACAAGAAGTACGAGGAAAACCCCAGGGACGTGGACAATCTCTACTTCGGGGGCAGGGCCTCTCTGGAGGCGGAACCGTTCGGGGCGGTGGAGACCACTGTGGATATCGAAGCGAGCAAGTATGATATAATTAATATAGACGCGTCGCTCTCCAGCGATAACCGGGCCAGGTACATCTACCGGCTTCTTCCGGTGATAATGATCAGGCCCCGGGAGTGGCTGGACCTTACCCAGAGGTACGAGGTAAAGATAGAGTACACCGAATACACTTTCGACGAGAACCGTAATTTCATAGACAGAACCGTGGGAGTGGAAACGGACGCGGGGGTGAGCTTTCCCGGAAAGAAAATCAGTTTCGGCTTCAACCACAGGTATAATATGAGGGACACGGGGAGTTACCTCGACTTCGAAGGGGAGCGGAGATACAACCGCTCCAGCGAGGATCTCAGGCACGAGTTCCGGCTGAAGATGAACTACCTTCCGGTCGATTACCTGAGATTTTCAACGGATAACACCCTGCGGTTCAGGGAGAGCAATTCGCTGGGAGTGGAGGATGGCGTTAGAGTCGTAACCGGTTCCAGGACCTACGAGTCGGGAACCTTCCGGATCGGGGTCAAGGGGAAGAAGGATGTAATGTTTGGAGCGAGCCTCGACCTGGACTTATATTACATAAGGAACTTCGGTGAAAGGATCACCAAGGAGATGAAGGAATACGTCGACGCTCAGATGAGCCTGTCGTATCAGTTTTAGGAGATATCATGAAGAGAGCAGCGATAGTATGGATTATCATTCTGGCGGCCGCGGCAGCCGGGTGCATTTTCGAGCCCAGGGACCCGGTGGAACCGGGGGGGGGCGAGGAGGATACCTGGGTTGCGGTGGAAGAGCCCACCGATGTCTTCGTGAACCTTTCGTCCGGATTCGCGGAGCTGGCCAACTCGAACTACGAGAGGTCTCTATCCGACGACTTTCTGTTTGTTCCAACCGCCCAGGTCGAAAATCAATTCCCCGGCGAATTCCAGGACTGGGGCAAGGAAAAGGAGCTGGACTTCCTCAACAAGATCAAGAGTGATTATGCCGAAGCCAGGTCCATCAGGTTCGGGGACGAGAACGGCGACTTCGACCAGGTTAACCTGGAGGGGGACGAGCCCTGGGTGGAGGGCGAATACCTGATCACCCTGGAGGGGGAGCCGAGCTACGCGGGAATAGCCAGGTTCACCTTCATCAGGTCAGGCCAGCCGAAGTGGACCCTCAAGGAGTGGAAAGATATCGACTTCGCGAGCGAGGAATATTCCACCTCGGGCCGGCTCAGGGGAGAGAATTCTCCCGGTTCCTAAACCGGGGGGGCGGTCGCCGGAAACAGATTAATTTTGTATATGCCATAAGCCGGGCAGGATGTTTGCAATGTCATAGATAGGGGCAAATCCCAGAAAGGGGGGGCAGGATGAAAAAGTTATCGGTAGCCATAACGGCGGTTGTTATCCTGGCCGCCTCATCGGCGGCGCCGGGATCCGATGTGGACGAGGTGATAGAGAAGCTGGACCGCCTGTACCGGAGCAGCTCCAGCAGGGGCAGGATGAAGATGACCATAGTGAACCCCCACTGGGAGAGGATGCTGGTGATGGATTTCTGGAGTGCGGGGATGGAAAAGATGCTGATTGTAGTCCGGAAGCCGGAGAAGGAGAAGGGGACCGCCACCCTGAAGATAGAAAATGAGATGTGGAACTACATGCCCAATATCAACAAGGTTATCAAGATACCGCCCTCCATGATGATGGCCAACTGGATGGGAAGCGATTTTACCAACGACGATATCGTAAGGGAATCCTCCTTCATCACTGATTACAGCTACAGCGAGTTCCACCCTCCCGGCGCCGAGCCCGGCCTGATGTATCTGGAGCTGGTACCGAAAGAGGGGGTGGTAACGGTCTGGAAGAAACTGGTGATGATAGTGGACCGGGATAACTGTCTTCCGGTGGAACAGAGGTTCGTGGATGAAAAGGACCGGGTGATGAAGAAGATGCTGTACGGCAAGGTAAGGGTTATGGACGGAAAGAAGATCCCGGCCCGGATGACCATGATCCCCCTCTCCGGGGAGAAGGAGGGGCACCGGACCACCGTCGAATACCTGGAGATAGATTTCGACGTGGAGCTGGGCGGGGATATATTCACCCTCAGGAATCTGAGAAAGCGCAGGTAGGAGAGCTGCCGTGCTGTATAAGTACTCACTCAGGAATACCCTGCGCCAGAAGCGCAGGACCATGTTCACCATGCTGATGATGATCGGCGGGTTTGTCCTCTGCGGATTCACCATCGGATGGACCGAGGGCGCCTACGACTACATGATCAATAAATTCACCAGGACCTGGACCGGCCATATACAGGTCCACAGGGGGGATTACCTGGAAAGGCCGGGCCTGTACAAGACCATTGACAACTACGGCCGGGTGATTGAAAAGGTCCGCTCCGCCAAGGGGGTGGAGGGAGCGGCGCCAAGGGTGATAACTTCCGGCCTGGGCTCGGTTGGAGAGAATACCGCCGGCGTGCAGATAGTGGGGATAGAGCCGGAGGAAGAGAACAGCGCCACCGGGTTCAACGGCAGGATAGAGAAGGGCGAGCCACTGGGAGATTCCCCTGACCGGTCGGTTCTGCTGGGGGGGCGGCTGGCGGAGGCTCTGGAGGCCGGCGCCGGCGATTCCCTGATAATTATTTCCCAGGCGGCGGACGGCTCCATGGCCTCCGGGATATACCGGATAAGGGGTTTATACTCCAGCGGGAACCAGGCCAACGACCGGGCCTCCGTATACATGCATATCCGCGACGCCCAGAGCCTGTTCGCCCTGGAAGGCAGGATCCACGAGATTCTGGTGGTGTGCCGCGCCCTGGACCAGGTTCATCCGGCGGCTGAGAGGCTCAGGGAAGAACTGAAAGGCCGGGAGCTGGACGTGGCCGAATGGCCGGAAATAAACCCGGTGTTCTACCGGTCCATGAAGTCGGACAAGGCGGGGGCGTATTATTCATACGCTATCATAGTAATAATAGTGGCGGTGGGGGTTCTGAACACCGTCCTGATGTCGGTGATGGAGCGCAGAAAGGAGTACGGGGTGATGAAGGCGCTGGGTACCAGGCCCTGGCAGATAGTGCGGATGATATACCTGGAGATAGGAACCATAGCCCTGGCCTCTTCAATCGCCGGCTCCGCGATAACCCTGGCCCTTCTTTACTACTTCAGCATTAACGGCATAAGCGGGTTCGGGGAGATGTCGGTGGCCGGGATTACGGTCAGCGAGTATCCGAGCAGGATCCTCCCCGCCGCGTTCTACGTCCCGCTGGTTCTTATTTTCATCAGCGCGGCGCTGGTGGCGGTTTATCCCGCAGCCAGGGCGGCCAGGGTGGACCCGGCCAGGGCGATGAGCGCCAAATAGAACGGAAAGAGGCATGGTATTCCTTAAACTGGCATGGCGCAATCTCTTCAGAAACCGGGGCCGAACCCTGGTCTCCACCACCGCCATATCCATCGGTTTTGCCGCCATGATCTTCTATCACGGCATTTTCTACGGGATGAAGAATAATATGTACCGGACCGCCACCGAGTCGTTCCTCGGAGACGCCCAGATCCACCGGGAGGGTTACCGGAGCTCCGGGAAAACGGAGGATGTGATCAGCCGCTTCCCCGCGGTGGCGGACAGCCTGGAGAATGAGGAGATAGTGAACCATTACTCCCCCAGGGTATACTCCCACGCCATGGTCAGCTCCCCGGTCAATGTCACCTCGGTTCAGCTTATCGGGGTGGACCCGGCGAAGGAAAGGAACCTCTCCACCATAGACGAGCATATCAGGGAGGGGGAGTACCTGCCGGACAGGGACGGAAACGGGATAGTGATAGGAGCCAAACTGGCCGAAATACTGAGACTGGAGGCCGGAGACGCGGTGGTGGTTACCGTCAGCGAGGCTCACAGCGGAGACCTCTCTCAGGCCCTCTGCAGGGTATCCGGTATCTTCGACACCGGAGACCGGAACATGAACCGCGGGGTGGCGCTGATCGGTATCGGCAGATCCCGCCGGATGCTTGCCCTGGGCGGCAGCTGCCACGAGATCGCGGTTGATTTCACCTCCATTGAATACGGCCTGGACCAGTCCCTGTTCTTCTGGGAAAAGTACAGCCGGCACGGGAACCAGGCGCTCAGCTGGCAGGAGCTGGCCCCCCAGCTGGTCAGCGCCTTCGCCATGAGCGAAAACATCATATCTTTCGTGGGGCTGATAATGTTCGTTCTGGTCGCCTTCGTTATTCTCAACACCATATTCATGTCCCTGTACGAGAGAACCTTCGAGTTCGGAGTCCTGCTGGCCCAGGGGACCAGGTCCGTGCAGATGGGGAGGCTGATAGTTCTGGAATCTCTCTCCCTGGCGGTGGCGGGTGTGATAGCCGGCTCCGCGCTGGGGCTTCTGGTCACCCTCCTGTTCGGGGAGATAGGGCTGGGCCTGGGCGGCGAGGGTGTGGAATTTCTGAATGTGACGGTTACCACCGATATATACCCGGTACTGGAGGCCGAGCCGTTCATAAAGTACTCGGCCGGATTCATGATATGCACATTTCTGATATCGCTTTACCCGGCGGTGCACGCAGCCCGGCTTAACCCGGCGCGGGCGCTGTCAAAGGAATTATAATGAGGATCAGGAGGAAAGATGGAAAGCAGTGATCTGATTGTAGCCGAAGGGCTGGAGAAAACCTATCAGGACGGAGTGGAGGTCAGGGCGGTCCGGGGGATCGACCTGAAGATAGAGAAAGGGGAGTTCGCCGCCATAGTGGGGCCCTCCGGTTCGGGCAAGACCACCTTCCTGAACCTGATCTCCGGTCTGGACACCCCCACCGCCGGCAGGGCATTTCTGGACGGAAGGGAGATCGGGAAAATGAGCGGGACAGAGCTCTCCGATTTCCGGCGGGACCATATCGGGTTCATCTTTCAGGCCTACAACCTGATACCGGTGCTCACCGCCACCGAGAATATCGAATACGTGATGATCCTCCAGGGGGTGGAAAAGCACAGGAGAAGGGAGAGGGTGATGGAGCTGCTGGAGATGGTGGGGCTGGAGGACAAGGCGGATACCCGCCCGACCATGCTGTCCGGCGGGCAGAAGCAGAGGGTAGCGGTGGCCAGGGCGATGGCGGCCGGCCCGAACATCATCCTGGCCGACGAGCCGACCGCCAACCTGGACTCCACCACCAGCGGAGAGCTTCTGGATATGATGCGCCAGCTGAACAGGGATACCGGGATGACCTTCATATTCTCCACCCACGACCCCCTGGTAATGCAGCGCGCGGAGCGGCTGCTGACCCTCAGAGACGGAAAGATCACCGCCGACGAGACCGGCAGCGAAAAGAACATCCCGGGAATAGACGGAAAGAATGAAGATGAGGAATAGAGCTTTAAGTTTCTGGCTGCTGTTCCTGATGGCGATTTTTCCGGCCGTATCCCTCTTTGCCGCCGGTATCGAGATCGACGGTTACTTCAAGAACTTTCAGATGAATATAGAACCGCCGCAGTATCTTTCGTATGGAAGAGCCGGCGGTGGCCTGCTGGGAGCCAACACCACCCGGCTGAGGATCGACGGCGCCGCGGACCTGAACCGGGGCCTGAAGCTGTTCGCCTCCTACACCGCCTCGGCGAACGTCCTGGAAAGCTCCCTGGGCCAGCTTCTTAATATCAGCACCTCGCAGTCCGGTTACCGGATAGACGATATCCGCTCCCGGATATACCCCGCTCCAGGCAATGACCCCGGTTCCCTGAGATTGAACCAGAACCTGGACAGGTTCTATATAGCCTGGAGCGGGCCGCTGGACCTGTACCTGGGAAGGCAGCCGTTCGGCTGGGGCGCCGGCAAGACGGTAAATCCCACCGATGTTCTGGCCCCCTTCCGGTTCGACGAGCTGGACCGGGAGGAGCGGGTGGGGCTGGACGCTCTCAGGGCGATCTATCCGCTGGGCGTGATGAGCGAAATCGACGCCGGGGTCATACCGGGAGAGGACGCGGAGGCGGAGAATTCTGCCGCCTACCTGCGGGGCAGGACCTACCTGGCCAGGACCGACTTTTCGGCCACCGTTATCATCTACCGCGAAAACTTCCTGGCCGGGCTGGACGCCGCCCGCTCGGTGGGGGGCTCCGGGGTATGGCTGGAGGCCGCCTATAACCGGGTGGAGAACGATTTCGCCCTCGAAGAGTTCGTCCGGCTGGTGGCCGGGTGGGACAGGTCGTTCTTTCAGGCCAGGATGTACACCTGGTGCGAGTATCACTACAACGGGGCCGGAGCGGGCGAAAGAAAAGATTATTATTCCAATATCAACAGCCACCCCGCCTACGGAGAGAGCGGTGTCTTTCTGATGGGAAGGCATTACCTCCTGCCGGCGGTCACCTGGCAGTTCACCCCCCTTATTTCGGGGACCGGCCAGTTCTTCATAAATCTTGCCGACGGCTCGGTCCTGTTCGCCCCGGCGCTGGAGTACAATATCGGAAAGAACATCTACCTCGGCGGGGGAGGGTACCTGGGGTTCGGGGAGAGTTCCGGGCAGGCGGCCGGAGCGGCTTCGGAGTTCGGCGAATACGGCAGGGTGATCTATTTCAGTATGAGGTACTATTACTGACCCGGCCAGCCGGGGGCTCATGCCATATGACGCTTTCGTCGTCATTTGGCATGCCATATGACGATAACTCCGTCATACGGCGTTAAAGCTGCCTGTTCTCAAAAAAATTCTTGATCTTGCCTGATTTGATAGACCCGGGATGCCGGACCGGCCCCCCGCTTTCAGCTTCAGGGCAGTCCCGGCAGCAGGTAGTTCCATATATAGTACAGCCCGGCGCCGATGAATATCGCCCCGGTGACCTTGCGCATGTACCTTTCGATCCCCGAGATCCTGGTGAACCATTCGGATACCGATTTTATGCCCAGGGCCAGGCCGGCGGCAAAGACGAAAACCGGAAGGGCGGTCCCGGCCCCGTATATGAAGGGGAGTATGATACCTGATCTGCTGCTGAGGGCCAGCGGGATCAGGGAGCCGAAAAAGAGGGCCTCGGTCACGCGATCGAAACCGAGCCAGGAGCCAGGAGCCAGGAGGAGA
>JAWODM010000003.1:0-3559 GCA_046483305.1 Candidatus Krumholzibacteriales bacterium | reverse complement strand
CCACCAGCTGAGAAATTCCCCTGATCCCTCTCCTCTCGTTGCGGCTGCCTGCCCTGAAGAAGGTCTGATAACTCACTACCGAAACGGAGTGGTCTTCGTGCAGCAGTACCCTCAGTCCGTTATCCAGCACTTCCCCGCTCACCTCGAATTCCGGCGCAGGCCTCTCGCATGACAGGTAAACTATGATTATTGCGGCAAGAATGGGCGGGAGTAGCGGAAATTTCAAGAATCTCTTCAAGGCGCTGTCTTTCCGGAGCAGGCGGTCCCGTCGCTCACGCTTTCCCTGCCCGCCTGAGCCCCCTTTTTTTCCTACGGTTATAATTCCTGGCCAGCTCCAGGAAAATTTCCAGGTCGTTTTCAAGATCTATGGGGCTTCCGTCGAAATAGAATGACCTTATCGGGATGTCATCATGGTCTCTGCTCAGCGCGGGGTAGACCGCCTCGGATACGATTCCGTTCATACAGGTGAAAGGGCTGATATCGATTATCCCGTCCACGCCCTTTTCATAGAGATAAATCGCCTTCCCAACGCTGAGCACCATCTCACCCTTGGCGCCCTCAGGGGGCAGGTAATAGGAGCTCATATCCAGCACCCCCTTGATATCATGGGGCTCCTCCATATCGGAAAGCTCCTCCCTGAGCGGTTCAAGGATGGTCTTCTCGTAACGGTGCTGCAGTTTCTTCTTCATCAGGGTCTTTACCATCTCCATGGAGTATTTTCTGCCCATGGTATTCAGCCACCATACATGCTCTTCGTCGGTATACCAGATCCATTCAGAAATGTCGGAGAGCCAGGCTCTTCCTCCGAACTTCTCCATCCTGCGGATCAGGTCCTGATTGCTGAAGGTACTCAGCCGGCAGAATATTTCACCCACCACACCTATCATCATAACATCCCTGCTCCAGTCCGCCGGAACTTCGCGGAATCTCTCCCTGGCCCGAGCCAGGGAACCTGCCAGCGCTTCCGGCTTGCTCTTGAGCGATACGGAACCGTCACCCAGAATATCGCAGAAATCCTCCAGCGATTCCGTGAAAGCCCTGTCAGCAGCCCCTTCCCCGGTCTCATAAGGCCTGTATTTATGAAGCATCTTCCTGAGAGCGTCGCTCCCTACCAGGCCGAACCATCCAAGCTTCATGAAAGACTGAACCGAATCTCCCAGGTCCCGGTATCCATCCTTGCTGCTGGGAGAGAGGATCATCAGGTCGCGGTAACCCAACCCCTCAAAAATCTTTCTCATGAAGGGCGCGTACTGTCCAAGCCGGCAGGGGCCGCCCGAGGTGGGCATAAAGAACGCCGCCCTGGAGGGATCGAAATCGTCCCACTCGGTTATCTTGAGAAAATTGCCAAGGGTCACCCTGGCGGGGAGGCATTCATCCCCGGAGGTATATGCGGAGGCCAGTTCCAGGGTTCTTTCGTCACCCTGGGGAACAGGCCGGGCGTTCAGGCCGACATGTCTGAATGCCGCTGAGAAGGCCTGCGCTCCTCCGTCGGACATTCTTGGAATGTATATTGTTCTTCCTTCGAGCGATCTTTCGCCCACCATCTGAGCACTCCTTTGCTGTCAAGATATGCCTCACACCTGGTCATTATTCCGGCATCATTCCCGTGTGAATCAAACTGAAGAGTCAGGAAGGGACGTTTGGCCGACATCTCCAGGAATGACTTTATGTAAGAGTCGGGGCCGCATTTGAAATTGGTAATATAGATCAGGTGAAGATTATCCCTGCCGTCAACAAAGCGGTTGGCCTGAATTATCTTTCTGCCGTAATTCCAGAACATATTATCAGTTACGTCTGATATTTCAATCCCCTCCAGAGGCAGGAAGAAATAGGGGATTACATTTATTCCGTAATAATCTCTCAGTTTGGCCGGGACTCCGATATTCGCTTCGCTGTCCATTATGTTGTAGGGCCTTCCCACCAGGACAATCCCCGTTTCATTCTGATCCGACAGTATCTCAAGAGCTTCTCTTCCCGCTTCCAGCAGGTCCTCTTCGAAAAGAGAATGAGCGCTGTAAGCTGCAGCCACCGCCTGCCGGTGCCTCTTCCTGCTTATCCCGAAAGGCCCGGCAAAGCCCCACAGCTGTTTCTCCACAAAATCCATCCCCTCCCTGAAATGAATCGAGGGGGAAGCTATAATATCTCTCCTGTCGCTGAACAGCGGATTGTTCTGCAGCACATAAGGAAGGGTTGATCCCCAGGGGCATACGTAGGAATTTACCTCCGGAGCGTCCGTCTCCGAATTAAGGACATTTGGCATGAATATGAAATCCGTATCCTCTTCCAGCAGAGCGGCTGCGTGGCCGTGAGCAATCTGAATGGGGAAACATGGTTCCGCTACTACCAATTCCATGCCGGTTTGCGATATCTTCTTGGTAGTTTCCGTACTCTTGACCACTTCGAATCCCAGTCCCCTGAGGTAAGCGGTCCAGAACTGCCCCCGGTCGTAATAATACATCGAGCGGGGAAGCCCCGCTCTTGGCGCATCCCCATTGCCTTCCCACGAGGTGTCTATGTCCATACCGGCTCTTTCCCTGACCTGCTCTACAGGATCCCTGTCCAGCAGTTCCTTATAAATAGATATCATATCGGGGATTGCCGCTTTTCTGGCTACCTTCGCTCTCTTGCGGTAACGGTCGCTGCACTTGTCTCCCCAGTAGGTCTTCTCACCCTCCACCGTAAACTCCTGGATGCTGCAGTAGTTGGTACACCCCCTGCATTCGAACTCCCTGAGGCTGTAATCTATGCTCGATATGTCGTAACCCCTGAATTCTGTCTCTTTGTCCAGCGCCAGAACCTTTTCCCTGGCCAGCAGCGCCGCCCCTATCGCGCCCATCACTCCGTTGTAAGGGGGAACGATGATATCCCTTCCCAGCACTTCGCTGAAAGCCGCGGCAACTGAATCGTTATAAGCGGTTCCGCCCTGGAAGAATATGGTATCCCCGATCTTTCTGCCTCTGACCACCCGGTTGAGGTAGTTCTGAACAACCGAGTATGCAAGCCCGGCTATAATATCGTTCTTCCCGGCCCCTCTCTTCATGTAGGTGGTAACATCCTGCTCCATGTAGACAGTACACCGCTCTCCCATCTTAAGTGGCGATTCCGACTGGAAAGCCCTCCTGGCAAACTCATCCTTTATCTGGATATCCAGCTTCTCGGCCTGTTCCTCAAGGAAAGATCCGGTTCCGGCCGCGCAGGCTTCGTTCATGGTGAAATCGACCACCACTCCGTCATCTATCGATATGAATTTCGAATCCTGGCCGCCAATCTCGAATATGGTGTCCACACTTCTTCCCAGAAGAAGATCCCCGATAAAGGAAGCTCCCGACTTGTGAGCTGTAATCTCATCCTTTATAATATCCGCCCCTATCAGAATCCCGATCAGCTCTCTCCCGGAGCCGGTGGTCCCCACTCCCCGGATATCGACATATTCGCCCACATCCCTTCTAATCTCATCCAGCCCCTCCGACACTACCTCTATCGGCCTCGCCCTGGTCCGCAGGTATACATCCTTGATAACCGTTCCCTCTTCATCTATCAGGGCAAGATTGGTGCTGAC
>JAWODM010000044.1:0-30086 GCA_046483305.1 Candidatus Krumholzibacteriales bacterium | reverse complement strand
CCATAAAGGAAGTTCTTCCTGGCGGTCTGCTAAGGTAGAAAAAAAGAAAATTATTCCCAACTTCATCAGTTCCACCGGCTGTAAATTAATTATACCGAAGTTAAGCCATCTTTTTGCTCCATAAGCGGTAATACCTATTTCAGGCCCATATAACATGCAAGAGTTTACGCCCCGACAGGTTGAATCCACTGATAATATGAATAAGGGTGGTTGACAGCTACGCCGAATGGCCTTTGCGGAGAACGCCAGAGCGATCAATTCCCGGAGTATTTACCCATCAGCTCACAGCTCTCGATTACACGCCCCTCCATGGCATCCTCCACATCGGAACGCTTCCGTCCCTCCTCCAGACTAAACTCTGAAAAAATACCGGCGCTCTCCGGAGAGAGGGCAGGGGCCTCCGTATTCTACCCTGTCGAAATCGTTCAATCCCTGTTTGTCCGGCGCGCTGTCTTCCTCCATGCCGGCCATCTCCGCGGGTATATCATATACCGGCCAGTGCAGCCAGCCCCCCCCGGCGCGTCCGGATCATCGGCTATTAAAACCAGGCTTTCTGCTTCATCAGGTACATCTTCAAGATTCAGCCCGGGATTTATATCCTCGACCTGGCAGGTGTACTTTTCAGGAATATTTCCGTTATTTTCGAACGCGGGACTGGTTAACTTCATAACTGGCTATTCATTACTCAGCCGGTCTTCCGGCTGTCATGGCCCCGGGGCCGGTCAGGCCGCCTGTTATTCATCATATAGGTGCCGTTATGGCCCGGCAATCGGCAGGTTCTCCTTTTAACTGACACTTTTCCGGAGCGGATTCCGGAAGTCGTTGTCGAGATAAGTCAATTACAGGTGGAGTGCACCAATTGAATTGACGGCAAAGCTTCTGTTTAATATAGAAAGAGGAGATAAAACGAAAGATCGAAATTCTTCGAGAATCCGGACCTGTTACCAGCTGAAAGGAGTCATCGCCGCACTTTTGGAAACCATCTTAAGAGGGAGGAATCAAAATGTCTGCCGGTCGAACTTAGAACGGAACCGGTGAGCACCTGACACGCATAAGCGCGCTGATCAGAAAGAACAGAAACAGGATTCTTCAGAGAAAGTTTTCCCGCGCGGCTGGACAAAACCGCCAGAAGAAAGGAGATATGGTAAGGCTTCTGGATGAATTGAAAAAATATAATTATAGGTGAGATCGATAAATTTGAATCAGTAAACCCTGGTTTAATAACTATTTAATATCAATGATGAAGCAGGAAAAAATATATATCAGAGAGGCCGAAGAATTAATGAGCGATTTTGCGGAAAGAACCGGCCTGACTTCGGAAAAAGAGCAGGACCGCTATCTCTGGACCGACGCTTTCGCGGTCTGTAATTTTCAGGGGCTGGCCAGAGTTACCGGAAATGAAAATTTCTCTGCGATTGCTCTGAAACTTATAGAAAAAGTTCACAACACCCTGGGCCGGCACCGTGATGATGATCCCGGGGAAGGGTGGATAAGCGGATTGGGCGACCGGAAAGGGAGGCTTAACCCAACAGCCGGGGGATTAAGAATTGGGAAGAGACTGCCGGAAAGAGCGGCGGGCGAACCACTGGATCGCCACATCGAATGGGAAAGGGACGGCCAGTATTTCCATTACCTCACCAAATGGATGCACGCGCTTGACATTACCGCGCGGCAAACCTGTGATACCCGCTATCTGGCGTGGGCATGCCAGCTGGCGCATGCGGCGGAAAACTCCTTCATATACATTAATAAGTCCGGAGACCTCAGGATGTACTGGAAGATGAGCGTGGACCTTTCACGCCCTCAGGTTGAATCAATGGGCCATCATGACCCACTTGACGGATATGTCACCAGCGAGCAGATCAGGGCAACCTCCGGAACCTTTTCGGAAAAGAGGGGGGATACAACTCCGGGAAGCTGCGATAATATGGATGAACAGACTCACGTGTATTATGGAATGCTGAGGGGAAGATCCCTGGAGACAGTAGATCCCCTTGGTATAGGAGGACTTCTGATGGATGCCACCCGCCTGGCTCAGCTGATCGCAATGGATAAATCGGAAAATGAGGAAATGCTGCATGAAATCCTGGCGGCATCCGCGGCGGGGCTTGCCAGCCGGGAGGACTCGGGTGCCATGAATAATCCACCCGCCAGAAGACTTCCATTCAGGGAACTGGGCCTGGCCATAGGACTCAGGGGTATCAGTTGGGTTGCGGAAGAGCTGCTTCCCAACCTGGCGGCGGGAGGCGGCGGCCGCACCGGAATGCAGCGCGTTCAGCGATACTTCCCAATGGCTGATGATATAATATCGCTCTGGCTTGATAATGATAATCAGGGCGCCTCCACCTGGACAGAACACCGGAATATAAACTCGGTAATGCTGGCGACCGCGCTGGAACCTTCCGGGTTCCTTCTGTTGCCGGAAGTGCCTTCATCAGATCAGACAGATTACACCGGGGAACAAATATGAACAGGACCAATAACCAGCGTAAACCTGACTCCAGCCAGATAGAATCAGCAAGAGGTAAAAAAGTATCCGATATTATAAGAAAGGGGCTGGATATTCTGTTCTGCGGGATCAATCCGGGATTGTATTCCGCCGCAGTGGGGCATCACTTTGCCCGCCCGGGAAACCGCTTCTGGAAAGCCCTTCATAAATCGGGATTGACATCCGGGCTTCTTGAACCCTGGGAGGAAGAAGAACTTCTGAAAGAGGGATTCGGTATTACCAACCTGGTTAACCGCGCTTCCGCCAGGGCAAGCGAACTGGAGAGAGAAGAACTGATCGAGGGACGCAAGGTTCTGCAGTCCAAAGTTTCAAAGTTCCAGCCCTCCAGGGTTGTTATTCTGGGAATCACCGCCTACCGCACCGCCTTCGAAAGAAGAAAGGCCGGCATCGGCAAGCAGAAGGAAAAGATAGAGGGATCTGAACTCTGGGTCCTTCCCAATCCCAGCGGGATCAACGCCCATTATCAATTATCAGACTTTGTGCGGCTGTTCAGAAACCTTCGGTAGAGACTGTTCCGGCAGCATCGGATCCTCATCATTCTTTAATCGTTATTTTCCGGATATCAATCGTCCGAACCCTGAATTATTTAATATATCGAACTCTTCCAGCCGCTGAATATCGCAGGTTTATTCGCCCCGGGTTCAAGTCTTATCCTTGTAATACTCCCTGCATTCCTTTTCCCTTCCCCTCACAACGCGGCGTCCTCTGAGCCTGCCGCTGCGCCCGTTCACCACGGTAGCCTGACCCTTGTTATCTCCCTTCTCATAGTAAATGACCACCCACTGGTCTGTTTTTCCAAGTTCATGCGCCCTTTTTGTATTGGAAAAGAGAGCGGTCATTTTCCATCCCTTCCTGCCGGTTTTCATAATGGGGAGCCACTTCTCTCCTTCCGGATTAAATCGCCTGGGGGCGATTTTCTTAAGCTCGTCATTCTGAGCTTTTTCCCTGTATTCCCTATCCGTTTCGAGAAGCAATGATACCGGAGGTTTGTCCAGATCGCCGTCACCGCCGCTCTGGACTCTTCTCCTGGCCGAGCGGCTGAGTATTCCGGCAAGCGCAGATTTTACGCCTTTCACCCGGCGTTCTCCGAAACCTTTCACCTCTTCCAGCCTCCCGTCATGGGCGGCCTGCTCCAATTCCTCCAGGCTGGATATATCCAGTTCCTCCGCAATTCTTGAAGCCATCTTTTTTCCGATTCCGGGAACTTCCGCGAACAGGCTCACCGGATCAGCCTCTCCTTCCAGCCGGTTCCGGAGGCCGGTTCGTCCGGTTTTTACAAATTCGGTGATAAGCCCCTGGAGTTTTTCTCCGATCCCCGGGATCTCTCTGAGCTTGTCCTCATTTCCCTTCTCAACCAGCCGTGATATATTTTGCTCCTCATCTTCTATCTGACTGGCGGCATCCCGGTAGGCCCTGATCCGGTGGCTCTGTCCGTCCTTCATCTCCAGAAGGTCTGCTATCCGGTTAAGTTCCCCGCTTATCTCCCGGTTTGTATTTTTATTACCGGCCATGGCTGTCTCTCTTAAGTTCATTGCATACTGGGCGCTTATCCATATTCGACATCATAATCCTATCGCTCAGCGGATAATACCACAATTGGGGGTTCCTGCTTTTTGCTGACCTTATTCTACAGATCGGTTCGCGCACCCGGTTTCGGCCCCCGGCCCGGACATCCCGGGAGGCACCTCCCATCCGCGAATGGCCGGGAAATCAGAAAGGTTCATCGGCCGTGGACTGTACCATTCCCATCTGAGAATTCCACATTAAGAAAAGTTAAAGGTACAGGAGATTCTATCGGAGAAGCCATCTCGAATCAGGAGCGGTTGAGCGGAATAATCAGCAGCATTATGGTAAACTTCAATTCATCATGAAGTATTCCCGGCCCCGTATCTGTAGAAATTTATCTTTTCCACCTTGAATGAGAAACGGGGAGAGGATAATCCCAATATATTCATCCAGCTGGAGAATCCGCCCCTGTTTTTCCCGATAATATTTATCGCCAGATCGGTATGATACTTCTTCTCAAAATCATTACAGATATACATGGTCCTGTATTCATCAGTGGAGAAGTATAAACTATAGTCACTGCCGAACTCTCCGTTCAGGGGGCGTGTGTCAATTTCCACTATCCACGAGGCCCTGCCGAAGGCCTTCTGAAAAATACAGTTCGCCTCATACCACCTCAATCGGCAGGGAGGTTCTCTATCAAGGGATACATGCACACTCCCGGGGGGAGGAGGGCCGGATGAAGTTCGCAGGGTTTTTATCAGACTTCTTTCGAATACCGCCTGATCCGCTTTAACCTGATAACCAGCATACAGCATGATAATTGAAATAATTATTGTAGCAGCAGCGGCAAAACCCTGAAACAAATTCAAAAACCTTATACTGGATTGAAATTTCTGGATTTTCTTATAAAGGAAAGCGATAAACATGGAAAACGGAATAATACCCAACAACAGGTGGCGGTGGGTCCAGCCATTAAATTCATATAAATATGTGTACTTGCCCACCGCAATATAAGGTATGGTTACCGCTGTATATATAAATAAAATCAAAAATAGGGATGCCAGATCAGATATATGAAAAATATATTTTAGTTTCTTAAAAACACTTAAATACCCGATGAACGCAAACAATATATACACAGATATTAAAGGAAGATAAAAGGAAAAGTAACGAACAGTCATCAATATCAGAGGCTTGATGTTTAAGTCAGCCCTAATTTTATTGTATTCCTCGTATAACCCATAAGCGGGAAATCTCCACCTTATGAGTAATAGGAGAAATACAACTAGAAATGAAAGGGAAAGAGGTTTTAACAGACCTGATTCGGTATCCCCTCTTATAAATCTGTCTGAAATATAACCGGAAATAATAAGGACCGCCAGAAGGGCAAAATTTGAATTCAGCTGCAGCGATACCGCTATGAATAACAGACCGGCATATTGCCGCTGCCGCATCAGCCTGTATCCCAGCAGAACGAACCATACACACATTATATGGATCACCAGCACACTGGAGACCAGAACATGCCATGCCGGATAAACCAATACCAGAAGTCTCGATAGATATAAGTACTTGTCAGGAATATTCAATAAAGATCCTGCCAGATATTTTACTTCTGCCGAAATACCCAGAATGGAGATCATTACTATAAGCCGGATTATAATTTTATAATCAAGCCCGGTGGCTCCTGAAATATATCCAACACCCTGGTAGAGGTAATACTGTATAGCCCATCTGCTCTCAAAGAACCAGGTCCTCAGTCCGGTGAAATCATTGCTCCTGAAGGCGTATCCTACTATCTTGCCGTCCCAGTAATCGATCGGCATCATGAATATCGGAGCGAGTGCGGCAATCACAAGAATTAGGTAAAGGATTTTTTCACGGGAGGTGCTTCCCGCAAGATAATAATCAGACAGTTTCTCTATAATAATATTCATACTTACTCCGTAGATCCTGGGGTCTTTCTGCATACCGCAAGTACGGAAGTCCCGAAGGGCAGATTATGTCTGCCAAGAATGTACTTTTCCATGTTAAATATAGCGAAAAGGGGGCGATTAATAATCTCCGGCGGAGTGGAATATCCCAACGACTCCGTTCCCCCCCTGAACATATCGATAACTCTGGCAAGAACCGCCATAGGAAAGAGAAAGGTGTTAAAATAACTCAGTTTTTCTATAGAAAACCCTGAATCAAGGACAAGCCTTTTTATTTTTTTTCGTGAATACCTCCTGAAATGTCTGAGTAATCTGTCATGAGTTCCGAAAAGCCAGGAATATGCGGGGACTGTAATAATCAGCAAACCATCAGGTCTCATAAGCCTGTATATTTCTTTCAGTGCCATTCGATCATCTTTTATATGTTCAAGAACATCAAACATACATACCATATCGAATTCCCGCCGATAGGGAATACTATCCGGAAGCCAACCCTTCAGAACCTCAACACCGGTCAATTCTTCCGCGTATCTTATTGCGAAATCATCCATTTCAACGGCGGAGACTCCACCATGACTTTTCAGCATCGGAAGATTACCCCCAGTACCGCATCCAATTTCAAGGATATCGGGCGAGCCATCTCCCGCAAATTGTTCCAGTATAATCCCCAGTATATTCCTGCGCGCCCTGAACCACCAGTGGTTCCTCTGTTGATTGACCATGTCTTGATATACTTTATCTTTCATACGCTGCCAGAATGTTAATACTCGTTCTCAACTACGTAAATGGGCCGTCTTTTAGCTTCCATATATATTCTTCCGATATACTCTCCCAGTATTCCAATCCCTATCAGCTGTATGCCCCCCAGAAAAAGGATTATGGTAATAAGGGAGGCATATCCCGGCACATCAACCCCGGTTATCAATGTCTTAAGGATAATGAAGGATCCAAAGATGAAAGACAGAAAAGATATAACCAGACCTATATATAGCCATATACGAAGCGGGACCGTACTGAAGTCGGTAATTCCTTCCAGTGCAAGATTCCAGAGTTTCCATCCATTAAATGACGTAGCACCGGCAGACCTTTCCGGCCTCTGGTATTCCACTATCTTTGTTCTGAATCCCACCCAGGAAAAGATACCCTTCATAAATCTCTGATTTTCGGGGAGCTGTCTGACAGCTTCAACAACTCTCTTACTCATTAACCTGAAGTCCCCAACGTCTGCGGGAATTTTAAGATATGATATCCGGTTATGCAATTTATAGAACAATCTGGCTGTTATCCTTTTTGCAGCACTATCCGAAGACCTGTCAATTCTTTGTGCCAGAACGACATCGACCCCTGCTTCCCAATTGGAAACAAACTCCTTAATTAGTTCTGGAGGGTCCTGAAGATCTGCATCTATCGGTATTACTGCCTCCCCCCTGGCATGATCCAGGCCTGCTGTGAGCGCCGCTTCCTTTCCGAAATTCCTGGATAGATTTATGATTCTCAAATCCGGACAGGTTTTCTTCGTCCTTATCAACCGGGAAAGCGTATTATCAGTGCTTCCGTCATTTACGCAGATTATCTCAAAGCTCTTCCCAATTTCACTCATCACTTCTCTGATCTTCTCAACGAATGTATCCACCATTTCTTCTTCATTGAAAAACGGGCTCACTATTGATATTGTAATATTGTTATTCTGCATATTGATTGCGTGTTTTTAGGTACTATTCTGAACCCCGACATTAATGTTGCGGCAATTAAAATACTGATTTTAATCACTTACACATGGAATGATGCAATAAAGGCCAGTTTAGCACTTATAACCATATTTATCAACCTTCTATTGATTCCGCTCGAGAAAGCAAATCAGACCTGCAAATAATCGTGTCTGATTTCCAATAGCAGGCATGCAGATTATATGCCATTTGAATATTTTAGACATCCGGCCATAGTAATCAGGTGACTCATTATATTCTTCATATAATAAAACATCTAACAAAGAGAGAGGGCGCTGTCTGGATATGGAGCTAATAATGGCATACTCTAAGAGTTACCTTACAATCAGCCAGGATTTTCTCTGGGGGCCTTATTAAAATTATCAGAAAATAATTTAACCCGGAAATTTGTGTATAGCTTTTAGTTGACAACCCCGGTTATCAGAAATAGACTTGATATTCATATGGGCCGGCATATAAACAGTATGGATAAATGCTCCTGCCGGCCGGCAATGGTTGTTTCAATGATATCCCTGGAGGTGTAAAATGAGCGAGGACCCCAAAATAACCCACATGGGCGAAGGAGATATTTCCGGCGGAGGGGGATTGAAGAAGACCCTGATCTGGCTGGTCCCATTGGTGGTGGTAATAGCGGTGGTAATAATCTTCGTTCTCAGCGGCGGCGATGATGAAATAGACAGCGAGTATTACGAGCTGGTAGCCCGGGCCAACACTGAATTCAACCGGGAAAATTATGAACAGGCCCGGGAGCTGTATATGGAGGCCATGGAAAGCCAGCCCGACGACCCGGTATCCGGGCGGAGAATAGCAATGATAGACAGCATCCTCGCAGTCCCGGAACAGCCCGGCCGGGACAGCACTGCGGCTGAGGTGGAATCGATACCGGTGGTTGAAGAAGAAACCGCGGCTGAAGATATCCCGCCCGCCGAAGAGGAAACCGCGGCAGGCGCTGAGACCGAAGCCAGGGAGCCCGTGGAGAAGGAACCCGAGCAGGAGAAGGCGGTTGCGCCCAGGTACAAATACCACATTGTGGTTGGCTCTTTCGAAAACAGAACCAACGCAACAAATTTCAGCAAGAAACTGATAGAGAGGGGAGTGGATTCAAAAACCATCCCCATAATGGACGGAAAGATGACAGCCGTAACCTACGGTTCTTTCAACAATAAGGACGAAGCGGTCAGGGAGCTTCGCAGAGTACAGAGAGAGTTCGAGAAAGGCGCCTGGCTGCTGGAGCAGTAATAAACAAACAATCATAGAGGGTGCCGGAAGACCGATCATCTGCCTTCCGGCACCTTTATCATCCATTACGGTTATTCCTTACCTTGCCGGCATGAACCTGCGTATCAGATCGTCAATTCCAGGCTCTTCAATCTCCTGGCGGTCAGTCTCCGCCGAAATAGGTATCAGCATACCGAATCTGACATTTCTCGAACATTCGGTAATTCCCCTGAACATACCGGTGGCATCGCCCTCTATGTTGGATTGGTCTCCCTCAGCCATGGGTCCGCTGGCGCCGTATATGTAAACCCTGCCTCCGAAGGAAGTATAGTAATCTATATCATCCCTGTCGGGAAATATATCCGCTCCGTACAGGGTATAGGTAGTATCCGGAACCACTATGGATTTCTCCCGGTAAAATTCGATACTGTTACCCCCGGTATCCATATAGCTTCCGTTATAATCAATCATCAGCCAGTAATTATCGGCGCCCGGGGCGCTTTCCCACTCCATGGTGAAGCTTCCCCCCGGTGATATGACTACCGGAAAAGTGTCTCCGTCCGAAGAGAGCAGATCGAATGTGTCGGGAACCGCCACGGTGGCTCCGGCGCTCTTATCATTGCCGTCATCCTGATAATCCAGATTCAGAGTGGCATCTTCTCCCATATCCAGGAAAATCCCGCTCCAGTAATTCAATCCGTTGGCATAAACTATTCCCTCCACAAAGGGAGACAGCTCCCTGCCGTTAACTGCTACGTAGGGAACAGTGTATATGTTGGAAACATTTACGTACGCATGACAGTTGATCAGTTCGGTTACATCGTAATACGCTTCATAATTACTCCTTACCACCAGACCGTATATGGTCGGCTCCACCGGGCCGGGTGGCCCGGCCGGTCCCATCGCCCCATCTTCTCCACTGCAGGCGGACATCAGCGCCAGGGCGGCAATGGCCAGAGCAAATACAACTCTGCGTCTCATTCCAATAATCATCTCTCCTCCTTCTGTTAAGAGATTTAAATTTACACCGTGCCGGGAAAATACCACACCCTCTCCCGGCCTGTCAAACCTATTGCCGCCCTGACTCTCAGCCCCCTGATAACCTTCCGAAGAATCTGTCGTAAGCAGGCGCGGCAGTTTCCCAGTCATACCCGGCCACAAACTCCCTGGTCCGGACCTTCCTGGTTTCTTCCATATTCTCAATACGGTATCTCAGCATATTTACCAGTTCGCCGAAGGTCCTGTAGAAGAATTCATTCCTGCGGGATGCGGGGATATGCTCCGGGTAGGCCAGCCTCAGGGGAAGAACCGGGCAGCAGTTGCAGTACATGGCTTCAACTACTCCTGCTCCGAAAAAATCATGAAATGAGGTTACCGGCAGGATATCGGCCTTCCACAGCCAGGCAGCATACTCGCCCCGGTCCGGGAGGTATCCCGAATGAACGATCCGGGAACCAAGCTCCCTGATAGCCCTGGAGAAGACAGCGGGCACTTCGCTGAACGATTCTCCCAGCAGCGCCACCCGGAAATCCAGGCCCTCACTCGCCAGTATGAAGAGAGCCCTGAAAAACTCTTCCGGGTTCTTATCGTACTCCCAGCGGTGGTTCCATAGGATCAGGGGCGGGCAACCCGGAGCCCTTTTCTCCCTGAAGCTGTCCAGCTTCCTGAGGTCCACTCCCAGGTGCAGCACGCTGCTCCGGTCCCTTATTACGGATTCAGTTTCAAAGAGGTTATAGTCGGGGAACCTCTCCAGGAAGGGACGCAGATTTTTCAGAAATGAATCCCGGTGGTATGCAGAATTGAAAATCACCGCATCGGCAGCCAGGGCGGAGGTAACGTTAATGAATCCGTAGTGCGCATCCCGGCCGGACAGGGTGTCGGGGTCATCCTCCGGCCAGGGATAGGAGAGCTGATTCTCGTGAAAGTAAACAGCTGATCTTATGCCTCTCATGCGCTTCCCGGCCAGTGAGATAAAGGTGGTCAGGTCCAGCATATCGGTGGCGATAATAATATCGGGCGTCAGCCCCTCCTCGCGGAACCTGCCGGCCAGGGTGACCGCGCCGCCGTGCATCCGCCATTTCCAGTGCCTTCCCGGAAGAGTCAGCAGACGGACCCGGTGCCCGCTGTGGGACACGTAACCTTCAGCCCACCGGGCATGGCTTCCTGTAAAATAAGGTTCCAGAATTGTTATATTCATAATGGAATCTTATCAGCATTGCGGGGTAGGTTCAATTCAGAAGGTTATCCTGGTCATCAGGAAGAAATGGTCGTGAACAGAAAACTGCCCCCAGTCATCGCTGTCCAGATCTATGGTTTCTATTATTCGAAGAAATCCCCGCCCGCCTATCCTTATCTCCCACATCAGTTTCAACCTGTTCTCCCACCTGAGATCGGACCCGGCTCCCATTCCGGTCCTGGAAGATTCAAACCTGTCTGCCAGGTATCCGGCCTCCAGCATATACCAGGACGAGGGGCTGTACCTGGCCAGGGCAAATGGCAGGTATTCATCCTTGTCGAATCTGCCTTCCTCCCCGCCCATGCTCTCCCACTCTTCGCGTCTGAGCTGAATTCCCGCCGAGAAAGCGGCTGATCCCTCCCTCAGTCTCCAGGGATCCTCTTTCCCCTTTCCAGTTCCGCCCGGATACCACCACAGGCCCGGCATCAGCTCCGCCACGGTATGCATCTGCTCCCGGTTATCGACCCTGCTGAAGTATTCGGCATAACCGGCATCCAGAAAGAAGACATACCGGCCCCACAGGTCCGCCTCTATCCAGGACTTCAGCACTCTCTTATAGCCTTCAGAGGTATAATTATCCTCGGGGCTGTCGGTAAACCTGAACTCCTTTTCCCAGCGGGTGGAAAAAATGGCAGAAATTCCATAACGCAGAGGCCTGCCACTCTGGTCAACCGCTTCCAGCTCAATCTCCAGCGGCTGACTGGTATATATATTTTCCTCGCCCTCTATGTTGTCTCCGTGCCGGTAGGCAAAGTTGTTTGCGAAATCGCGAATCCGGAATATCAGTTTCCAGTAGCTGTCGACCGCTTCCCTTATCTGGATCCCCGCCCCGATATCATTTTCCCGCTTCCAGAAGGCGGGCTGCAGATAAAAGGAGACAAAGAGGTTTTCCCACGAATTCCACTCTATCTCCAGCTCGTTTCTCCTGATCCCCTCCGGGCCCAGCGTTCTCTTCTCTTCCAGCCAGTACCTGAAGCGAAGATTTCCGCTCAGGGGAGCTGAAAACTTCAATGACTCCAGCAGTACCCACTGCTCGACATTGAGAGACCCGAAATCAAGGGTGAATATGTTATCCCTGCTGTCAGAGAGAGCTCTCCAGCCCCGGTCCTCACGCATGGTGAGCATGTCCAGGTAGTATTCGCTGTCAAACCTCTCCGGCTCTTCAGAGTACCCCGAATCGAAACCACAGGCGGCCGGGGGAAAAAGAAAAGCCCCCAGAATGAAGATAGTCACCAGGGGGCCGGTCAGATTTTTATATCCGGAGCATCGATTCATATTACCGGTACCATTCTGAAGCCATCGGAACAACTCCATTTGCCGGTATTATTCTATCACTCCAGGCCTGACAGTAAAAGATTATTTAAAAATCAGGGCTACTCTTGGCTTTCCATCTCCCTCATCCTGAAGTGATCGCCGGTCTCGTCCACTATTCTGCGGTACCATGATTCAGGGTAGCCTGGGTGATGCACATTTCCGTGCTCATCCTTCAGGTTACCGTCCATATACTTTACCAGCAGATCCTCTCCAAGTTTTCTCCATCTCTTCAGAGTCTTATCAGCCACAGAGCAGGAATAGCCGGTGAGGTATTCAACCGCGTGCCTGGACGATTTCTCCTTATACAGGGCCAGGGCGGCCTGGTCTATCTCCCTTGAGGAGGCCAGGTATTCGCCCTCCAGCTCCCGCTGCACTGCTCTTATGTCCTCAATCATCTCCGAATACCGGGAATAGGCGAAGTTGGCCACCCAGTTGAACGCCCAGAAGGCCGACTCCCAGGAGAAGTTATGAAAATCGGCGGTCGCCTCCGCGAACGGTTCCGGGGCCCTGGTAATTCCGCAGTACATCGGGTTATATACGGTGCTGTAGGTGTCATCCACTCCGAACCAGATTATACCCCCGATCGGATCTGGAAGCTCGGAGCGTGACTGGGTCACGAAAGAGAATCCTGTCTGCTGGGTGGAAGTAGCCCGCTCATTGCAGTACTGGACGCTGTCCACCTCCCAGACCAGAGGACGCCACCGGTAGGGGCAGCTGTAGGGGCCGGCTCCAACATCTTTGGTCATGTCGAAATCGGTACCCTCGAAGTGGTCCCTCATGTATTCCATAACGTCATGGACTCCAAGCTTTCTGTCCGGCTTAATATAAAGAGGCATCGGCTCGGCCCCGGGCTCTCCCTTTACGTAATCCATGCTCATCTCCAGGGAAGGAGCGGTGCGGTTGAAGAAAGCGTATACCCTGGCCTCGCAGAACCGAAGCGCTCCGTAGTCGGCGGGGGCATAGGCATCGGCGAAACTGAATTCCCGGTCTTTACCTTCAAAGTAACCCTGTTCCCTCGCGAAATCGATCACATCGGGCGCATACAGGCAGTTATCCTTGTCTTTAAGAGGGAATCTCCTGATCCTGGCCTGATTGGCGTGCGCCGATATATATCCGTCCGGGATCCTCCTAGCCACCCATACCGCGCCGGTGTTGCCGGGGCCCTTTCCGATCATATCCATGAACCAGACCTCTTCGGGGTCGGCTATGGAGAACGATTCCCCGGAGCTGTAGTAACCGTATTTATCTACCAGGTCAGCCATTACGCGAATTGCCTCCCTGGCGGTTCTAGCCCGCTGAAGGGTAATGAACATCAGCGATCCGTAATCAATTATTGCGGTGCTGTCTCTCAGTTCCGGCCTGCCTCCCCAGGTGGTCTCACCGATCGCCAGCTGGTGCTCGTTGATCAGGCCCACCACATTATAGGTGTGTTCAACCTGGGGTATCTTTCCCAGGTAATCCCCGGTGTCCCACTCGTAGACCTTCAGCATGGTACCGGGCTGCCAGTCGCGGGCGGGAAAGTGATAAAGAGCCCCGTACAGAACGTGCGAATCTGCCGAATATGATATCATACTCGACCCGTCCTTCGACGCTCCCGGGGTAACCAGGTAGTTGGTGCAGGCACCCGCCCGGATGGCGGGCAGAAGAATAAAAATTACCGCCAGAACAGCAGTTATCTTTTTCATGCTAACCTCTCCTTTTGACAATTCGAATTTCCTGCAGAATTACAGAAGTTGTTTTGACCAATATAACATCCCCCAATAGAACGGGCAATAATCAATCGGCAGCCCGGCCAGTTAAATTATCAAATTTCTTCTTACCTTGCCATACTAAATAACTGTATAATTCACGAAATCAGATTCAAACTATTATCTCCCGCCCAAAGGAGGGTGAACAGTGAAGAGAAAGTTTGTTTTATCCTTAACCGTTTTTCTGCTTACCGCGGCAATCGCGGCCGCATCGGCTGAGCCGTTCAGCGAGGACGCCGTTTTCTACATCTACAAGAATGAAACAAAGATAGGAACTATTGAATATTCATATACTCAGCAGGGAAACTACTCCCGGAAATTCACACTATCCATGATGGGACAGGAAGCTGTTTACCAGCTGGAGATTAATCCCGGAAGCGGCGGAGAATGGCAGAGCGCCGTTTTCTTCAATCCCAATGATACCGTGAGAGTAAGCAGGGACGACACCACCGCTGTATTCGAATCGCAGGGAAAGGAGTATAGGGTCTCTTTCCAGCCAGGTTCGACATTGTACGACAGCTACGGCCCGGCCTTCGAGACCCTGATGCTCCGGCGCTACGACATGGAAGAGGGGGGAGTTCAGACCTTTTCCCGATTCCTGTTCCCTCAGAAAATGACCGAAGTGACCGTGGAATATACCGGGAAAAGGATAGCCGCGGCGGGGGGAGGGAAGAAGGAATTCCTGCTGTTCCAGTTAGATCTTCTCGGAATAGGTATAACCATATGGACAGACGAAGAAAAGAATATATACATGATGGACGTTCCGGTCCAGTACGCCGCTTACGTCAGGCAAGGGTACGAGAATCTTCTCCAGGCCAGGAAGACGGATAAGGCTGTCTCGCAGCCGGCCTATGAGATAGAGAAGACTGAAGTTATGATACCGATGAGAGACGGGGTAAAGCTGGCCACCGATATGTACTTCCCCAGAACCGATACTCTTAAGTTTCCCGTTATTCTGATGAGAACCCCTTACATGAAGGAGAGGAATCAGCTGGAGGGAGAGTACTGGTCCAGAAGGGGCTACGCTGTGGCGGTGCAGGACTGCCGGGGAAGATTTTCCTCCGAAGGGGAATGGGAACCGTTCGTTCACGAGGCCGACGACGGATACGACACGGTGGAATGGCTGGCCTCAAGGGACTGGTCCAGCGGGAAAGTGGGCATGATCGGAGCTTCCTACGAGGGTTGGGTCCAGCTCTGGGCAGCCTCGGCGAAACCTCCTCACCTTACCACTATAATCCCCCAGGTTGCCCCTCCGGACCCGTTCTTCAATATCCCTTACGAGTACGGCGTCTTCTTCATCCTGGGCTCTTTCTGGTGGGCCGAGGTGCTGGAGACTGAGGCCACCGGAGATATCACGGGAAAGGCCCTGGGTAAAATCGGTGAGAGAAAATATGAGAAAATCCTCAAGACTCTACCGGTGATAGACCTGGACAAGAAGGTTCTGGGAGGTGAAAACGATTACTGGCGCAAGTGGATAAGGAACAACGTGAACAATGAATACTGGCGGCGTTGCAGCTTTATGGACAAGCTGGAAAGCCTGGATATCCCGGCCTTCTTCCAGTCGGGATGGTTCGACGGAGACGCCATCGGAACCAAGCTGAACTACCTGGCGATGAAGGAATCGGGAAATGAAAACCTCAAGATGATAATGGGGCCATGGGGCCATACCAATCAGTCATCCACCAGGCTGGGAAGTTTGAAACTTGGCGACGAGGCGGGGCTGGACCTTCAGATCCGTTTCCACAAATGGTTCGATTACTGGCTTAAGGGAATGGATAACGATATAATGGAAGAACCGAAGGTGATGCTGTACGACCTTTTCTCCAGCCGGTGGCTAACCGGAGAGACATACCCCCTGCCCCAGACTGAATTCACCAGGTTCTACCTGGAAAGCGATGAAGGAGCCAATACATCCAACGGCGACGGGAAGCTGACTCTCTCAGAGGAAGCGGGAGGAAAGGATTTTGACGAATATGAGTACGACCCCGGCGATCCCACTCCGGCCCCCAATTATTACTATAAGAGTGAAGAAGAGGCCGAGAGAGAAAAGAAAGAGGGGGTAAATCTTGAAAAGGCGCGCAGGGCCAAGGAGGAGTATCACAACAAGGTAACTTCAGAGAGAGAGGACATACTGGTCTTTGTGAGCGAGCCCCTAGATTCATCGGTTTCGATAGCGGGGCCGGTATCCGCCCTTATCTATGCATCCACCTCCGCGAAGGATACCGACTGGTTCGTTACTCTTTCGCGCCAGGATAAAGAGGGCAGGCTGTTTAATCTCTGCAAGGGGGTCATCAGGGCCAGGTTCAGGGAATCCACCTCAGAACCGGAGCTTCTGGAACCGGGCAGGATCTATGAATACCATATCGATATGTGGCATACCGGTTTTACTTTCAAAGAGGGCGAAAGAATCAGGGTGGAGATATCGTCGGCCCTGTTCCCTTTCTTCTCCAGAAACCTCAACACCGGCGGCCACAACGAGATGGAGACCGAGTTCATAACCGCCACGCAGAGGGTATACCACAGCGAAGAATACAGGTCGCATATACTGCTCCCGGTTATAGAGCAAGCGGAAGAGTGAGCGGCTCAGAAGCCGGGTCCGGATCAATGCCCGCTGTGGCCTTCTCCGGTGAACAGCAGCGGAAATACGATATCGCTGAGGCAGCAGGGAAGCCAGACAGCCAGGAACAGAAACACAAAGATGCCGAGGTAGCTAACGGGGCTGAGGGCTCCGCCCAGAGCCATCATTATATGGAATAGGGACGCCCAGGTACTGAGAAGAACGTGCCCCGCGTGGGGGAATTTCGTGTAGGGTTTGAAATAGGCGAATATAACACCGGCTACAGCCAGAGGATTTATCAGCCACCATTTCTCTATGAACCCCAGGTGTATCTCCCTGTTGGGAAGCCCCAGGATCGTCTCCGCCAGAAATGGGATCACGGAGTCGCTCAGGGTGGCTATCCCTATCGATCCGACGTAACCGATCAGCAGGAGAATCCAGAAATTGCATTTTTTCTTTATGACACCAGACCCGGCATCGCCGCATTCATGAAACTTGTATATGGAAGCGGTAACCAGGGCGCTCAGCACCACATGCATGGGGTGCAGGACATAGAAGATGTCCAGCATTATACCCGACGACATCCACCTGGAGAAGGCCATTATAAGGATACCGGTTCCCGCCCCGAACACGGTAAACGGTATGTGCTTTCTAAGCTCTCTGATTATTTCACCGGTATTCATCGGCTATACCTCCAATATCCTTCCCGCTCCGGCGGAAAGGTAATCACCGCCGTAAACCTCTTTGAAAATCATTTTCGCTTCCTCGCCGCTGCAGTGAGCCGGAGCGATTTTCTCCACGCCCAGCTCACTCAACCGCCGGACAATGGAAAATATCTCTTCCCTGCCGGCTCCCCCCAGATGGAATCCACCCAGCGCCAGAAGAATCCGCTCGCCCGGAAATAATTCCTTAACCCTCTTGATAATATTAACTATCCCCGGATGAGAGCAGCCTGTAACAACAGCTATTCCCTCCCCGGCCCTTACCGCCATGGACTGTTCCATTATGGGGCTTCTCTTATGCTCCCCTTCGATCTGCCCGGTAGAGTAGATACCCTCACTGACCTCCTGCAGACCATCCGCCTCTATGAACTGACCCCCGTATCTATCGATCATTCTCTTCAGGGAGCTGTCCGTATCGCTGCACCCGTATACTTTTATTTCACTGTCAATCTCCCGCAGAACTCCCTCCAGGCCGCCGGTGTGATCCCAGTGGCGGTGAGAGAGAACCATTGATTCCAGGCTGGCGAGGTCTCTATTCATGAGCCTGATGTTCTTCCTGAGAGGGGGATAATCCTCACCGGTATCGAAAAGAACCCTCCCGTCAGCCAGACAGGCAAAACCCCAGCCGGAAAGGAAACTGTCAGCGGCCGGGCTGTTATCGTATGCTACGGCGAGTTCCACGAAACCCTTGCAATCATAAGCTCCTTTATCCACTATTCTAATTTTATGGTCAACTTACAAATACTACAACATAATTCAATCACCACTGGATCCCAGCATCTATACCGGAGGCTAACAGATATTATAAACAGACCGGCAAATTACTTTCTGATATATTTTTTTATAAAGCCCAATTTAAGCCCGGTTTTCCTTTCCAGGCCCTCAAGCACTACAAGATCGTTTGCATCGAAACTTCCGGCAAGCAGCACCGTTACCGAGTAAGTTACAATCAGGATTATTCCCAGAGCCAACATATTAATCCACCAGGCAAAGGGAGAAATGATTTTTAAGATATATATCAGGACAAACACTATAAGTGATGAGACAAATACATAAAAATAGCTTCTTTTATATGGATGGATTCCTAATTTTTTATAGACTATAGTCAGGAACGCAATATTTCTGAAAAGATATGACAAACTGGTAGCAATTGCAGCCCCTGTTATTCCATAGGCCGGAATCAGAATAAGATTAAGTACTACGTTTGAAACCGCCGCAATAACCTCTCCCAGAAGATTGAGTTTAGTGTACCCGCCCCCTACAAGTATGTTGCCGGAGGTTCCCTGAAAAACATCCATTGAAATTCCCAGAGAGAGAATAATCAGAGCTACATAACCGGCTGTGTATTGTGAGCCATACATGAGTCTTAGAATCTCCTGCGGGAAAAGAATAAAAAACAGAAGACCCGGGAACACTATCAGCACAATCCACTTGGAAGTTGACTTATAGAGATGTCTCAACCCTTCAATATTATCATGAGCAAAAAATTCCGAGACCACCGGAAGAAATATGAACTTAAAAGACATCCCAATAAACATCAGAAGCTTCGCTATCATGATGGCAGGGGTATAAATTCCCACATTCTTTGAATCCAGGAAGTACCCCAGCAGCATCATATCGGTCTTGGACACCAGAAGAAAAGTTAATCCGGTAAGAGCAAGTGGCCATGAAAATCTCAGAATTGTCCCCGCTATGGGCACCCTTGAACAGTTCCGGTACTCCCTGAATATCCTGTATTTTACCAGCCAGGCAGATGCGATGGTAGTTAACAGGGCGCCTCCAAGAAAAGCGATCACAGCTCCGTAAAGCTGATACCCTACGGCTACGAAGATGAGGAAAACAATGATCTTAACAATTCTGTCGCCAATATTGAACAGAAGAGCATTAAATTTTACTGCCTTGAATCCCCTGATAATCCCCATAGATACTCTATGCAATCCTACAATTGGCAAACCTATCGAGAAAAACCTCAGTATCGATGCCAGCCCAGGGTCATGGAAAAATCCCGATGCAATGCTCTCTGAAAATATATAGATGATTGCCCCGGCAATAATGCACGTTGCCAGAACAAAGATTGCGCTGAAATCGATAACACTCTTTACCCTGTCCAATTTATTCAATTTCAGATTATAAGGTATGAACCTGGCCAGAGCTCCGAACAAACCAAAAGTAGCTATCGAAAAAGTTATGGATATAACACTCAGGGCAATATTAAATCTTCCATAATCTTCAGGTCCAAGTATTCTCCCAAGAAGTATCTGATTAACGGTGCCCAGCACCTTCCCGGCAACCATTCCGGCAAATACTATGGTTGCTCCTCTGGCAACAGTAGTCAGAGACCTCTGAAGAGAATCGGATTTTATCATCTGCTATTCTTCCTTCTATATGATCACATTTCGAGAGTAATCTCCGAGAACTGAAAACCTTGTCATACTGAATTGATTTGAAAACAGGTATGAATATGAGTAAATATTCTTTATCAAGTTCCCAGTCACTAACCCCTTCCCGGTGATGAACCAAATTTCCATCCTGTCCCCTCTCTATCATGGTAGAATCTATATTATAACAGGGTTCAAATCAAATACAAGTTTGCTGTAATTATTGCATTTCTTGAAGCCGGAAAATTAAGGAGTTTGAGACATTACTATGCCAGAAGAAAACTTTATTATCTACTATCCGCGTGGACTACAATGCTCTCAATATAAAACATTTACAAATTCTATTACAAAAGATAGCATTAAGTTAATTAAAAGGTAACTCTCTTGCCTGTAGACTGGGATATCAGACATGGCAACTAATAAGAGAAGCCCCGAACAGATAAGAGAACACTATCTTCTGGAGAAGAAACTTGCAAATAGATTAAGGAATTCTTCCAGGGAAGAGAGAAAAAAGTTATATACTGAACTCTATAACGAATTATACCATAAACTGCCCCACCATCCCAGATGGACCAGAAACGAGAACTACCAGGAAAAAATCAATAAGATTAATGCCAAGATGAGATTCCTTAAACGCTATCTGGGTCCGGATATTAATTTCCTGGAGATCGGCCCGGGCGACTGCCTCCTGTCACGAGAGGTCTCAAAACATGTCAAACTGGTATACGCCCTGGATGTATCTGATGAGGTCAGCCGGGACTGCGAATGGCCGGAAAATTTTCATTTTATATTATCAGATGGGGTCAGTATCCCTCTTGAAAATGCCAGTGTAGACATTGTTTTCAGCAATCAGATGATGGAACATCTTCATCCGGATGATGCAATGAACCAGGTAAGAAATATCTATAATGTTTTAAAGCCGGGGGGGAAATATCTATGTATTACTCCCAATAGATTAAATGGGCCTCATGACATTTCAAGATACTTTGATGAGATAGCTACATGCTTTCATTTAAGGGAATACACAGTAACCGAACTGGTCGAGCTGTTTAAAAAAGCCGGATTTCCGAGTATAAGTTTTATAATTCGAATAGGAAATAAATATATCTTCGAGATGTTCCCATTCACCATAATAAAATTCACTGAAAAGATACTGGAAAAGATGCCTCATTCTCTGGCCAGGAAATTGGCCGGGTTGCCTCCGATAAAGATTCTTATAAACTGTATAGTGGTGGCAATAAAATAGAGAAAACGGAGCACTCCGGAAGGGCAGAGTAGAAAGAGGTTCGTATCCGGGCAGGGTGTTTCACGTCCATATTATTCTACTCCATGGATTTTATGAATTTATACAATATACCATCTTTTCCAGAGTATATTGGTTTGAAGAAGCTGCTGTTTCTTCTAAACTTATCCGCAAGATAAGCATTCTGCCTGATATCTCTGTCAGTTACCACCAAATACAGCTCAAATTCTTCCCCTGAGAGTTCTCTTACAGTTATCTCGCTGATATCCTCTTTCGAAAAAAGATTCCTGTTTATATGCAAATATCGGTTGATGTAATCAATATCATAACCATAAACTCTGGCCAGCTTAAATTCCCCGGCAAGATTACGCCGTCCTGAAAAAACCGGCGCAAGATGGTCAAATCCATTCTCGGCTACAATATCATCCGGGGCGGTATTTTCTTCGACAATTCTGAAAAGAGTTCTGTTGGAGATGTACATCTGTTTTCTTGAGGATATTCCCGCTTCGTCTGAATTAAAATCCATAAAACCCCTGAAGGTCAGCACCGGCGGAACGGCAAAAAGCAGAATTACCCAGGCAATAAGGATACTTCTTCTCTTCCCTCTCGCTTCAGCTATTATCGCCAGGATTTCAATATAAATAATAGGGCCCAGGAGAAGGAACAGCGGGAATATCAGTTTGTCCTCAGTCCCCGAGGGTAAATCGACTACTATTGCAAGAATGAACATCACTATCAACCAGCTGGCAACATAGAAAT
This sequence comes from Candidatus Krumholzibacteriales bacterium, assembly GCA_046483305.1. Lineage (GTDB taxonomy): Bacteria > Krumholzibacteriota > Krumholzibacteriia > Krumholzibacteriales > WJIX01 > WJIX01. The sequence goes on along the minus strand of JAWODM010000044.1, from coordinate 8,232 downwards.
ATTCATCCCTTTCAGAATTGAAAATTTTTCTTACTGCACGCCAGGCAGGGCAGAATAATATTCCAAGCGGAAGCATTATAGTAATTAGAGATTTAAATCCAAAATGGGTGTATTCGTACAGGAAATTGCCCCCACCTGTCTCTGTGCCTCCGAGTGATATCAAATACGGCATCCCCACTATGCCTGCGGCTGCTGCCGCCACTGCAGGAAGAATGATCAGAGAATAGTTTTCATTGAAATGCTTCCTGGAGAGTCTGAGTATAATCAAAACCGCAGCCGTCCCAATCAGGGTACATATAAGGGCGGTGCCGATTACTATATGAAACAGAAATGAACCCAGAACGAGAAAGCCAATAAACAGGGTCGATCTCACGGTTGTTCTTTTCAAATAATCACGTGAGATAAAGATTATGAAGGTTAAAAGAAATAGTATGAAGGAATAACTGAAAGATGTTACGGTTATGAATTTGTCAGTGAGGTTAACCATATAGGTGGGGAACGGTGCAAGAGTATGGATCATGCCCGGACCGTTAAATGATACCTCCCCCAGTATCCTTTTCACTTCGACCACTCCGGAGACCTCCCCCCCGAATACCCTCGCGAAAATCAGGGGCCAGGCGATCCAGGAAGCAGATTCAAGTCCGGCAACAGCTATCAGGGAAACGAAAAATATCTTCTTCCTTTCTTCAATGAAGAAGGCAGAAATTCGTGCTATGAGATATGGAAAGCTTAAAGCGCTAATCACATTCAACGCTACCATCGACTTGAAAAGCGGCAACCCGGAGAGCCGCTTCCAAGAAGCGATAAACAGATGATAAATCCACATATACCTGATCGGTTTATCCGGGAGCCATGGTTCCATCGGAGGAATCCCCCTGGAAAGTATTTCTCTGGTAACAGATGCATGGTACCAGGCATCCGATCTGATCAGAAGCACATCGTTGATATAATATGATAGAGCTATCAACAGGCCGTATCCGATAGAAAGCAGAATCACGCTACGGGGTACCTGCGATCCCCTGACTCCATAATCGAACCTGCCCGATAATAAGCTGACTATCAACATAAGATAGAATAGTCCCGCGGAGAACCTCAGAGAAAAATCAAGGTTCCCGGTAACAAGGCAGATAACAAGAACGGACAGAGTGAAGAAAACAGGAGAAATAATCGGGATGAAAAATAAGCTGTCTGTCCAGGGCCCTTTTTTATCGCCGAGAAAGCATAAAACAACCAGCCCCGGGATCACGAATACCTGAGCAGCACCCGCTATAACCTTCAGTGGCCCGGGGAAGGGAAAAAACAGAGAAAGGGCTGTTAAAAAAAGAAAAAACAGCAATATTTTGTTTCTTAAGCTCATTTTAATCATTGAACCTTAAGGGTTGTGGCTGCCCGGTAATATTTTTATTTTCCTCTCTTCGAAAATTAATATAATACCATAATTTAATTATCGGATTATTTTCTGCTCCAGCCGTAAAAAAACACCAAACTTCTTAAAAACCTCTTTTCTGACTCTTCTTACCAATTCAATAATATCATCTGAGGTTGCGCTGCCCAGATTCACAATGAAATTTGCATGCTGCCTGCTGACCATTGCTCCACCCACCTGCAGGCCTCTGCATCCAGCCTTGTCTATCAGCTCTCCGGCGTGTCTACCCTCTGGATTCTTGAATACACTTCCGGCTGTTAGCAACTCCATGGGATAAGAGCGCTTCCGTTTCTCCCAGATCTGTTTTATCTCTCTGATGGTCTTTTCCCTATCAGCTCTTATCAATTTAAATTCCGCTCTTAAAATCAGCCATGGTTGGTGCCTGAAAACGCTTTCACGATAACCGAATTCCATCTCGCCGGTATTCAACAGCAGCCTACTTCCCTCTGGAGTTACCACTTCAACCCAGTTAACTGCATTGGAGATATCACCTTTTCTTGTTCCCGCATTCATTACTATTGCGCCTCCAACCGTTCCGGGAATACCCGCCAGGGCATTAAGACCCCCCAACCCGTTTTCCGCCGCTTTCCTGATAAACGAATCCAGATAAACACCACACTCTGCTATCACTCTATCCCCGGACTTGAAATCCAGACATGCTCCAGAACTCCTGGTTTTCATCACTATCCCATCTATACCCTGACGGGGAGCAATAATATTTGATCCTGCTCCTATAATAGTCAACGGAATTTCATATTGATGGGCAAACAGGTATAACCATTCCGCCTCATTACTATTACATGGGCATACCAGGAGATTCGCTGGACCGCCAGTTCTATAAGTGGTATGGTTCTCCAGGGGTTCGGAATGAATAACCGGACCCTTAATATTCTCTTTTATCTTATTGATGATTTTACTTTTTATTGGGGGGCTCAAAATCACTCTCCCGAGCTTATACCAACACTATCTTATGTAAATCTTCATCAAATCCGGGCCGTCAAAAACATCATCGTCAGTAAGGAAATCCTTCAAATGGTAATTAGGTTCATGCGGAGCCCGCTGCATCTTTACAGACACCGTATAAATACCTTCTGAGATATTCTGAGGTATCCGCACCTTTATTTTTTCCCTTATTACTCTATCAGCCGGCCATTTATCGGGTGGGTAGATACCATCGAAAGGCAGTCGGCTGGTTCTGAAACGGTATCTTTTTCCTTTGAGCTTTTCAACTATCTTACGGTAAACCTTACCATAATGATGATTGTATAGAATTCCTTCCGGGAAATCAGTATCGAATCTTACATGTACCGTATAGTTTCCCGGATTAAGGTCTCGGTCCGCTACCCAGTCAATATAAAGAGCCAGGGTATCTCCCTTTTCTATTATTTCAGAAGTGCTTTTCCAGCCCTTAATATAAATACCTTCCGTTTCTGCCCAGGTTAATTTTTTATAATTACCTTTAAACCTTCCGATTATCTCGCCACTCCCGGTCAGCAATGAATCCGGTTTATTCCCTGAGGTAGTAACTTTTTCTCTCCGGCACCCTAATAAATAAACAGAATTCCGTGAATATATCTTTTTGAATATTTCTCCGCAACTTTCAAGTCTTCCGTATGCTTTCTCCGCGGCCGAAGCGCTGGGGGTCCAGTAGTCACCCCTGACCGATGCCGGGATCCGGCCGTTTATTACAATATAATCAGCCTGATATTTATCAAGAATATCTGTGACTCCGGCACAGGATGCTGAAGGAAGATAAATATCCCGGCAATCCATTATTCTTTCAAGCGCGGTTGAATCGTTCGGGGTAGAATGCTGGTCATAGGTACAGACAACATATTGATCACAGAAAGCAGGTATGCTGTAGCTGGTGATCGGATCAGATGCTATAATGCTTCCCTGGGGAACTTCCCGGTTGATGGTCCGGTAAAGGTCAGTAAGATTCAGGGCGCTTTTCATTTCACTTGAATCCCTGCTTCTTCCCAGGTATGCGAAATCGGTGAAGTTTGAAAAGGAGGGTATAACCATGAACAGTACTATAATTATCCACCCGGCAACTGTAGCCGGGCGGGATATTCCCTTGCCGCTACCGGGGGAACTCTTCCATACCGTTATTATCAGATAGGCACCGATCAGCATGGTGGGGACCACGGCGCCGAACCTCACTATGAGATATGTTATTCTGTCCATAATATAAGGCACCCACAGTGGATTGAATACCAGAACATATACCGCAGCCACCGACCCGAGGACCAGCCTCAGATTCTTTTCTTCACGGCTTTTCCTCCAGAGAATGAATAGCGAAAATAATGAAACCGCCATCAGGAAACCGTTTGATTGAAAGAAAAGCAGAGGATTAACCACTGCCATGCCGCTGCCCAGGTAGAGCATCCCCTGAACATGTGTATGGATTTCGTTCGCGGGGTTATAATCGAGGAAATAACGCATTAGAAGGTACGGCAGATTAATGAAAATAACAATAGTGAATAATAATGGTATGGAGTATTTGAACATCTGTTTGCGGATAGTTCCCGGAGACTGGAGAATCTCGAAAAGCGAGAACACAAAAATCCCGAAAAGAATTATCATTATGTAACTTATATGCGTCCCGATGGCCGCGAATGACGCAAGCGCAATAAAGAGCAGTAATTCCTTCTTCTCTGACCTTAGATAGAACGGCACAAGCATCAGCAATCCGAATAGAAATATCTTTCCGAAGTAGAAACCAAAACCATTCATTATCAACTGGTGGCCCGATTGTCCTCCCTGATAGAGGAGAAGATACAAAATAACTCCGAGGACAGCAATTGATTGACTCCTGAATAACTGAATTCCCATACAGAATATGCTGAGAAGAAGAAAAATCGAACCTATCCAGGAAAATAGAGGCCAGACAGGATAAACTGAAACTCTTCCAGTAGGAATGTTAACTGCTCCCCATACCGCGTGAAAAAGCCCCTTCCGGATGTCTCTGGTCAACATACCCCCATTCTTATACAGGAATTCATCAGGGAAGACCTCATGAGTCCGGGTGATCGTTCTAACATAGGCAATGTGATCAGGAGAATCCGAAGTGTATATAACCGGGTCACCTATACAAAGGGTAATTACAGTCACAATAACCGCTATAGCGATCAATATTGAAATTGTAATACCAGATAGTTTCTGGTTGTTGGGCAAGTTAAACCTGCCGAACGATGGTCTGTAAAAGTTCAATGCAGCGATAAGAATCGAGATAGCCGGAATAAGAAAAGATAGATAGTAAATATCAAGGCTTATAAGTGAAAAAATAACCAGAAGAGTGAAAATTACCACTGTCCCCATGGTAAGAGAAAGCAGGAGCTTGAAATATACCCTGGCTGAGGGGAATGTGATCCTGACAAGAAGATAGCCGGGGAACAACAGCATGGTTGAGAAGAAAATCAGAAATACTATCTTGTGGCCGGGTATTGAATCTGCCAGAAAAAGGGCAAGGAAATGTACTGCCAGCACTACTCCTGTCAGGGGCAGGATCGACCGGGCCTTAGCATCAGGTGCATTTTTCCGGCTGAATTCTCTGAATCCATTCATAATTGAACCTCTAACTATTCCTGACTTTCCTGCCGGAACCGGGTCTGAACAGGTTTTTAACTTTTCCCAGGCGGAACAGCAAGCCCGAGATTAGATATCCGTTCTTACTTCTGAGATAATGCCTGAAATCACTTCTGGAATGATATCCCAGATACCTGTTTTTCAGTCTGAGGTCCTGGGGGGATGATATTCTTTTTATTATGCCTTCTGCATAGTTGATAATCTCCGGCAAGGTTATATTGGGGGGGAGAGTAAAATACTTGTATCCAGCCTCTCCAGCCAGTTTAAAACATTCCTCGTTAACTCCCCCTCCGGGCCAGCAGATCCCCTCTATACTGTGCCCCAGACCATTTTCAATGATACGTTTCGACTCTTCCAGTTCGAATCTGATCCGCTTCAAATACTCATCTCTGCTTTCATATCTCCCCTCTATACCATATTTGTCCCTGTATTCCCCCACCAGCCTCTGAAGTTCACCATGCCAGTCCCGCTTCTGGAATATTCTCCCACCTTCCTGCCCGGCAAGTTGAATCAGTCTTCTGGAAAGCTCTTTCTCTTCAGGAATATATCTCACAGTCTCAAGCGATTTTCCATGCTCGTAAATCGGAGAGCCGTAAGGTATCCTGTTTTCCAGCTCAGAGGCCTCCAGCAGATAAAAAGGTTTGCGGTCCGGAAATCTGTTCCACAGCATCCAGACCGGACCACCCGCCTCTGTGGCAGCTCCCGGATGCCAGAAATCCACTATTTCCGGTCCATTGAAATACCATGTGTGGGTCAGTGAATGGCTCTGTATCTCAACCAACCCTGAGGCTTCCATTTCTTTCATCTCCCGGAAGGAAAGAAATCCCGCGCAACAACCGACCGGATCGTGCTCTCTTTCATAAATATGCTTCTGCTCCCTGATACTTTCCCCTGGATCTATGAACTCGGCGCTGACAAAAATGGTGGCCTTGAAACCGTACTCCCTCAACAAGGGAAAAATATGAACCCAGTTATCCAGATAACCATCATCAAAAGTCAGGTGAATCAGTTTGTCCCGCCGGTCTCCGCTGTGCTCTGCCGCTTCCTTCATGAAAAGGGTTCGGTATCCTTCGTCCCTTATTACATCAAATTTTGCCTTTAATATATCCAGGGGTTCTGAGATATGCGAAGAACGCCATTCCAGATCCCTCAAACCCGCTGAATGAAACATAATTGAAATCATTCCTGACTCTTCCCCTTCATAACTTCTTCAACAACCTGACATACTGATCGACTATTTCAGGAACACAATAATTATCCCTTATGAAGGCTCTTGATTCCTCAAACACCTCTCTTCTCTCCCCGTCGCTGAGACAGAGCATACCGTCTATTGCCTCACCCATCGCTGTGAAATCCGACACCGGTACCAGTTGATGATATTTCAACCCGGCGAGAATATCTCTGTTGCCCGGGTTATCCGATGCCACAACCGGCACTCCGAAGGATAGCGCCTCCAGAATACTGTTGCTGCTTGATTCCCGTACCGATGAATTTACGAATACAGAGGCTTCCCGATAAGGAATCTGTTCAGGGGGGATTTCTCCGGTTAGAACGAAGTGCCTCTCGAGATTATTTCTTTTTATATAATCAGCGACAGCTTTTCTCATCGGGCCTTCACCCACCATAATCACCCTGGCCTCTCTTCTCTTCTGCCCTATTACATACTCACAGGCCCTGGTAAAGGTAAGAGGATCTTTAATGCTCTTAATGGAACCGACATAAAGAATAGTTCCTTCTTCATGGGATGGTTTCAATTCCGGAAGATATATGGCATTGTGAATAACCCTGATTTTCCAATCCGGTGCTATTTTTTTCTCAATGAGCAACCTGGCAGTATTTTCGCTGTTGGTTACCACACCGTCAGCTCTGCTCATAATATCCCTGTATTTATTGGCCAAACCCTTATCAACTGAGAATTTTATGCTTCTCACATTACAGATGACTATGCAACCGATATTTGCATCTACACATAGACCTGCGTTTTTTGAATGAAAAGCTATCAGGTGGGATATGCCGTCCCTGCGGCAGTAATAATTCAGGAGCTTCCTGCTGATAAATCCAGAATACCGTTTATTATATAAATACCTGTACTTAATTCCACCCAGGTCAATAGCTGTTGATTTTCGCATTCGTGGCCCGGCGATAAACAGCGTTGTCCCGTATCCCCTCTTCTTCAGTTGATTCGAAAGAAGAACAGCCTGCTTTTCCATCCCTCCGATTTTTCTTATCTGGCCTATCACTATGCCGACATTCATATTACCTGTTCATTCCTTATAGGGTGAGACCTCTGATATGACATACCTCAGTTTTCCGGATTCTGTAAGGGGGATGGTATCGACTAACTCGATATCCACCTTCATTTCCCTTCCCAGTTTTTCCCTGATCATATCTATCAGCTTTTCCTTCTCCCCGCTGTTAAAATTCTTATCCACGACCAACTTCAGGGTCAGCTCGCCTAATTTCTCCTGGACCACCTGGTACTGTTTAATGCCATCTGCATTCTTTACCACATGCCATAAAGCTCCCACCATCCTGTTACCGTTGGTTCCAACGACAACATCCCATATCCTCCCCTCGACTTTTTCCAGCATTGGAAGATTTCTTCCGCAGGGGCATACTCTATCTGACAATGCGCCAAGGTCTCCTATCTTGTACCTGATAAAAGGAAATACATAATTACTCAGATCGGTTACTACCAGCTCGCCCATCCTGCCTGGGGGGCAGGGATTGCCATCTTCATCAACAACCTCAACAATAAGGTGTTCAGAATATATATGCAGCCCTTTCTTTTCCTTGCATTCCTGAGCTATATCTCCGGTTTCCCTGCAGCCATATCTATTCAGAACATCACAACCAAATACAGATTCGATATATTCCCTCTGATGCTCATATAGAGTTTCAGCCGAACTTATTATCCCCTTCGGCGAATAAATGTTCAGGTTGTTTTCCCTTATAAATCTGGCGAACAGGTAAAGAGCCGAAGCGTAACCGGTGATCAGCTGCGGCCTGTAGCTGTTCAATTTTCGCTGATAGCTGAACATCTTCTCTTCAGACATATTGTAAGAGGAAAGGATAAGGACTTTTTTTATGAGCCAGTTTGAAATCTTCTTTGTCAGTCCTCTGGTCTTGGAAATATCATGAAGCGAACCCCAGAATTTGGCCTGCTTCTCTCCAATCTCCCAACCTGCCCAGCTGTTACCCCTCATTATATAGGCAGC
>JAWODM010000054.1:0-7373 GCA_046483305.1 Candidatus Krumholzibacteriales bacterium | reverse complement strand
CATCATTGTTAAAGATGCTGCTGTTTTCTTTGTGTCCAAGATTACGTATCCTGGGAAATGCATTGGTTTTCATTGACCCTCCAAATTTAAAAGTTTGCAGTGCTCCAAGGGCACGCAGAAGAAATACTCACCAGAAGCGTACCGTGTGCTAGGAATATACGTTAAAAATTTATTGTCAATAAAGACTGAGTCTATTTCCCATGCCCTCTTTAGATCACCCGATATTACCCAAAACTTTAGGATGTGTCCCCGGTACTTCTCTAAAAGCCTGCCCTTTTGTGTTGGAACGTGTACGTCCAATGACCGATTACACTCACCGGCACGGAACCGAGGCGGTCCGGAAGGCATGGGAGCTGGGAGACCTTCTCTGGACCAGATACGACGAGAAATTCTAAAGAAAAGGGAACGGCCGGCCGTGCCGTTCCCTTAATTATGAAGATATATTTCAGCTTCTAGAAGGAGACTTTAACATCCAGCTGGTACCGGGTGTAGTCTATCTCCTCTTCCAGGTCTTTCCTGTCCAGGTAATATGTGAATCCCAGAGAAGCATTATCTGCGACTCCCACGCCAAGGCCCAGATGCAGGCCCTTTCCGTCGGTACCTCCGCCGAAGGCGTCGCTGTCGGTGAACAGGCCGATAACGGCGTCCTTCTCCAGTCTCCTGTAGTTGGCGCGAAGCTTTACCGAACCGGCCCCCCTGCCCTTTCTGATGGTGGTCCCGGCCAGCCATCCCTGGTTGTTTTCGTCGGTGTCGCCGTTCTGGACAAAGTTGCCGAATATCTTGCATGAGATCTTTTCGATCCTGAAAGACAGCTCTCCGAACAGTTCGAAAAGGCCGAAGTCATTGGCGTATCCGGTATACATGGTGCTGCTGTCGCCGGGGACTTCGAAAAAGTGAGATGTGCTGTTTCCGCTGAACTCCCCGGCTTCGTAGAAGCCCTCGCGTCCCCTGACCTCATCGTAGCTGTAGAATCCCCCGCCGAATGTTACCTTTACATCCTCGGCCGCCTCAACGGTAAGCCCGGTCTGGCCGCCGAAGAGCCTGGTTTCGTCGTCGGCCTTTCTTTCCTTGACGCAGAAACCGCCTCCCCTCAGGTGGAAATCTACCCGTTTGCTGACACCGCTCATGTATTTGAAAGACGCGCCCTCGAAGCTGAGGTCGCTGTCCCAGATCAGTCCCGTCTTAACCATGAGAATAAACGGGTTGCCGAACTTTCCGCCCATAACCGATAACCCCGGAATACAGGAGGGGCTGTACTTGAAGTATCCCCTGTCCAGATGGAAACCCTTGGTTGAAAATCCGTCTCCCATGGTCTGGTTTCCGGATACCGGGTTGGAGCTTCCGGTGATCAGGCGAAGGTGTGCGGACCACTCATCGCTTACCATGGCACCCAGGCCCAGCCTGGCCCTGATTCTCTGCCTGAAGCGGCCGGTATCCTTTGAAGCGTCGTCAGTTCTCTCGAAGCGGTGGCGAAAATCTCCGTCGAGGCTGATTCTGTCCTGCCAGCCTTCCGCCGAAACGGCGCCGGCAGCGGTCATCGCTGTAACAACGGCGATCAGTATTAATCTCTTCATATCCTCTCCCCGGCTGAAACAAAAAGGTCTGACCACTAACTGGTACTGGCAACATAATGCTCTGTGAATATTAATTGAATATTAAGGAATAATTAATAAGTAATTAAGATTTTTCAAAACCACAGTGCGGGCGTTAATGGAATTGGGGCTCGAAGAAACGGTAATTGCCCCGAGGCGCCTGAATCCGGATGTGATTTCTCAGAATGACAGTAGTAATTGACCCTGTCCCTGGGATTCCTGCCGGTATATTTAATGTACAGGAGCCATAAACAGGGGCGGCTCCTGCTGTATTAACGGTATATTGATTCTGCCGCGCCCCAGTTTGCGCCATCGGAGTCGGCAATCGCCGGTCTGGCCGTCTTGATCTGGAAAGCGAGGCGTGAATGAGTGGGAGGCCCGCCCATTCAATCATACACATTATACCATTAATACCTTAATATGTCTATGGTATTGGTCATTATGCATTGGTCATTATGCGGTCATTATGCGGGTCAGTTTAACAGAGGAGCAGCAGTCAATGGGCGGCAAGGAAGATAATCAGAGCAATGGGGAAATCCCTCTCTGTATACTCTGCGGAAACAGCAGGATAGAGAGGTATCATATTGAGGATGAAGGCAGGGTGTATCTCATCTGCCCCTCCTGCGGGCTGGTTTTCCTGCGGCCGGACCAGCGCCCCGGCCGTGAAGAGGAGTTCAGCAGATATCAGAAACACCGGAACAGTCCCGAAGACAGGGGATACAGGGAGTTTCTGGAGAACCTGATCGACCCTCTGGACTCAATGCTGCAGCCGGGCAGCAGGGGGCTTGATTTCGGTTCGGGACCGGTTCCGGTTCTAAGCTCCATGCTGGCCTCCAGGGGGCACAAAATGAATATCTTCGACCCTTTCTTTGCCGATGATCAGTCGGTATTCGAACAGGATTATGACTTCATAACCGCCGCCGAGGTTGTCGAACACCTGTTCAATCCGGGCGCCGAGCTCGAAAGGTTGTGGGGCTGCCTGAAAGAGGGGGGTTACCTGGGAGTTATGACAGAACCCCTTCCCCGGGATAAGAGTTTCGGAAGCTGGTATTATAAGAATGACCGGACCCATGTAGCGTTCTTTTCCGGAAAAACTTTCAGATGGCTGGAGGCGCACTGGAAAGCCTCCCGGGAGTATGCCCGGGGTAACGTGTTAATATTCAAGAAAATATAATAATGGCGCTGATCGGGGGATTGATAAAGAAAATGGTTGAAATGATTTCTGATAAAGGTAATAATGCGGTTTTCAGTCCGAATCAGAATCAGATTTCTCAGGTTATACCGAAGGAAAATGAACAGGGGGAGGCGTTATGCACCGTTCGGAAACAGCAGCTTTCATAAACAAAAAAGGCGGAGTGGGAAAGACAACTTCAGTGGTGAATGTCGGCGCGGGGCTGACTATCCTGGGCAAGAAAGTCCTTATCGTTGACCTCGACCCCCAGGGGCACCTCACGGAATTCACAGGTATCGACAGCGGCGAGATAAACAGAACTGCATACGACCTGTTGAGGGGCGAAGCGGAAGCGCCGGAAGCGGTCATAACCAGGCCGATGCGGGCGAAATTCCGCTCCAACGGGGATGATTCGCAGCTTTATCTTTCGGTTATCCCCTCCTCCGCAGAGCTGGCCGATGCGGAGATGGTCCTGGCGAACGCGATAGACCGGGAGTTTCTTCTCAGAAACGCTCTGGAGAGTGTTATATATGATTATGATTATATACTTTTCGACTGCCCGCCAAGCCTGGGGCTGGTATCGGTGAATGCCCTGGCCGCATCCGGAAAGGTTTTCATCCCGGTACAGACTGAACACCTGGCCCTTAAGAGCCTGGAGAGTCTCATCGAAGAGATAGAGATTGTGATGTCCAAGATAAATAGCCAACTGGTAATAGGGGGGATCATCGCTACCAGGTATGACGGCCGCAAGGTTCTGAACAGGGAAGTGGTAAGAACCCTCGGGGAGAATTATGGAGTGTTGCTGATGGATACGCTGATCCGGGAGAATATCGCCCTGGCAGAGTCCCCCGGATTCGGGAAGGATATCTTCAGCTACCGGCCGAACAGTTACGGGATGGAGGACTATCTGAATCTCTCCCTGGAAATCCTGGGAAGAGATGCCGATGCCGGTTCCCTGTTTTCGGTCAAGCGGGGTGTTATCACAGAGAAACCGCGGATTCAGTCCTTTTCCGGCAGGGATCATTTCTGGCTCCAGAGAACCGGGGACAACCTTCAGAGATAACCGGCCGGAAAGTTCCGGGGGGGCGGATTTGTAGGTGAAACTGCCCAAAAATCCTGATGCTCTCTCCCGGGGCCTGTTCTGATTTGCATTATCCCACCCCATATCATTATCTTTTCCGGAAACAGAGGAACCTTTAACGGATATTTCCGTATGAATAGTAAAAGGTGCTATCCGAATGCCGGTTTAACAGCTGCAGGAGCCTCGATGAAAAGGTTAACCAACGCGATAATTACAATATTAATACTTACGGGGAGTGCGGCAGCTTCCGCCCCCCCTCCTGGCAGGGACAGTACTTTTGTCCCGGTTTATGACCCGGTGCTGACGGTACGCCGCGCCCGGGGAGAGATTGATATCGACGGGCGGCTCGACGACCCCGGCTGGAAGGGAGCTGCCAGGGCGGGCAATTTCGTGGAGCATAATCCGGGGGATCAGACAGAGCCTGATGTCAGGACAGAGGTTCTTATTACCTACGATGATGAATATCTGTATACGGCATGGATATGCCATGACGACCCCTCGGAGGTGAGGGCCTCGTTCTGCGAGCGGGACCACATATTCAAGGATGACGCCGTTGTCCTGCTGATAGATACATTCGGCGACGCGGCGATGGGTTACGAGATAATGTGTAATCCGTACGGCATCCCGGGAGACCTTCTGGTATCCTCAACAGGGAGAGAGGATACATCATACGATATGGTTTACGAGAGCGCCGGCAGGATTACAGAGTTCGGATGGGTGGCGGAGATGGCGGTGCCGTTCGAGAATCTGCGTTTTCCCCGGGGCGAGAACCAGGTATGGAAAATGGACTTCTGGAGGAACCGCCCCAGGGAATCAAGGTTCCAGTATTCATGGGCGGCCTACGACCGTGACGAGGACTGCTGGCTTTGCCAGTGGGGAACGGTAAAGGGGATTTCAGGGGTGGAGCCGGGGAAGGGTATAAAGTTTCTCCCGGCGGTAGTGGCCCACCAGTCCGCTTCCATGAATAACCGGGGGTATCTCGATAATGGAGATGTGGAGGGAGATGCCGCGCTGGGCCTGTCTTACGACGTTTCATCCGAACTGAAAGCGGAGGCTACCCTGAATCCCGATTTCAGCCAGGTGGAGGCGGATGTTTATCAGATAGACGTCAATACCACCTACGCGCTGGAATATCCGGAAAAAAGGCCTTTCTTCCAGGAGGGGAGCGACCTGTTCGCCACCTATTTCAACGCGGTCTACACCAGGTCTATAAACGATCCCAGCCTGGCCGGCAAGCTCACCTGGAGAGAGGACGGTAACAGCATAGCTTTCCTCACCGCCAGGGATGAGCATTCAGCGATAATACTTCCCTTCGAGGAACAAAGCAGGTTTGTGGAGAACGGGGAGAGCTATTCCAATATCCTCCGGTACCGGAAAGACCTGGGGGGGCAGTCTCACCTCGGGCTGATCGCGACCGACCGCCGTTTCATCGGCTCGGAAGGTTATGGAACTCTGGTAGGAGTGGACGGCAGATTCCGGTTTGCCAAGAGCAATTCGCTGAACTTTCAATTTATATCGACTCACACCAGAGAGGTGGACCGGCCGGAACTGGCCGACAGCACATTCAATGCCATGAGATTCGACGATGGCAAATATACCGCCGGACTGGACGGGGAATACTTCAGGGGCCACGGATTTACGGCGGGGCTATCGCGCAGGACCAGCGATTACTGGGTATCGGCTGATTACACTGAATTAAGCCCCACCTTCAGGGCTGATAACGGATTGCAGCCATCCAATAATCAGAGGATGGGGATGCTGCACTCGGGAGGGGTGATCCGTTTCGAGGACAGTGACATTCTGGAAACCATTGAATTATCGGCCCACACGGGAAGAAAGTGGAATTTTTCTGGTGTTCAGAAGGATGAATGGATAAGCCCTGATATGATAATATCCCTGAGGGCGGCTCAGACCAGGATTCATTCAAGTTATATGCGCAGTAATGAGCTTTTCAACGACATAATGTTCAACGATATCTGGCAGTTTCATACCTGCTTCAGCACCGAGCCGGCCTCCCCGCTCCGTTTCGGGGCCAATCTCAATTACGGCCACCGGATCGCCCGGCACGCTCTGGTTATGGGAATAGAGAGAAGCTACGGAGTCTGGGCCGATATAAAGCCGGTGGACAGGTTCATGATAGACACCGAGCTGAATTACCTGACCAGCGACAATCTGGATACCGGCGAAGAACTGTTCTCCCAGTTCGTTTTCTGGACCAGATTCTCCCTTCAGGTTTCCCGCGAGCTCTCCCTGCGTCTGGTCACCCAGTATAACGACCGGCTGGAAAAATGGGACCTTGACCCTCTGCTGAAGTACAGGATCAACTCATTCACGCTTTTTTATATCGGCTCTACAATCGATTACCGCGACACCTTTGCCGACCGCTACGGCAGAACCGGCTGGTCAATCACTGACCGGCAGTACTTCATGAAACTGCAGTACCTTTTCCAGATATAAACAGGCCGGTGCGCCAGCCTGAAATTTTCCTGAACACTGTTTACAACACCCCGATTAAGTATTATTAATACCGTAGAGGGAGAGCCGGCGGGATTACAGCCCCGGCCCGGGTAAATATATTTTTCATATAGAGAGGATTGCCATGTACAGTTATCTGTTCGGACCGGTTCCGTCAAGGAGGCTGGGGATGTCGCTGGGGGTAGATCTGGTTCCGCACAAGGTGTGTTCGCTGAACTGTGTTTACTGTGAATGCGGCCCCACCACCGACCTGACAGTCGAACGGAAAGAGTACGTTCCCTACGACAGGGTAACCGCCGAGCTGAAGGATTTCATGCGGGAAAACCCGCAGCCCGACTATATAACATTTTCAGGTTCGGGGGAGCCGCTGCTGAACTCCCGTGTCGGGGATGTTCTCAGGTTTATTAAATCGAACTGGAGCGATATGCCTGTGGCTGTTCTGACCAACGGCACCCTGCTCGACCACAGAGAAGTAAGAGAGGAGATTCTCCCGGCCGACCTGGTACTTCCTTCTCTGGACGCGGCGTCCGGCAAGGTATTCAGAAAAATCAACCGCCCCTGCAAATCGCTGGAAATAGACCGCTGCATTGATGGGTTGGCCCGGTTCAGGGAGGAGTACAGGGGCAGGATCTGGCTGGAGGTTTTCATAATCCCGGGATACAACGACAGCAAAGATGAACTGAATCTTCTCCGGGAAGCTTTCCGGAGGATAAAACCTGACCTGGTACAGCTCAATACTCTGGACAGGCCGGGGGCTGTGGCGGGTCTGAAACCGGCTGGCAGGAAAAAGCTGGAGGAGATAGCAGAATTATGGAACATGGATAACGTGGAGATTATCGCATCCGCTTCCAGCCGGAAGGAAAAGAAATCCTACCGCCCGGATATCGAATCCGCGATCCTGGGGACCATAAGCAGAAGGCCATGCACCGTGGATGACCTTTCGGACATCCTGGGCCTTCATATGAACGAAGTGAACAAGTATCTGGATGTGCTGGAAGAGGAGGGGAAGATCGAGTCGGTCAGAGAGAGCAGGGGAGTTTTCTACAGGTTGAAG
>JAWODM010000026.1:0-12549 GCA_046483305.1 Candidatus Krumholzibacteriales bacterium | reverse complement strand
TGGCCGCCATCATCTCCAGGTAATCATCCCTGGAAAGGCGCGCTTCCATTATCTCGCCGGAGTTTTCCTGCACTTCCAGGTGGTATACATTCAGCCGGTCCCTCTCCAGCAGGTCCTGCGGAAGGGTAATGCGGAATCTGTAATCATCCTCAAGATCGGGAAAGTACTTTCTTACTATCCGGTCTCTCTTCTCGTACACTTCGAAAGCTTCCAGCACCGGCGTAATATTTACTTCGTTATATTCAATCCCCAGCGAATCGATCGCCTTGAGGGCGTATTCCCTGCTTACCGGGTTTGAGTCTTCCTCCGGGAGGATTACCCCGTGAACCCTCTCCCTGCCGACCGCTTTCACCGAAAGGGCGGCGGTCACCGCCGAGTCCAGCCCCCCGCTGATCCCCACCACGATACCCTTCTTCCTGAAGGTCTTCGTTACGTTGGCTCTTATGAACTGCTCCAGCTTCCGGGAGGCCGCCTCCGCGTCAAGTTTCAGAATTTCGATGCTGATTTTCATTTCCTGCCTTTCTTTGATATCGGTTGAATACTTTTTTTCGTTATTTTGCCGGATGCCGTCCTGGGGAGCGAGTCCCTGATCTCAACAACCTGGGGGACCATGAAATCTTCCAGGTTGGCGGCGCAATGCCGGAGTATATCCTTCTCCGTCAGTTTTGAGCCGTCGGCCAGGCGCAGGTAGACCTTGATTGCTTCGCCGAGAAGTTCGTCGGGTTCCCCTGTTACCGCCGCTTCCATGACATCTTCTATCATGTACAGGACATTTTCAATCTCGCGGGGGCTGACCTTTTCGCCCCTGCTCTTGATGATGTCGTCCTTTCTGGAGATGAAATAGAGGTAGCCGTCCCGGTCCATTTTGAATATGTCGCCCGTGTAAAGAACCTTTTCCCAGGGATACCTGCCCTCTTTAAGTATCCGGGCGGTTTCTTCGGGCTTTCCCCAGTAACCTCTGGAGACGTTCCCTCCCCGGACCACCAGTTCTCCAGGGGTATCAGGCTGATCTATTATGTTCCCATCCTCGTCTACCAGGTAAACCTGCTCGTTCGGCATCCCCTTTCCCACCGAGGCCGGTTTCTGGTCTATCATTTCCGGAGGAAGATACGACACCCTCTTGCACTCGGTCAGCCCGTACATCGAATAGACGGTAACCTCCGGGAAGTATTCTCTGAATTTCCTGATGTGGCTCACCGGCAGCGCCGCCGCGGTGTTTGTTATGTAGCGGAGGTGCTCTAAATTCTCGTTCTGAATCCCCTTGAGCCTGAGCAGGATGGTGAGCATGGTGGGAACCACCGGGAATCCGGTTACCCGCTCCTCCTTGAGTTTATTGATGACTGCGTACGGGTAGGTGAATGACTTTTCCAGTACCAGCTTCCCCCCGAACTGCGCGGCCATTATCACCTGGTACAGCCCGTAATCGAAGGAAAGGGGAAGAGCGTTAAGTATGATATCGCTCTCCACATTTTCCAGGTAGGTGGTTATCGAAGTGGAGGCGGATATCATGTTCCGGTGGGTCATCATAACACCCTTGGGGTTGCCGGTAGTGCCGGAGGTGTATACCAGCGAGGCCAGGTCTATATCTATGGTCCTGATACCGGGACGGCTCTCCGGCGATTTGAGGGCCTCATCCCAGGATATAATCTCTGCGGAAAAACCTTCCGGGGCGGCCGCTTCCTTACCGGCCAGGACTACACACCTGAGTGAAGGAGCCCCGGAGGCCGCTCCGGAGGCAGATTTCCACCTGGAGCTGTGGGTAATCAGGGCCGTGGCCCCGCAGTCGTTCAGTATATATTCTGTCTTGTGCTCCTTGGTGGTGGGGTTGATTACCAGAAAGATCCCCCCGGCCTTGAGCGCCGCCCATATCGCCGTCACGCACCCGGCGCTGTTGTCCATCATCACCGCCACCCTGTCGCCGTATTCGACGCCGTGCTCTATCAGGGTGCGGGCAAGAGAATTGGAGCGGATTTCCAGATCCTGATAGGTCAGGCGTTCCGTTCCGGCAACCAGCGCTTCCCTGCCCGGAGTTTTCTCGGCATTTCTTTCCAGAAATTCCTGGACCAGCATCAGTGACCTCTTTTGACCAGAATAGGGGGATATCTATTTCTTGTTTCCTATATAGGTTACCAGTTTATTGAGCGAGTCGAAGTTGTCGGGTATAAGCTCCTCATCCTTCACTTCCAGATCGAACTCCTCTTCGATATATGAAACCAGTTCCAGAACTCCGGTCGAATCTATAATACCGTTATCCAGAAAAGAATCATCGTCCTTGAAGCCGTCTTCATCGGAACCGAAGAGAAAGTTCTCTGTAATGAATTCTCTGAGTTTAGATTTTGTCTCCAATCTGTCCTCCCCAGTATCCGGTTTGCTGATTAAAACCGATGCAAAAGTTGTTAATAAGCATTCTTTTTTGATAATATGCAACCAGTTTATTCGCAAGAACGGGGCCAACGCAAGGGTAAAATAGGATTGCGATGGAGAAGAAAGCGGGAATTATCGGCACATTCAACACTGACTGGCTGATCTGCAATCGGACTGAAGAGTTATTAATCGGACTCCCCGGGTTTATCTTCAAGTTTTCCCGGGAAGTAATGGTAAGCGCGGCTTCTGCCGCTGCGCCAGGCCGGGAGGGCCGCTGAATGAGCGAAAAGGATCTGCCGCTGATTGAATTAATCTCTTCCCAGGCTGTACCTCAACCCGGCCAGGAATGTGCGGCCGGGCATTCCGTAAAGCCCGGCGCTTCCGCCGGGAAGGTCGGTAAACACCGCGTACTCCTCGCCGAATATATTGTCCAGGGAGGCGAAAGCGGTGACCCCTTTCCCCAGAGTGATGCCGGTGTACAGATTGAAAAGGTTGTAGGAGGGAATGGGGTTTTCGCTGTTATCCGCGGCGAAATAATCATCCACCCTCTGGCCGGATATTTTGACCTTAGAAATTCTGCTCTTCCATATCAGCGACAGGTCGAATTTTCTTCCCGGCCGGCCACGGGTGCCGGTACCGGGGTCGAGGAGGGTGACTGAGAACCTTCCCAGGAACGAAGGGTGCCTGCTGCCCGATACGGAGAGTTCCAACCCGTCGAATTGCAGCTCTCCGGTATTATCGAATATATACATGGGAGGGGGAGCCGGCGAAGGAACCGTCTCGATGAAATTTTCTCCATCCATTCTGAATACTGTCAGGTCGGTACTGAACCCGGCACCGAGGTCCTGCCTGAACCCGAGTTCATAATTCCAGACCCTCTCGGCTTCCAGGCCGGTGTTGGAGGGCGGGTACATATAAAGTTCATTTATCTGTGGCGAGCGGAATCCGTGCGATATCAGAGCTCTCGCCGATCCGCCCTTCCACGGCCGCGCGGTCAACCCCGCCGAGGGGCTGATCTCGGAACCTGATACTTCATCCCGGTTGTACCGGGCCGATACGGAAAATGAGAACCCTTTCCGGGGAGAAAGCTCCACTCCGGAGTATATCCCCCAGTCATACTTGCTCCACGAAGAATCATCCCGGTCAGGCAGTTCCCCCTGCTGATACCTGTAATCGGCCCCCCCGTTGATTTCCAGCCAGGGCAGGGGATTGCCGGCAATGTGAAAAAGAACTCCGTCAGTGGCATCCCTGGAGTGCCATCCGTCAGAGAACAGGTGCTCTCCGAAATTGCGGTAATATCTCCCGCTGTACCAGAGCGCTCCCCCCTCGCTCTTAAAATGAATATCCGCGCTCCCTCTCCTGTAATCATTCCAGGACCGGCCCGGAAGAGAAGATTGGAGAAGCGCCGGCTCCTGCTTGAATCCGTCGAAAATCTTTCCGGATATGGTTATCTCCGACCGGTCTCCCAGGTAGATTCCTCCTCTGGCTATGATATCACTTCCCCGGTACGATGAGTTTTCGGTGTGGCCTTCGGATTCCCGGTAATCGATACTGGCCGAGCCGAACAGAGCGCCGCTGCTGAAGCCTATCCGCCCGCTGGTGACTGCTGTCTGGTTGCTTCCCCCCGCGGTCCTTGCTTCTACTTCCAGCCCGGCGGGCCTCCTCGGTATGATATTCAGAACCCCGCCCATCGCGCCAGACCCGTACATGGTGGAGGAAGGCCCCCTGATAACCTCGATACGCTCTATATCGTGCATCAGAAATGAATGAGTAACCGTGCATCCGAAAAGGGACATATTCTCCGGTTTGCCGTCGATCAGTACCAGAGATTTTCTTCCCCGCGAACCGAGCCCTCTTATATTGACGTCGTTTCTTCCGAATTCTCCGGTTCTCTGTATGAAAACTCCGGGGAGATTTTCAGCGATCCCCGTTGAGGAGTTCGCGGTGGAGATATCTATCTGTTCTCTGTCAATGAGGCTCATCGATAGCGGCAGGTTTTCCAGCGCGACAGATGTCTTTTTAGCGGTTACCACTATTTCCTCTATGTTGTAAAGGGGCAGCGAATCAGCGGCTTCTGATTTTTTACCGGCGGAACCGGCTTCTGAGCCCTCTTCAGCCATTAGTGACAGGGAAACCATTATTGCCAGAAAGAAAACAGCCAGAAACATGAGTTCCGGGATTTTTGTGCCTGGAGTTCTGATTCTCATTTCTACCATTCCTTCGTTGTTAAAAAGTGTATAGACTTGAAATACGTGTTACATTTTAAATATTCGTGCTACTGCATGCAAGTAAAATATCCTCCCGTTACAGCTGATAGCGTAATAGATCCAGATTTCCTTATCAGGAAAGCTGGTATGAGCGGGAAAATAATGGTGGC
Organism: Candidatus Krumholzibacteriales bacterium; assembly: GCA_046483305.1. Lineage (GTDB taxonomy): Bacteria > Krumholzibacteriota > Krumholzibacteriia > Krumholzibacteriales > WJIX01 > WJIX01. Next base: position 7,808 of record JAWODM010000026.1, on the reverse strand, counting down.
AGGTATGATCCCCTACATATTAAGGTAGGGATTATCTGATTCTTCAGCAGCCACGGTAGTCTCGGGGCCATGTCCGCAGTACAACCTGGTTTCCCCGGGAAGAGTAATAATACGGGTTTTGATTGAATCTATCAGCTGCTTGAAATTTCCTCCGAAAAGGTCGGTCCTTCCTATCGAACCCGCAAACAGGGAATCTCCCACTAACGCCATTCCGTCGAATACAAGAGTGATGCCGCCCGGCGAATGCCCCGGAGTATGCCGGACTTCTCCTCTTATTTCACCCGTGCTGATGGTGTCCCCGTGAGATATGGTTCTGTCAACTTCAGGCATCTCTATGGTACCCAATCCCCACATCGGCGCTACCTCCACGGAATGTTTAATGATTTCTACCGCATCAGGATGTACCGCGAAACCTATGCCGTATTCCTTTTTAATATCGGCAACCGCCGCTATATGATCGCTGTGCCCGTGTGTGCAGATTATTTCTATCGGCCGGAGGTTCAGCCCGGATATTTTCTTCTTAATCCGCAAAGGGTCGCCGCCGGGGTCGATTATCAGTGTTTCCCTGCTCCCGGGGCAGAAAAGGAGATAGCAATTGGTGCCCAGCGGCCCCACTACATTTTTAACTATTTCAGGTCTTGAGTTTGACATTGCCGGAAATCCTAGAAGTGTCTTGAAATGGTCAGCGCCAGGGTGATTCCCTTGTACCTGAGATCGAAATTGGCATCGTGTATTTCGAATTTGCTCTGGCACATCTGGTATCTGGCCTCAAAGCTGGCGCTCTGCCGGTTGGTTATGAAATAAATCATGCCTATCTCAGCGTGCATCCCCTCTTCCAGGCTGGTCTTGGAGATTGATTCTCCCGGAGCGTCATAGGGGACGCCTTCATTATACAGTTCGGTATCCAGGTTCACCACCGGAACGGCCGCGGAGAAGCCTCCTCCGAAATAAGGGATCAGTTTCTTAACATCCTGATCCGTTATATAGTATTTCAGTCCCAGATCCAGCGAAAACAGATATACACTGAGCGATCTGGTTATATCAAGGGGCAGGGAGGGTTCGGCCCTGGTCACGTAGAAGCCGTCGGCCTCAACATTAAAATATGAAAAATTAACGGCGGCGGTGAAAAATATCTGAGGAACGAGAAACCTTTCGAACCCCACCTTCATGTAGGGAGATGTCCCTATACCGCTGAATAGATTGGATCCGCCTCTTTCATTAGCCCATCGGTCGAGGTGATCGGTAAGGTCCATCGCTTCAGTGCCGTCTATGAAACCCAGAGTAAGGCTTATGGACCTGGCCGGGACCGGCCCGTAAAGTTTCCTGCCTTTAAACAGCCTCTGGGCCGAAGCGGCGCTGAAAGATAATATAATAATTGAAAAAACAACAACCCCGGAAGTAATCCTTTTCATATTTCTCCATTCATTTTTAGGGGCCTATTAAAGATAAATATACACTCCAGCCTTGTCAAACTGATAAGTTTAATATGGAGTTACCGGTTGGGAACCATGCACAGGAATTTCAGTTTCCCATCTCCGGTGTTGATGAAAGAATGTTTTTTCCCTCCCGGAACGAATATGAAGTATCCCGCGGAGAATTCCCTCTCTTCCTCTTCAAACCTGAGTTTCCCTTCTCCTTCCAGTATGTATACTTCATGTTCCCACGAGTGGGTATGGAATGGCGAGCACCCTCCTCTTCCGACTTCGAAAAGCCTCATGGCAAAAACAGGCGCGCCGTCATCCGCGGATATCAGCCACCTCACCGAGACATTCTCGGCCCCTTCCATTTCAACTTTATCGGATTTAATATTAACAGCTTTGTCAATCTTGAGGTCTGCCATAATTTGCTCCTGTTTTAAAATATCTGTCTTTTTATTGATATTAATACAACTATTGCCGGAAATACAGGACAAATTGCCGCCTGCCTTTCGGTGAACAGACCTTGAAACAGGATTTCGACTTGATAGTGCGGAACTTGCGGGAGTATAATAAATCCTGCGGAAGCAGGGACTGAAAACACCACCAGGGCTTTACTATCTCCGCGGAGACAGCCCGGCAGACCGGGCGGATATCTGATCGAGAATATTGATTACGAAGATATACTGTCGGGAAAGGATGATATTTTCTGAGACATCTCAGGCCGTTCTCAGGATGGAGTGAAGAGAAGTTCTATATATTAATCTATATAGTGTTTGGCGTTGTGTATCTCTATTTTTCCTTCGTGCTTCCAGCTTTCGCGGACAATGCCGAAGTTGCGGCGAGAACCTTTTTCGGGTTTTCGCAGCTGCGCCGGCTGGGTATTTATCTGGCCATTGCCGCAATCCTGCTTCCCCTGGCAGGCTGGCTGCTATTCGAAGATTCGACCCGGTTAATTATCACCGGAATAAGGAAGGTTTCATCCCGGGCCTATGCCAGCCGGAGTTTTCAGGTACTGTTCCCTCTGGTTACGGTGGTGGTCTTTTTCAGTCTCAGAAATGAATTTCTGAATTACGACGGGCTGGCGCTGGCCTCCAAGTTCGCCAGGGATATACCTGTTCTGGGAGCCCATGTAACCCATGATGAAATGTGGGAACTCTGTATTCATTCCAGGTTCTGGTACTATACTGATCTGTGGTGGGGATGGAGCGTCAGGTTATCCTACCAGGTGCTTTCTTCACTGGCGGGGGGAGTATTCGTGTTTATTCTGATCCGCGCTTTTCGCATACTGTTCCGCAGGGATTTTCTCCCTGTCCTGCTACTGTTCATCTGCGGGGGTTATATGCAGTTATTCTTCGGGGATGTGGAGAACTACACCCTGACTGCTGTCCTGGTAACCGGATATTTCCTTGCCTCGTTCTTGTATATGAAAGGCAGAATTTCCATTATCATTCCATCGGCAATCCTGGCGGCAGCTGTCACCTTTCACCTGCTGTGCTGTTTTCTGGCGCCTTCACTGCTTTTTCTTTTCTATCTTTCATGCAGGCGAGGGGAAAAGAGAGCTGTTGCGGCCTCGGTTATAACCGGACTGTCAATAGTGGTACTGACACTCCTCTTCTTTGACTGGTATTGCCTTCCCCTTAGAGAACTCTGGTACAATAGCCACGCATTCGGCCATGGGGGCCATATCCGGATGATGCTTACCAGGCCCTCCCTGAGTTACTTCACAGGCCTGCTGAATCTTTCATTCCTGCTGGCCCCGGCCTGGATACTTATAACCCCGCTGCTTATAAAGAAGAGGATCCGGGGAGACTATATAAATATTCACCTGTTAATCGCGTGCGGAGGGATGGCCGTTTTCTTTCTGGGATGGAGGGCCGCTCTGGGGGTATTTGAGGACTGGAACCTTTACGCCGCCGTTGCCATACCGGTTTCGTTTCTGATATGGCGCAACCTTTACGCCGCCGTTGAGGAAGGAAGACTGGACTGTTCTGTTATGCTGCCTGCATGGCTGTTCTTTCTCCACTCGTATACATGGATAGTGTCAAACCATTTCTTTGGGGAGGGCTGAGCGGAATGGGGAAAATCTCTCCGGCAGTTTAATTCACGCCAGCTGATTCAGGCCTGTATGATATCCAGCCGGTAGGCCCGCCCATAGGTCCAGACTTGATGGGGGTGCATGATTTCTCTATCTCATCGGGCGAAAGGTCCAGAAATATTTCCAGTATCCTGCAGTGGTCTATTATTATGTCTATATCTTCTGTTTCCACGTAACTCGGCAGGTTATTATCCTTGAGAGCCGACAGAGCTTCCCGGTTCACCTTGCCGTCGAGATTTATTACCTTCCTGCCGGAGAAGTAACCTATGGTGCCGCACTGGAGAACCCCTACAGTTTCGTTCTCGCCGACATTCCTGTCCACCCATCCTGCTATATCGTAGAACGGGTATACCGGCCAGGACCTGAAAGACTGCGACCAGGAAAAATAGATGAAGAATCCGGAGTAGATTGCCGCTGCGGTAATCGCGATTCTTCTGACGCTCAATGACTTCCTTCCGAACCAGTCAAGAAGATCCTGGAGAAGGAAAGCGAATACCAGAGAACCGACAAAGTAGACGGGAAAGTAGTACCTCACGAAGAAGAAGGAGCCGAAGATATAGGTTGAATATGACAGCAGCAGCAGGGCACAGAAGAGTATCAGGAATCCGATCTCCAGCCGGCCCGACCTGGCTCTGTCTTTTCTCCACTTCAGCATTGAAAACCCGGCAAATACCAGCAGGGCCAGCCCCCCTGTGTTCGCCAGGGTGTCAAAAAGGGTCCGGGTGTTCATTATTGAGCCCGCTTTGTGAATGGAGTGGAATATAACATGTACGGGGGGCAGGGCTCTCATGGTTTTGAGTGAGTGAATAAAGTGTTTCCAGATGAATGCGATATCGGGGCCGCTCGATGCCAGGCTCCCGGAGCCGTTATGAAAGTATGGCGCGTAAGCCAGCGAGAGGTAACGGGTGGCTGTCCCGCTGTCCTGGAGCGCGTTCCCGCTCTCTATTATGTTAAACAGCAGCCAGGGCCCGTAGAGGATGATTATCCCGGCAGGGATGAGAAGAACAGGACTTGCTTTTCCCGCCGCTACCCCTCTTCTTCTGAGCAGCAGCAGATAATCAAGAAGAAGCGCCAGTACCAGAAGTATTCCATCTATCCTTGAAAGAACAGCCACGCCCAGCAGGAGGCCGAGAACAAGGAACCGGTGTAGAGGGGGGACCCCTTGGACTGGCCGGACCCTCTCCAGGTAATAGAACGCGCTGAGGGCTATCACAAAAGTGGCGAAAGCTGTCTCCAGTCCGTTGGCGCTCTGCCTGGCTACGATGGGGGAGAGCGACCATATCAGGGCGGCGCAGATGGAAGCGGCGAACCCCGCATATCTCCTGGATATCCGGTAAATCAGACAGGTGGTAAGGCAGGTGCAGATGGCCAGGAAAGTAAGTGCGATATATATGGGTAGTATCAGGTTGTCCCCGCTGAAAAAATAAACGGGGACCAGGATGAATACATAAAGTGGCTGGAATCCGGTAGTGGGATGGATGCCGTCAAAGGTCATACCGTTACCGGCGGCGATATTCCTTGCTATTTTAAAAGCGTAGAAGCTGTCGTCGTAAAGAAATCCGTTCCTTGCGAGAACCCCGATATCCTGGTACGCAATAAATGTGTGAAATACCAGCGATACGGCTATCACAAGAAGGATCGCTGCTCCCTGTGATCTATTACTCATATTATTGTTGTGCGATAGCAGTTATGCTGCTGTACTTCTCCCTCTTGTTTGTAGAATGAACTGGCAACCAGATTTGCGATTATACACTAAACAGCCAATTATTTCAACACTTCACCACGCGGTACCTCTTTTTTCTCCGGCAGGGAGTCCGCTATCGTTTTCTCCGTGTGAATCTACCCGGTTACTTCATCCGGATATTATCTCAATCTCCCTTTTGCCATTCGGCTCCAGCAGTATGAATGGAACCGGGTCATCCAGCCGGTACTGCGGTCTTATCTCGGCGGGGGGGGCCACTTTGAGGGAACGGTCCCAGTGATATTCCAGGAGAATCTGTTCCGGCAAAGGCACAGGTTCAGGTATCGAAATGCCGATCCTGTTATACCCGGCCTCGACTTCAATATCTCTGCCGTAACCTGCTCTTTCACGGAGGGTGAACCTTCCCGATGACCATACGGTTTCAAGTCCGGGGAAGTTGCTGAAATAGGACCCGGTTTCGCTGGAAGCAGTTAATATCCAGCGGATATCGTATAGTTGCAGGTAATTTCTCATCTTTTCAGGGCTTATTTCGGACAGAGGGGAGCCCATCGTTTTCTCAGCCGTGAAATTAGTGAAATTGTGCCGGATAAATGCGTGCGGGTAGGGGCCCCCAATCTGTTCGACCCCGGTATACAGGGGTATCATGGAGGAAAGATAGCAGAATCCGTACTCTCTGGGAAGCCCATCCTCGAACATCAGCCTGCCTGCTGGCCCGGTGTGCTCTTTGAGCGCCTCTATCATCGCGGATACTTCCCGTGTATGGGAGGTGCTCAGGGTATGCCTGTAATATTCGCGTGCTGAGATCAGAGACAGGAAAGGCATACATACCAGCGGCACCAGAACCGCGGCCGGTTTTATGAGTTCTCTGATTCTGTCTGAATGAATTATATACTTCAATCTCCTTATCACTGAAGCCGCCCCCGGGCCTGAGAGGGGGGCGGCGAAGATGAGCGCGGGGACCAGAAAACGCCCCGGTTCCATCTGATTGAACAGGGGGATTCTGGTTCCATATGCCGAGATAATAAAAAGAAAAACTGATCCGGCCGCGGGCGGGAGCGCTTCGCTGAACCTTTTATCTCTGAGCAGCGCCGCAAATCCTGCGGCGGCCATTACCAGAAGCATTATAGCCGGGATGTTGCCGGGTTTCATGACGGCCTTCGCCAGCTCGGTCAGGCCTCCGACCTGGAAAAAGGTGTCGGAAACAGTCTTGATATCCAGGTATCTCAACAGGGGAACCAGCCAGATTGCGTTTACAGCAAGTACCAGCGCGCACCAGGCGAGGAAGCCGAGCGACAGCTTCGTCAGCCTTTTTCTATTTCTCTTTTCAAACAGCCGCCTTTCCAGGAGGAAAATGGTTATCAGCGGCACCGGCAGAATGACCGCGGCGGTTGGATGCAGGAAGAAGGCCAGCGGGCCTATAATAAAAAACTTTCTGATGGAATGGCCCCTGAGAAATGACCGGAAAAGCGAGGCAACATACAGGGATAGATGCGAGACTGTCATGTACGCGAACATCCCGGCGTAACGGAAAGCCCCTGCGTAAGGCCTTCCCCAGTGCCAGAACACTAGAGCGGCCAGCAGGGCATAGACAGCTTCCTCGACCCGGAAACCCAGCCGCCTCGAACCGTAATACATTGTCAATGCGAAGAGGAGGTATCCAAGGAAGATAAATAACTTGTAAGCCCTGGCAGTCCCCATGAAATTCAGCAGCGCGCACCAGAGTTCCACTCCCTTGCTGTCTATATCGAAGACAGCCCCTCCCGGATATCCGGCCATGAAGTATGGATCGTAGCAGTGAAGGCGCAAAGTTTTCCAGAATACCTCGTCTCCCCTTTCCACCTGGTAGTAATGAATCGCGTGGTCCAGGGTCACTACCGGGCGGTTGTTTGCAAGGTCCTCGGGTGTGAAGAAGAACAGGGTTGCTGACAGGTGGCATGAGAATATGATTATAATCAGCCATTTCTCAGAATCTGCGATTAGAGCCTTTTTACCGATCAGCCTTATCACCGGATATGCGGCCAGAGTCGCCGAGATTACCAGCAGAATCAGCGGGGGGTATTTAATGCCCTCCACCCCGAAGCTTCTGAGTGTTGCCGCCACGGCGGACAGAAATGATATTATCAGCAGTGCCTTATCTCTTTTTCTGAGAATCGCTTTTTCACCCGCCCCTGATCGTCAGGAAAGAATACAGATAATGTAAGTCCATTTTAATAATTTAGTTATTCCGCAGGTAAAATTTCAGTTTTGATAATTATAACAGACCCCCTCTATCCTATAAACTGTTTTCAAAAGTCAACGGGGATTGAGGTGTCCAACCATTTATTATGCTGATTCCGTTTTAATAACCATTCAGGAATAAATACCAGGACTTTCCCCAGAAAATAAGCCAGAATGTCGGTAAGGTAATCTTTAACAACAACTTAGTTTTAATAGCAACTGGAATCGGCCTTAAGCATTGATAGAAGCGGCTGAGTGATTAATTCAAAACCCTCCGGAGGGCGAGCGGGCATGGTTTTCTGCCCCGTCAGGGGCAGAAAGAGCGATGTGCGAGGCGGGAGTTGCGGTTTCCTCGCCGGGGAAACCGACAACGATT
>JAWODM010000007.1:0-12434 GCA_046483305.1 Candidatus Krumholzibacteriales bacterium | reverse complement strand
GGCATGGCGATGGGAGACGTTGCTTTCAAAGCCTATCACGGTCAGGTACAGTTCGAAAATGACAAACAGTCAATTTTGGCACTCTTTTCCATGTATCCCGCACCCCAGCATTTTATCAGCATCGATCCGGAGATTAAATCGCTAAGAGATTTAAAAGGAAAAAAAGTATCTGTTGACGCGCCCGGAAGTGGATGCGAAACCATGTCCAGGTTAATTATTGAAGCAGCCGGGTTGTCCTATGATGATATGCAGGTAAGTTATTACTCCCAGCCGGAAGCTGCGCAAGCCATGAAGGATAGGAATATTGACGCACTATTCTGGAATTTCTCTCGTATAGTCTCCTCCGCCTCCTCCAGCGCTTCCGAGCATCACCATTTCACGCATCACTACCTCAGTGGTGAACCGCCTGTTTCCGGACTTATCCTCCCACTCGCGGGTCTGGATCCTTCCCTCCAAGTACAGCTGGTTCCCCTTCTTGAGATACTGCCCCACAATCTCGGCCAGCTTTCCGAAAGCCACCACCCGGTGCCATTCGGTCCGCTGCTGGCGCTCTCCGTCCCTGGTGGAGAACTGCTCGTTGGTAGCCATTGTGAAATTAGCCACCGGAAGGCCGCTCCCTGTAGAGCGAATCTCCGGATCTGAACCAAGATTTCCGATAAGCATTACTTTGTTTAATCCTCTGCTCATCACCACACCTCCTATAAAAAAATTGAACCATTCCCCCCATCCAACACTTCATCACCCGAAAGGTTCATCCCAATTATACAACTATCTTCTGTCAGTTCAAGGGGAAATACTTTAGTTAATATTTCAACCAATCAAAATTCATATTCTATTATATGGCCCCTGAATATTATTTCAAGATTAAATACTCTTCAGCAGCTTAATCAGATTGTCTCTGGTGAGCATATCTACCTGCTTCTGATCCTCCAGGAAGGGCCGCACATCCCGGACTATCTCATTCCAGTTATAACCGGAAAGTTTTTCCATGATTAAGCTTTTCCAGTTCGAGCTGGTTATTCGCTCTCCCTTCCACCCTGTCTGCGCCAGAGAATTATTCAGAAGCTCCAGGTTCGGCTCTGGCCAGGTTCTGTCAGCGAGATACCAGAAAAGGTCATAGACATCCCTGCCCTTTACATAGTTGCAGGCTAACAGAGCGTAAAGTTTGCCGGCAAGAAGAGAACCCCTGTCATAATGAAGCAGGTTCAGGATTCGATGTTTCCTGACCAGGCTGGTTTCAAGAACAGCCCCTGCCGGCGGATTGGTATCGATTTCCACCTTAATTGAAAGTATTTCTGACTGATGGTGCGAAAGGCCTATCTCATGGAGGATACCCTGAAATTTAAAAAGGGCGGATTTTACCGTTCTTTCTTCATCCGGCTTGATAATCAACCGGTACCCTTCCACCGAAAAAGATTTCTCCACTTTCTTGAGTATCACTGTGAAATTGTCTTTTTCTCCTCCTGAGGAAAGAGAAAAATCCAGATCCTCCGAGAAACGGGGGATCGAATAGATAAAACGAAGAGCCGTTCCTCCCAGAAAAGCCCAGGTTTCAAACCCTCCGGATTCCTGAATTATCTCCAGAATCCTGGCTTGAAAATATTCCCTGATCAATAATCCGGCTATCCGGCTATCAGCTGCTTTTTCAGTAATTTCCTTGAGATAATCCTTCATAATTTCCTGCCGTCTCCTTCAGATACAATATTACTTATATTAGCCGCCGCCCTTTCAAGCTTCGGGCTACCAGTATTCCCTGCTAACTTAAAAAGGTTATTAAGATCAATAACATCCATGTTCTGAAGCCTCAGCTCTCTTAGAAATTCCGGGCTGTCCCCGCCAGGGGTTAAATAAACCAGATCCAGAATGGCTTTTTCAGCATTGGCCATAAATGCATCCTGTCTGCCGGATAAATTGATTTTTCTGTAGCCGCAGAACATGCTTGTCTTGACATGCCTGTATTCAAATCTTCCCAGGGGTGTTTCTATTACCTGAGGCCTGGCTGTTGTTACGCTCGTGGTAACCGGCACGAATTCCGGAATCAGCCCGTGCCATGACAGGGCGGATTGCAGGCTCACGTATGAAGGAGACTTTAGAGCGTTTGCGATTACAAAAGGCTCAGGATCAACCTTACGGTATGGCCTGGCTAGTGTATACAGACCCTTGTGAATCTTGATAACCCTGCCGTCTTTTACCCAGCGGGAAAGCTGCAGCCTGATCTTAGCCAATTTCTCATCAGCGGCCAGAAACCCTGTAGTAAAAAATGGTAGATCCGAAACCTTATTCAGCATTTGTTTAAATATCATTGCAACAATATATCATATATGATAAATAAATGCGACGATATTTAAAATAATATGCAATATTACGCATCATGCGTTACGCATAATGCGTAATGATCCATTTCTTGAATATAACATCGATAATTGAATAGGCGCCGTTCGTTTTATCAATCAGATCCTTATCGAGCAGGCTTTCCACTGTTCTTTGAACCGAAGAAGCAGCGCCCAGATTATATTCCGCCCTAAAATCGCTGGCAAGTATTTGCTCCTGCTTTCCGGCCTTCGCCAGAGCAATCAGTACCTGTTTCTGCTGTACTGTCAGAGGGTCCCAGGTTGCCATAAAAGCCGAAGATTCCCGTTCCAGCAGAATTTCCAGGCTATCCATAAAATCTTTCTCTGTCACCCTTTTCTTATCTATTACTTTTTCCCATAATATATGGCAGAGATACTGAACATAATATGGATGTGATTCGCATTCAGATATTACCCTGCCAGCCAGTGAATCTGCGATTGTTTTGCCGCTATCTTCAAACTTGTTCTTTATAAATGAAATCAGCTCTTCAGAGTCGATTTTCCCGAGTGGAAGAGGTCTTGCGCTTCTGTAAAATGGCCTGTTCGGGTTATTAAAAGCATCATGAATAAGGTGTTTCTTGCTCCCCATGAAAACATAAGATATCTTCTCATGCGTCTGGAATATCGACCTCATGTACTTTTCCAGTTGATCCGTCTTAAGCTGAGTTATCTGCTGAAACTCATCGAAACATACAACAGCCTGATTATTTTCTTTTTCAACGTACCTGTTCAACCCCTCCAGGACATCTTCGATAAAAGGCAGGATTTCTTTCTTTTTAAAATCTATAGTTATTCTACTCTGGCCATTTTGGTCTATTATGAATTCCGGTCTCAGCCGTTTAAATACTGATCCCAGGTCTTTTATTCTATCCATCAAACCCCTGGTAATAACCTCGGAAACAGCCCTGGCGTATATTCTGATGAAATCTTCTTCCGTTAGCACCGGATAGAGATCTACATAGACGGTTATTATATCGCTTGAATCCAATTCATTGAAAACACGCTTGATAAGTGAAGTCTTTCCGAATCTTCTCTGTGAAAAGATTATAACATTCTGGCAGTTTTCAATTTCACGGATTAATTCTTTTATTTCATCTGTTCTATTGCAGAAATCATCTCTGGTTACTTCTCTTCCATATACAAAAGGATTCTTCATTTTGACCTCCATTACGCATAATGCGTTACGCATAATGCGTAATTATATTTTTATTCTGAAAAAATGTCAAGGGCTGGATTTAAACCGGATCATTCACAAAAACAGCAGTTGCCTTTTTTAACTAACTGTATTCAGTCCATTGAAAAATAGTCTTGACTATATTTCAATAGCATGTAAAATAGTAATATGCTGAAACGACAGAAATACGTGTCTATCTGGAAACAGCTATCAAGCGAAAAACATATGATCCTGCTTAGCGGGCCCCGTCAGTCCGGGAAAACCACACTGGGCAAAATGATCGCCGAAGGTTTCACAAATAGTCTCTATTTCAATTGGGACGCTCCCCACAACAAGGCACAGATTGTCGAGAACCCCTACTTCTTCGAGGAGATGCCCAGAAGGGACAGTTCTTTGCCGCTGGTCCTGCTCGATGAAATCCACAAGTACCGGCAGTGGAAGAACTACCTGAAAGGTATCTATGACACGTTCCACGAGTCATACCTGTTTCTGGTCATGGGAAGTGGACGAATGGACATCTATCAGAGGGGCGGAGATTCACTAGCAGGCAGATATTTCCAGTTTCGTCTCTGGCCGCTTACGCTCTCGGAACTCGCTGAAAAGAGAACGCCTTTTGATCGGTTCATAAAAGATCCTCTGGCCGTTTCAGCTGAAGAAACCAGTAAGCACGAGGCTATATGGCGCAGGCTGGAAAAATTCAGCGGATTTCCAGAGCCCTATCTCGCCGCTAAATCTACTTCCTACCGGCGCTGGTCAAACGCCTATTCCAGAAGGCTCATCCGTGAAGACATCAGAGATTTATCCGGAGTACGATCGGTTGATGATATGGAAATTCTCTATTCATTGCTCCCTTCCAAAGTAGGCAGCCCTCTCTCTGTAAATTCTCTCTCACGGGATTTGCATGTTGCATATAACACCATAAAAAACTGGCTGGACGTGCTGCAGCGTTTCTACATGCTGTTCAGCATTCCAACGTGGACATCCAGAATAGCGAGGGCGATACGGAAGGAGAAAAAGGTGTATCTTCTGAATTTCGCCCTCATCGATGATCCCGGACCCCGGTTCGAAAACATGGTAGCCCTGGAATTGCTCCGGGCGATCTCCAACTGGAATGACCTCGGGTACGGAGTTTTTTCACTACACTTCATACGGGATAAAGAGAAAAGGGAAGCAGATTTCCTGATCGCAGACAGGAGAAAGCCCATATTGCTGGTTGAAACGAAGTTGTCCGGCACAAAAGCATCCGCCGACCTGGTTCGGTTTCAAGAGCGTCTCAATGTGCCGGCGGTGCAGCTCATTAATGAAGGTGAAGAGTTCAGGATTCTTAAAAAGAACGGGCAGAAATTGCTGATAGCGCCGGCGTGGCAATGGCTCGCACGTCTTCCCTGAGAACTATCCCGCACATGGTAATTATTCAGGATTCTCGTGCACTTCCGTTGCGGCTATGCCTTTATACTCTGAAATAATATGGGGTGGACGACGGGATTTGAACCCGCGACAACTGGAACCACAATCCAGGGCTCTACCAGCTGAGCTACGTCCACCACACGGAAAATATATTAACTTCGAAGTGGCGGTTTTGCAAGAGAAATCAATTTCTTAAAAACCGCTGGTTATGTAAAATACGCCTGGCAGGATTCGAACCTGCGACCTACGGATTAGAAGTCCGTTGCTCTATCCAGCTGAGCTACAGGCGCATATAATCGGCACGGCAATTAATATAACCGCAGATCCGTTTGAGGTCAACACTCAGATGCAATTGATCAGTATCTGCTGCCGGATTCCTGAAGCTCGCACTGGCAGAGATGGATACCGAAGTCCATCAGAGTGGTAAACCAGATGTGATTGCCGGCGCAGCCCCTATGGTTAAGATTGCATCAGAAAGGTGAGAATTCAACAGAAAACGGGCCGGGGGGAGCGTTCAAACCCGTTTTTTCGTTTAAATATCGTGGCAAAAGTGTATACTGTGGCTTAAGTAATGGCTGTTTAACCGGGCAATGGGGTCTGCCGATGCGGAACGTCTACGTTACCGTAAATACGGTTATGCACTTTACCGGGTATATTCTTATCGTACTCGGGGTGCTCATTCTGATACCGATTATCCCGGCGGTAATATACGGGGAGTACTCCGGGGGCCCGAGAACCATTCTCGCCTTCATCATACCGGCTGCTGTATCTCTGGGAGCAGGCCTTCTCTTAAAAAAGTTATTTCACGAGGGCAGGATTTATACCCTGCGGGCGATGCTGGTCTGCGGGATGGGCTGGACCCTCTGCTCGGCGGTGGGGGCCCTGCCGTTCGTTATCGGTATCGGCTCGGGGTACCTGGACGCCTACTTCGAGGCCATGAGCGGGCTTACCACCACCGGGATCACCATGTACACCGGGCTGGACCTTCTGCCCAGGAGCATCCTGTTCTGGAGGTCGCTGACCCAGTTCCTGGGGGGACTGGGGATTCTCTCGTTCTTTCTGATCATAGCGTTCAAGGGTGCCGGGGCGCACAAGCTCTACGGGGCGGAAAGCCACAAGATAGAGATGAACCGTCCGGTACCGGGGTTTTTCAACACCGTGAAGATCCTGTGGGGTATATACCTGGGGTTTACCGCGGTGATATTCCTGTCGCTGTGGGCGGCGGGGATGTCCTGCTTCGACGGGCTGTGCCACTCATTTACCGCCGTTGCCACCGGGGGATATTCCCCCCACGACGCCAGCATTGCCTTCTACCGGATCAACGGAATCGGCAACTACCGGCTGATAGAATACATAACCATAGCGGGGATGATGATGGGGGGAATAAACTTCCTCGTGCACTACCGGGTTCTTACCGGCAATATCAAATCGCTGTTCGACAACATAGAGATGAAGTACTTCTGGGGGCTGATGTCGGCTTTTTTGATTCTGATCCTGGCGGAGAGGTGCCTTAAGATGTACCCGGTCATGATGTCCGCCGAAGGGGGAGGCTGGAGCGCGCTGGAGGAGAACTTCAGGAATGTTCTGTTTCAGGTGACCTCCATACTTACCACCACCGGTTTCGGTACCAGGGATATCGCCGGCTCCTACTTCGGGCATGTGGGCAGGATACTATTCCTGGCCATGATGTTCATCGGCGGGTGCGTGGGCTCAACCGGGGGCGGGTTCAAGGTACTGCGGGTTGCGATACTCTCCAAGCTGTTCGGAAGGGAGATATTCCGGCTGAGGGCCCCCGCCGGCAGCATCAACAAGGTTATCATAGACGGAAGCCCTGTGGATATAGAGGAGCTTCAGCGGGTGGCCTCGCTCTTTTTCTTATGGATAGTGCTTCTGCTTTTCGGCGGAGTGGTGACCGCTTTCCTCTCTGAATTCGGGCCGGTCGCTTCGCTCTCCGGGATGTTCAGCGCCCTGGGGAACATCGGCCCCTGCTACATACCCGTATCGGAGCTCAATCAGCTGAACCCGCTGATAAAAATAGTCTATATCTTCGGAATGCTTGCCGGGAGGCTGGAGCTTCTTCCGGTGATCATGCTTATAAATATCCGGGCATGGAAGAACTGACCTGAAAGGAGAAATACATGTATATAATAATAGCCGGCGCGGGCAGAGTGGGAAGCGAGATAACCAAGATACTGGTAAACAACAAGCACGACGTGGTGGTTATCGACATAGACCCCAAGATATGCAACGACATCTACTCGGAGACCGGGGCGATGACCATCAACGGGAGCGCCACCACCATCCGGACCCTGGAAAAGGCCGGCGCCGAGAAAGCCGACGCCATACTCTGCCTGATGCACAGCGAGGCGGATAATATCGCCTGCGCCCTGCTGGCAAAGAAGTTCAACATCACGCACGTTATAACCAGGTTGATCGATCCCGAGTACGAGGATGCGTACAAGATGGCGGGGGTGACCCTGATCATAAGATCGGTGGACCTTCTCACCAAACAGATCATTGTGGAACTGGAGAATCCCAAGGTAAAGGAAGTGGCGGTTATAGGGGGCGGAAAGGCCCAGATCTACAATATCGTGATACCGCCGGAGGCGAACGTGGCGGAAAAGCCCATCCGGGAGATCGTATCGATGAAGAACTTTCCCAACGAGGTCGCCTTCATGGGGATCTACCGGGCCGAGGACGACGAATTCATCATCACCAGGGGAAGCCACGTGCTTCAACCCGGAGACAACATATTCATCATCTCCAAGAGCCAGCATGTAAAGAAGGCGGCGGATATACTCACCGCCCGCGCGTAGAGTTGCCTGTTGTGATTTATTCCCCGTTAACTCTGCCGCTTACCTCTGATACCGCTATCTTCCAGGCCCTGGTCTTCTCCAGCGCCCGCCGGTCGAAGTTCTCCCACTCCCTCCCGGAGTAATGGCCCATGATATGCTGCAGGCCCTCTATCTTCTCTTTTCCCTCGAGTTCTGTAACAGCTCCGCAGCCGATCACAGACCTGAAGGAAAAGGTCCAGCCGCAGGGGTTCTCCCGGTCTGTTATAAGCTCCACCGACTGCTCGAACTCGAAGCAGACCGGCCGGCCGCTCTCGAAGCAGTCTATCTTTCTGCCCCCTGTTCCGGTATGAATATATATATTCCGTCCGTCGTAGCCGAAGGAGACCGGCACTACGTACGGCCCGCCGCTGTCGGACATCCCCAGCCGGCAGACTTCAGCGGAATTGATTATCCGGTCTATTTCAGCCCGGTCTGTTATCTTCCTGGTTCCCATCCGCTTCACTCATCCGAGCAGGTGATCTCGTAGAGGTCGCCCCTGTCCAGGACCTTGATGTTCCCCTCCACGGTACCCGCTATCGCCCTGTAGATATTCTTTCCCATCTTCTTGAGGTCTTTCAGGACCTGGTCCTGAATATCCCCTACCAGGAGAACATCGAACCTCTGGTCGCCCAGGGTCTTTAGAGAACCGAGGGTTCCGTCGAAGAGGTCTTTTTCCATGTTCTCAATCACCTCGGTCGCCCCCGACGAGGTGTCATGTATCAGAAACAGGGGAGCCGTACCGAACTCCCGGCTGGGAATACTGTCCAGCCCGTTGTCCTGATCGATAGGAACGCATATCTTCATTGCTGCCACTCCTTTCCAAAGCCAGGGCCGGCGCCGCGCCCGGAAAAACAATCAATAATTCTTATCTGTTCTGTCCACTATACAGCGATATCAGAATTCAGACAATCTAAAATAACGGAAGAGCGGCGGCCGGTTTCTACCGCCCCTTCTTCCTTCCCACCGGCATTATCGCCATGGGGCGCTCACTGCCGGGAAGCTGCAGGGCGCCGGCGACTTTCTCATCTTCAAAGGCGCCGATTACCACAGTCCCCAGCCCCAGCGGCTCGCACTGCAGGTAGATATTCTGCATGGCTGCGCCCACCTCTACCGGAACATAAAGCTCAGACCTGTCTCCATACTTTTTCTCGATTCTGGCATAGACCGCCGTAATGATTATATCCACAGCGCACTCCCTCACCCACCTCTGGCCCAGGGATGCGGCGGCCAGCTCCGGCCGCAGGTCCTTCGAGCCGATCCGCTTCAGTGAGTGCTCCTGAGGACTGTATTTATAAAGCCCTTTCTCCAGCCCATCCACTTCCCCGGCGGCGGCGTAAACCTCCAGGGGATAGAGCGCTCCCGCAGAGGGCGCGGTCCTCATCCCCCCGAACCACTCTCTGCTCTCCGGCCAGTGCCCCGGCTTCTCCATCCTCTTTGTTATCCCCTGAGCGGCCCATAGAATCTGGGAGAGCTCCTGCAGGGAGATTGAACCTTCCGCGTAGCTTCTCACCGATCTTCTCTGGTCAAGCGTCTTCTCCAGGGACATTTCACCGTCAGTGGACGGCTCCGGAAGCTTTATGTCAGCTTCGCCGGCTCCGGCGGAGCCGCAAACCATGCATAGCATTGCCGCAATTACAAATATAAAAGAGTAATTCATTCTTTTGCCCTCCTGTCTCTATTTATATTTATTTCTCTCTCTGGTATACGACATCTCCCCCCACTATGGTGTAATCGACCCGGGCGCTCATGATATCCCGGTGCGGAACAGTCACCAGGTCCCGGTCAAAGATAACCATGTCGGCGAGATACCCTTCACGGATCCTCCCCTTGCGGCCCTCCATGAACTGGGCGTACGCCGCGCCCAGGGTATACAGCTCTATCGCCTTTTCCATGGTGAGTTTCTGCTCCGGGAACCACCCCTCCCCCTCCCCGCCGGCCCGCGCCTTCCTGGTCACCGCAGCGTAGAGCCCCTGCAGGGGATCTATCGGCTCCACCGGGTAGTCGGTCCCGAAGGCGATCCTGGCTCCCGCATCCAGCAGGCTCTTCCAGGCGTAGGCGTACCGGCTCCTCTCGCGCCCTATCCTCTTTTCGCAGAAACGCTTGTCGGTGATGCAGTGAGTCGGCTGCATGGAGGCGATAACACCGAGAGCTGCGAACCTGGGAATATCACCGGATGTCAGTAACTGTGCGTGTTCGATCCGGTGGCGGCTGTCCCGCGGGCCGCTGACCTCCCGCGCCTTCCGGTAAGCGTTCAGGCACCAGTGGTTTCCCCTGGTGCCGATGGCATGAATCCCTATCTGAAACCCCATGCTGTCCGCCCTGACTACCCTCCTTTCCAGCTCCTGATAGTCCATCTGGGGAAGCCCGGTATTATCCGGCTGGCCTTCGAACGGCTCGAACATCATGGCGGTGGCGGATCCGAGAGTGCCGTCCATGAAATCCTTCAGTATGCCGAACCGTATCCAGTTCCCGCTCAGGGGATATTCATTTTTAAGCTTTTTATACTCCAGCAGCTTATCCAGGTCATGGGTCAGCCTCTTGGAGACATCCACCCGCAGGGTCAGCTCTCCCCTGTCCATGAACTGCCGGTAAATATCAAATTCCGCGTCTTCGGGAAGCTGGATACTGGTAACCCCTTTTCTGGCGGCAAGGCCGAAAGCTGCCCGCCACTCTCTCAGGGTTTTCTCTTTGCCTCTCTCCTGTTTTTCTTCTTCCGGGTACTTCAGCAGCTCTCCGGCAGCTTCTTTCAGGATGCCGGTCGGCTCTCCGGTAGCCGGGTCTCTCTGAATCTCTCCTCCCGGAGGATCCGGGGTATCTTTATCTATTCCCGAAAGCTCCAGCATATAGCTGTTAACCAGCACCGAATGCCCGTCCACCCTGCTCAGGACCACCGGATTATCCGGCGAGACCGGGTCTATCAGCTCCCTGGCGGGCCACTTTTTATCGGGAAACAGCTCGTGGTCCCACCTGCCTCCCCTGATCAGGACACCCGGCTTTTCCCCGGCCACCCTGGCCTCCACCCTTTCTGTGATTATCCCGGGGCCGGTAACGTATCTCAGGTCTATGTAATCGGGATCTATCCTGCCGAAATGTATGTGGGCGTCGTTGAATCCGGGCGTCATCAGCCTTCCCCCGGCGTCGATTACCGCAGTCCGGCCATCCTCTATGAACCGGCGTATCTCTTCGTTCGAGCCGACCGCCACGATCTTCTCTCCCCTGGCGGCCACCGCCTCTGCCAGGGGATTATCGCTGTCGATGGTTAAAACCTTCGCGTTCAGTACCGCAAGGTCTGCCGGCTGAACCTTCTGTTCCGAGCAGCCCGCTGCCGCCAGAAGTGCAATCGCCGCTATGGCCGCAAACAATTTCCTTGAATACATCTTCGCCCCCTTCTGCTGTTTAATTATCGACTCTTTATTATAAACTTCCCCTGCCGCCCCCTTCCAGCTTTTTCCCGGACTTTAATCATGGTAACGGCTTCTCCGTAATACTAAACAAAAACCTTGTAAAAGAGAAATCTGTATTTCTGAGCATCTCCTACTGGCTGAAGCTGAATATTCCAGTCCCACAGGCATATACTATCAACAAATTTAATATGAAAATTCTGGTCTTTTTTATTGACAATTCCGGAAATTGCTTGCATTATGGAACCGTTAGCTCCAAAATGAGTCTAAAAATGGAATTTATAAGAAGAATATTTAAACCTCCCGAGAACAGCTATTTCCTCTTCGGCCCGAGAGGAACCGGCAAATCAACCTTTATCCGCAGATTCTACCGGGACGCTCTATACCTCGACATGCTTGACCCTGAGATTTTCAGGTCATACGCGGCCGCCCCGGAACGGCTTCGGGAGCGTTTATCCGCCTCGCCTGAAATATCAGTTGTTATTATAGATGAAATACAGAAGGTGCCGGAGCTGCTGAGTGTGGCACACTCTCTCATAGAGGACGAACGGGAAATCAAACTCGTATTAACTGGTTCAAGCTCGCGAAAACTCAAGCGGTCCGGAGTAGACCTTCTGGCAGGCAGAGCGCTGCTCTGCCACCTTCATCCCTTTATGGCAGCGGAACTGGGTGACCGATTTAACCTTGAGAGAGCGCTCCACTACGGCCTCTTGCCGATCGTCCTCGACTCGGACACTCCGGAAAAAGTACTGGAAGCTTATACCGCCCTTTACATTAAGGAAGAGGTTCAGGCGGAAGGCCTGGTCAGAAATATCGGCAGTTTTTCCAGATTTGTCGAAGCGGTCAGTTTCTCTCACGGATCAGTCCTGAATATAAGTAACATTTCCCGCGAATGCGGAGTCAACCGCAAAACTGTGGAAGGGTATATTGGCGTTCTGGAAGACCTCCTGCTGGCATACAGGATCCCGGTTTTTACCAGAAGGGCTAAAAGGGCAGTGACTTCTCACCCGAAGTTCTATATTTTCGATGCCGGTGTTTACCGCTCAATACGGTCACATGGCCCCCTGGACAGGCCGGAAGAAATAGAGGGTATTGCGCTCGAGGGGTTGGTGGCTGAACACCTCAGGTCCTGGATCGATTATTCTGAAAGCTATTACGATCTTTACTTCTGGCGTACCAGGGCCGGCAATGAAGTCGATTTCGTAATATATGGTGACGATGAATTCTGTGCATTGGAGGTCAAGAACTCCTCTGCCATACATCCCGC
>JAWODM010000006.1:0-56229 GCA_046483305.1 Candidatus Krumholzibacteriales bacterium | reverse complement strand
GAAGTAGAGTACAATAATTGAACCCGGATGATTTTACTGAAGAGCAGCAGAAGTATCTGGTTACAAACGCAGAGAGACTATTGAGCATATCCCCACCGCCTCTGGAGCCACAAATCCCGGTACGGAAGGATCTTGTTAATAAATTGTCCGAGGCAGATCGATCTTCAAGCGCTGCTGATGTTTGACGTTAGACTTAATAGATATTCATTCAGCCGGGGCTTTCCCCGATTTTCGGGTGGGCGATTCTTTAAGAATATAGTTACTAATCAGTTACGGATATTATTAAGTGGAACAGGCCTGTTTTGCTTTAACGGGAAGAATTGGGGGGAACTCCACATTGATAATCAGTTGACATCAACGGCTGGCTGAATATAAACTGTCAGAACGGAAGAGACAGATGGGGGAATTATGAAGAACTGTCTGCAGGTTTATTGAGTTATTTTGCCGCATGGTTAAATTTTCTGAAAGGAGAGGGTATGCGAAGAATCAGAGGAATGATTGCCGCGGCAGCCATTACATTGCTGTTTGTTTTTCTGGGCCAGTCACTGGCCTCAAGCGGCGGGCTGGAAGATAAAGTCCAGGAATTCGTGCTGGATAACGGAATGAAGTTTCTGGTCATTCCCCGCAGGGAAGCCCCGGTGGTCTTCAGCGCGATTGTGTTCGATGTCGGTTCAGCCAACGAGAGGCCTAATATCACCGGGATTTCGCACCTGCTGGAGCATATGATGTTCAAGGGGACCAGGATGCTGGGAACCACCAACTATCAGGAGGAAATCCCATATATTCAGAGGGCAGACTCTCTGGGGGAGCGCACCATTGAACTGAGGAAGGAGATGGGCGAGTGGCGATTCGAAATATTCGAGGATTTCAGCAGGGAGATTGTGGAGGACTTCACTATTGAGGAAACCAACAGCATAGGAACGGACAAGTTCAAGCAGAGTTTCCTGGTAGTCGAAAAAATCAGGGCGATGGAAGCCCTTCCCGATTCTTTAATGGGGATCGATTACCTGCTGGAGGAAGACGGGGTGGATTATCTGGAGAAGTACCTTGAGTATAAAACTGCCTGGAGTGAAGTGCGGAGGATCACAGCCCGGCAGCGGGATAAGTATATAGTGAACAACGAACTCTGGGAGCTTTATCAGAATAACGGAGCCAATTTCCTGAACGCCGGCACGTCATACGATTTTACAGTGTATTTCGTTTATCTGCCCGCGAACAGGCTGGAGCTCTGGGCGGTGGCCGAATCTGACAGGATGGATGCTCCGGTTTTCCGGGAATTCTGGGTGGAGCGCGACGTGGTGATGGAGGAGAGGAGACTGGGCGAGAACGATCCCGATGACGTACTGAACGAAAGCTTCTATGCCGCCGCTTTCAAGGCGTGCCCGTACCGGTGGCCGGTAGTCGGATGGATGAGCGACCTGAGAACCACCGACCGCACGGAGCTGGCCGATTATCACAGAATCTACTACGCTCCCAATAACGCCACCGCGATTCTGGTAGGCGACGTTGATTCGGTTCAGGTACGCAGGATGGCTGAAAAATACTTCGAGCCGATCCCGGCCCAGCTCTCCCCGCCGGATGTGGAGACCAGGGAACCCGAGCAGCAGGGGGAGAGAAGGATAACCATCGAGCATTCCGCTAATCCGAAACTGATGATAGGTTACCATAAGCCGAATTACCCGGACCCGGAAGATCTTGCGTTCAATGTTATGATAGCGGTATTGGGACAGGGCAAGACTTCGCGGCTGTATAAATCAATCTACGAGGAGCAGGAGCTCACCGCCAGTCCTCCCAGAGTGTATGCGGGCCCCTCCAACCGGTATGATAACCTGGTGGTAATAAGCGCCGAACCCCGGCACCCCCACACACTGGAGGAAGTGGAGGAAGCGATATACGCCGAACTTGAAAAGCTCAAGAAGGAGCCTGTAACCAACAGGGAGATTCAGAGGGTCAAGAATCAGATGGAGGCTGATTACGTGAGGCGCCTGGGATCCAATCTGGGCCTCGCCTTTACCGTTCTGATGGGAGAGTTGTATTACGGCGATTATATGGAAATAATAAGGATGCAGGAGAAGATGAAGAAGGTTACCGCTGAAGATATTCAGAAGGTGGCCGGGAAATATCTCATCGAAAAGAACCGTACTGTAGCTCACCGGGTTCAGGTCGAAGAGGAAGAGAAGGAGCAGGGCGGACAGCAGCAGAATATGATGGCCAGGAGGCAGCAGCAGCTGATGCAGTATATTCAGTCCCTGCCTGAACAGGAACGGAATGAAATCATCAAGAAATTCCGCAGTATGCGCTCGCAGGAGGAAATGATGGAATTCGGCCGGCAGTTGTATGAGCGGGCTGTTAGAGAAGGTTTTATAAAAGAGGATGAGAAAGAGGAAGGAGAGAAGTAATGAAACGCGGAATATTATTACTGTTGGCTGTATCTTTGCTGGTTTTCTCGTGCTCGAGCCGCCAGGCGGGGGTTAGTGTTGAGCGCCCTCATCCTCGAGGCCTTAAATACCCCGACCTTAAAATTACAATGCCCGAGTACCGGGAATTCACCATGGATAACGGGATGGAAGTTTTCTTTATCGAAGACCATGAAATCCCGATAGTTAATATAACCATGCTGGTCAAAACCTATTATCCCGCCCGGGAAAAGCTTGGAAGAAATGACATGGCCGCCTGGGTTATGAGAAACGGCGGAAGCGAAAACTGGCCCTCTGATAAGCTGAACGATGAGCTGGAATTCAGGGCTGCCCACATTAACTTCCGGGGAGAGCCTCTCAGCACCACTGTCTCCCTTAACTGCCTGAAGAAAGACCTGCCCGAAGTACTGGGAATATACGCCGACCTGATCATGAACCCGGCCTTCCCGGACGAAAAGATAGAGATGAAGAGAAAGACCATGCTGGAAGAGCTCAGGCGTAAGAATGACAAACCGAGGAATATCGCCGGCAGAGAATACGGGAAACTGATTTACCGGGGGCATCCCTACGGCTGGGAGCCCACCGAAGAGAATTATGAGAGTATTACCAGGGATGACCTGGTGGAATTTCATGAGAAGTACTTCCATCCCGGCAACACCATAGTTGGGATAAGCGGGGATGTTACCAGAGAGGAGATCACCGGCCTGCTGCAGGGTAAGTTCAGCGGTTGGGAGGAGGCGGAAGTAGTTGTTGACGAGGTTCCCCCGGTGGATATCACGGAAAAGAAGAACTTTAATTACGCCGAGAAAAAGGATATGAATCAGGCGTATATCATGATGGGACACCTGGGAATCAGGAAGGACCACCCCGACAGGTGCGCGATCAACATAATGAACTACATTCTGGGAGGAGGCTCTTTCGCCTCCTGGATCACCGAAGAGGTCAGAGTCAAGAAAGGGCTGGCATACTCTGCCGGTTCCTACGTGAACCATGGCTCCTTCGCCAGGGGGACTTATACCGCATTCGCCCAGACGAAGGCGGAAGAGTATCACCGCTCTCTGAAAATTATCATGCAGCAGGTCGAGAGGATGAAAACCGAAGGACCCACCGCGGAGGAGTTCGAAAAGGCGATAGATTCATACCTGAACAGCCAGGTCTTTGACTACGAGTCGAAGGACCAGATTGTAAGGAGGCTGGTCCGGCTGAAGTTCGAGGGGAGGCCTCTGAACACCCCCGAGAAGGATATGGAAAGGTACGCGTCGCTGACCATCGAGGATATCAGGGAGGCTGCCAGGGAATTCCTGCGGCCGGAGGATATTACTGTTCTGATCGTCGGTAACAGGGAAAAGTTCGCCGAGCCTCTGAGCGCCTACGGAGAGGTGAATGAAATAAAACTGGATTAAGATTGGACGGTTGTTCCTGAAGTTGAAAGAGGCCCTTCCGGAAAGGAAGGGCCTCTTTTTTAATCTTCGGCCGCCGGTCAGTCCTTAAACCGGTTGGTGATCGGCATCCTTCGGTCCTTCCCGAAGGCAACCCCGGTAACCCTTATGCCGGGAGCTCCCTGGTTGTGTTTGTGGATGCTGTCCTCGATCCTGCTTACAACCTCCCTGGTGGTATCAGGATCAAGCCCCTTTTCGATTATCTCTTCAACAGAAAGCCTCTTTTCGATATACAATTCGACAATCCGGTCCAGAACAGGGTAAGGCGGGAGTGAATCCTGATCCAGCTGCCCGGGACGCAGTTCCGCCGAGGGTTTCTTCTGAATAATGGACTGCGGTATCAGGTTTCCTCCCGAGAGCTTGTTCCTGTACCGGGACAACCTGTACACCGCGGTTTTCGGCGTGTCCTTGAGGGGGGAGAACCCGCCGGCCATGTCTCCGTAAAGCGTGCAGTAGCCGGTGGCGGTCTCGCTCTTGTTACCGGTGGCCAGAACCAGCCACCCGAATCTGTTGGAATAGGCCATCAGGATGTTCCCCCTGATCCTGGCCTGGATGTTCTCTTCAGCGATGGTAACTTCGTCTTCCCTGAAAATCCCGGAAGTTTTTTCCAGGTAAGCCCTGAATATTTCGTCTATCTTCTGTTCGTATATCTGAACGCCAAGGTTCTTAGCCAGGGCGTGAGCGTCCCGGGTCGATTTCTCCTGAGTGAATTCCGAGGGCATGGTTACGCATACCACCCTGTCTTTTCCCAGGGCGTCGGTGGCTATTATCGCGGTGAGGGCGGAATCGATTCCTCCGCTCAGGCCGATCACCACCTTTTCGAAGCCGTTTTTCTCGAAATAATCCCGAAGGCCCGTCTTGATGGCGGTGTACAGCTCTTTGTCCCTGGAAAGGTATTTTGCTATATGGGTTTTTATCTTCTTCTTTTTCTTTCCGGAGCCGCTTTCAGGCTTCAGGCTCAAAACATCCAGGGAATACCCGGCGTCTGATTTTTTGGGGCGCTTGCCGGCGGCTCTGGTCTGAAGGTCGGCGATTATCAGGTCCTCCTCAAATGATCTGCCCCTCGCCCCAATTTTGCCGTAACGGTCGATAATGAGACTGCTTCCGTCGAATACCAGCTCGTCCTGCCCGCCTATCAGGTTGCAGCAGCATATCGCCGCCCCCATCTTCTGAGCTTTCTTCTTGAAAAGCTTCTCTCTTTCCCTGCATTTATTTACGATATAGGGAGAAGCCGACAGGTTGAAAATGATATCCGCCCCCAGCAGCCTGGCTTCGGCTTCCGCCGGGCTGTTATCCACCCAGAGGTCCTCGCATATGGTTATGCCTATTCTTCCCATCCCGGTATCAACCGCCAGCGCCGTATCGCCGGGCAGGAAGTATCTCTTTTCATCGAAAACGCTGTAGTTGGGAAGATGCATCTTTCTGTATCTTCCCGCCTCCTCCCCGTTTTGAAATAGAAAAGCGGTGTTGTAAAGGCCGTTGTCTGTTCTGGAACCGGATTCTTCCGGGCAGCCGATAAGTGCGGTAATACCTTCTGTCAGCGCCCCCGCCTTTTTCAGGTATCCGGAGCATTCATGAAGGAAGGCCTTGTTGAACAGGAGGTCTTCGGGGGGGTACCCGCATATGACCAGTTCCGGGAAGATGATAATATCGGCCCCGGACTTTACAGCCTCCCCTATGGAATTCCCGATCTTTTCCAGATTGCCTTCGAAGTCGCCAACCGTGGTATTCAGCTGAGCCATAGCTATTCGCATATTATATGTTTTTTTAGTCAAGTTTTATCCTCTCTGTTGGATATCTTCAGTATATAATAATACTCAGAATAAAAACTCGAAAGATAAAAAGTTGGAATATTCATCCTTAAATATCATCTCGGAAAAGGGCGGAATTTGGGGGTATGGCATTTAGGCGGGTATCCGTTAAGGATCCTGTCCGCGCTCCGGAGGAATTTCTGCTTGTCAGTTAACCGGAATAGAGGTGGGACTGAAGCGCTCTTTCTTTTCGGGCATGCTGGGAAGCGGAAGTATTGAGCTGGCATGGTTCGATAACAGCCTGAACGATCTGATCTTCCGGGCCACCCGGACCTATGTTTATGAAAACATAGAAGACGCGGCCCTGCGGGGAGTGGAGGGAAGGGTCAGCTGGTCGCCTTCGGAATATCCCGGTATAAGCTCCGGTTACGCCCTGATGAATGAACGGAAATCCACCGGCGAGCTTCTTCAGGAAGTCCCCGCTGAAAGGTTTTCCCTTGAACTCCCCGGCAGGACCGGCTTCGGAAGCCGAGTCCACTTTTCGTTTAACCGGTATCTGTCCTTGACCACCCACATTGAATCTCTGGACCTGCCTGATTACGGCCTCTATAATATCAGCCTGTCGAAGGAGCTGCCCTGCTATCTCCGGCTTACCGTAAGGGTAAATAACATTTTCGACAGGAATTACCAGGAGGAGCTGGGTTTTCCGGGGCCCGGAAGGCAGATTCTGGGGGGGGATTACCTGGACCAGGTGAACGCGCTGCTATTTTTCGGTAGTCAGATTCCCATAATTGTTTAATAATTCAATATACGAGGTCTGCTTTTGAGGAATTCAGAAACGGAACCTTCGTCAGATGAACCCGGTTTGAATCAGCGGTTTCCTCCTCCTGAATCAGCAGCTTACAAGGAAGGTAAGTGATGTCATGAAAAATAAAGATTTCAAGATAGCGGTGATCGGTTTGGCCTCGTTAATATACGGCCTGTTCATGTCAGCCCGCGCTATGCCGGGGTTTTTCCGCACTCTGGATTCTTTTCCGGCGGTAATGAATTACGCCGGGCCGCTGAAGGTGGTTATCTATTTACTGCACACCCTGGTTTATATCTGCTTCATACCGGCCGGGGCGGGATTTCTCATGGTCAGAAGATGGGGGGTCAGGTTTCTGGGGGCTACCTTATCGGCCGGCCTGGTACTCAACCTTTTTAGTATAGTAAGTTACTGGTATTATACGGCCTTCGCCGATAGCACTTCACTGGCAATGGGAGGTAAGGTAGTAGCGAGAAGCAGTATTGTCCCGGTATACATTATTTTCATATTTCAGATAGCCGCGCTCTATTTTATTAACAAACCGGCAGTGAGGGGCAGATTCGAGGAGAAGCGCACCGGTTGAATCTGTATTTACAATGTTTAATTCAGAGTCTGAACAGAAAGGTGATTTTATGAATGCAAAGAGATATATCGAAGCAGGCAATCCCCACCGTCTGCTCACCCCCGGCCCGGTTCTTCTGATTACCGCCGGAGACGGCAGCGATGACAATATATTTTCTGTCGCATGGAACATGCCGCTGAGGAAGAATCCCCCAATGGCGGCAATTCTGAGCGGCAAAGGGCACTATAGCTACTCGCTGATAAAAAGAACGGGGGAGTTCGGTATAAATATACCGGATTCATCCCTGGCGGATGCTGTAATCTACTGCGGCAAAAACAGCGGAAGGGACGTCCCGGATAAGTTTGCCGGCGCCGGCCTGGCGCGGGTTGAGGGAAAAGAGATTGCGGCGCCGATGGTAGCGGAAGCGGCGGCCAGGATCGAGTGCAGAATCTCCCAGGTAGTGGATATGGGCTACAGCTCTATTCTGATAGCAAATATCCTGAACGCGGAGGTGAGAGAGGATTATTACTCGGATGGCGCCTGGAATTTCGGCGGAGGGCTGGAGTTGATTCACCATCTGGGCGGATCTGAATTCGCGGTCAGCGGCCGCTCACTTGAAGCACTTTAACAGCAGAGCGGAGGCGGCGGCCAGGTTCGCTATTTTTCTCTGTCTCTGTCGATCTCCAGGAATTCCACCGGCGCTCCGTTATGCTCTATAAATGCCACCGTGACGCCGGGAGAGGGGCTGTTTGGCTCTATAATCACCTTCTTCCCCCTGATCGCTTCACGGACGTTTTCCACCTCGAATGCCACATGCGCGACGGTCCTGACAAGCTCCGGATAAGGGGCGTCTTCGTCGAACCTTATCCATTCAATCCCGTACGGGTCGTCCTCATTTCCGCGGACATACATTTTGAGATGTTCCAATCGCTTTTCCTCTTCCATCCTGCCGGCGGCAGGCAGACCGATGTGATGATACTTCATGGCAACTCCCTGATTTTATCTCAATGTCACTTGAGAGTATATTAACGGGCCGCTTACCATCTGCCAAATATTTTCATCCCGCGGCACGGGAGCTGTAGAGGGCAGATAAAACTGTGTATAAGACTTACAGTTTACGGCTTGTTTACAACTTGAAAAGAAGCCAGACGCAAAAGTTGCAAACAGAAAGTTAACAACTTGTTGACAACTTGAATAATTGTATTTATAATAAAGTTGTAAACAAGGAGTGATTAATGGATGTAAGAGAGCTTATTCTCAGAAGGCTGGAAGAGAAGGGTGAAGTGAGGTCTGCCGAAATAGTCGGGGAAACAGGCTTTTCCAGGGCCTATGTTAACCGTTTTTTCAGAGAACTTCGAGAGGAAGGGATTATAACGCTTATCGGCAAGGCGAACCGGGCCAGATATGTCCCCGCGTCAGAGAAGATTATAGCGAGGGAGAGAGGGTCAATCAAAAAGGTGCGCCGGATCCTCAATAACACCGGTCTGGAGGAGGACCGGGTATTTGCGGAAGTGAAGAAAAAAACAGGGATCATGAGCGATCTCAGGGAGAATGTTTCCGCTATTCTGGAGTACGGGTTTACCGAGATGCTCAATAATGCGATAGAACATTCCGGTTCGGATAAGATAAAGATCAAAATGGAGAGAGAGAAATATAATGTAAGTTTCGAAGTCAGGGACTGGGGCATCGGTATTTATAACAATATAATGCAAAAAAAGTCGCTCTGCAGCGAGATGGACGCTATCCGGGACCTTCTGAAGGGAAAGCAGACCACCAGCCCCTCCTTTCACAGCGGCGAGGGGATATTCTTCACTTCCAGGGCCGCCGATATTCTGACAATAAAGAGCTCCAGGAAGAAGCTGGTTTACGATAATCTGGCTGATGATGTATATATAAGGGACCTCTCCTTTACCGAAGGGACCAGGGTGAATTTCTCCGTCAGCCTTGATTCAACCAGGAAGCTGGAGGATATTTTCAGAAGGCATACCGGGGGTGCCTACCAGTTCAGCAGGACCGAGGTGAAAGTAAGCCTATATGAAAAGGGGACCGATTATATTTCCCGCTCTCAGGGAAGAAGGCTGGTTAACGGACTTGAGAAATTCAGAAAGGTAACCCTCGACTTCGGCGGCGTGGAAACCGTGGGGCAGGCCTTCGCGGATGAAGTATTCAGGGTCTGGAGCGGAAACCACCCGGAGGTAGAGCTGGAAGTCAAGAATGCAGGGGAGAATGTCTCTTTTATGATAGAAAGGGCAAGGGAGGGGGAGACTGCCCGTTAACCGGGGGGGGGTGGATACTTAATGAGGATATGGGATATCAACCCGGGATACCTGAACCGGCAGAGCCTGCTGGGAGAACACTGCGAGCTGCATGCGTTGTCTTCCATAATCGGCAACTGCAGGAAAGGTTATTCCAGGCATCCGGAAACCCTTCGCTGGAAAGGTTACGGGTGGGCTCTGAGCCGCCGGCACCGCCTGCTGGCCGCGGAGATGGAGCTGAGGAATTATAAACACCGGTCGCCGGTAAGCTTCCAGGAGAAAGAGGGCGATTGGCCGGCAGATTACGTGGACCAGCCATCCAGGCAGTTTGAAATTCTCCGGGCCAAGTACAGGGAAAAGGAAAAGGGCCGGATCCGCCTCCCTGAAAATGTACAGCAGATATGGAGCCATCACAAGTATTCGGTGCTGGCCCGGGATGAGAGTCTGTACAGAAAGATCGGCCGGGGGCTCGCTGCCGGCTCGGGCCCCGGTTTTTCCGAGCTGGCGGAGGTATTGACCGAAATTCTCCGGCAGGAGCCGAAAACGCGCGGCATCAGGAACGCGGCTCAGCATATGTGGGGGCATGTATCGGATTCAACGCGCCGGTTCGGACCCGGAGCAGATTCATGGCCGCTCAGAGAACTGCTCAGGGAGATTCAGGAAAGGGCTTGCAGATGTGAGGAGAGTTACCTGATCTCTTCAACCGCCCTGAGCGAGCTGATGGCATGGATACCTCAAGAATGAAAGGTTAATATATGTGGAAGTATTTGATCGGCTGGACAGCTATGATACCGATAGCGATTCTGAACGCTTTTTTCCGTGAAAGCTTTCTCTCCGGGCGGTTCAGCGAACTGCACGCCCACCAGATTTCCACCGCCACCGCCGTTCTCCTTTTCGGTATCTATATATGGTGGCTGACCGGCCGCTGCGGATTGGAATCAGCCCGGCGGGCTGTGGCTGTAGGTCTGATATGGCTTCTGCTTACAGTCTCCTTTGAGTTTCTGTTCGGGCGTTACGTAATGGGCCACCCCTGGGAAAGGCTGTTTTGGGACTACAATATTCTGGCCGGCCGGGTATGGATTATCATACCGGTATGGATAGCTCTGGCTCCATACGCTTTCTTCAGAATAAGGGATTAAACCCGCCTCAGCGGTTTTTCCGGTTAGCGGGCAGGGTCATATAAGAGGAAGTTTCGTTGATTGCAGGACGCAACAGAAGTATAAATGTATCTGTGGTTTTCATGAGAAGGTGGAAAGTTGAGAAAAAACGCGGTTATTATTGGCAATTCGGACGGGATAGGGCTGGCTCTGACCGGGAAACTGCTGGAGAGAGATTGGGGAATAACCGGAATTTCCAGGAGTGGGGCTCCAATCAGGGACAGCTCCTACCGTCATATCGTGGCAGAGGTCCAGGATGATGAATATCTTCTCGCTCTGAGGTCGGTCCTTGAGGAGGAAGACAGGATAGATCTCTGTGTCTACTGCGCCGGGATCGGGGAGTTGCTGGATCTTTCAGATATGCATGGCGAGGAGATGATTTTTGAAGTGAATCTGCTGGGGATGATCAGAACGGCATCAGTCATGCTGCCGGAGATGGCCCGCCGGGGGAACGGGCATCTGATCGGCATTTCCAGTGTAGCCGATGAGATTCTGTCAGCGGAGGCCCCCAGCTACCATGCATCGAAGGCCGGATTCTCAAACTACCTGGAGGGGCTGGCCCTGGCGGCCCGCCCGAAAGGGGTATACGTAACCAATGTCCGTTTCGGCTTCGTTGATACCAAAATGGCCAAAGCTGATGTCAAACCTTTCATGATGTCGGCGGAGAGGGCGGCCGGCCACCTGCTGAAATGCATTGAAAAGAAGCCGGTGAGGTATACAGCCCCGCGTATCGTAATTCCCCTGGTTAAACTCATAGCGTTGATGATGAGGTTTAAAATTATGGGGTTATGATGGGGCTAAGTGAAATTCTGATTCAAATCAGGATACCAGGCGGTGGTCCGACTGGATAATCCGCCCCCTTTTCCGGTAAGAGCAGGTGATCTGAATGGAGAAACATATCAGAGAAAGCAAGTTCATCTCCTGGGTGCTCCGTCATGATCCCGGCGGGATAGGGCTTTCTCTGGACTGTAACGGATGGGCCGGCATAAATGAGTTGATTGAATGCGCTTCAAGGAAGGGAATAATACTGGATAAGGGCCTGATATTCGAAATAGCGGAAACTGACAGTAAGGGAAGGTATCAGATATCCGCAGACAGGCAGAGGATAAGAGCGGTATATGGCCACTCCAGGAGGGTAAAACTTGATCTGGAGGATGAAAAGCCGCCGCCGGCACTGTATCACGGAACAGCTTCCAGAAACCTGGATTCCATTATGAAGAACGGGATAAATCCCCAGACCCGGCAATACGTCCACCTTTCCTCCGATCCTGAAACAGCTATGGAGGTGGGAAGAAGGCACGGAAAGGTGATTCTGCTGGAAGTCGATTCGGCCTCAATGTACCGGGACGGCATGAAGTTCTGTCACCCTGCCGAAAAAATCTGGCTGACCGACGGAGTACAGCCGGGTTATATAAGAATAGGATATCATCCCGTTCAGCATGATGATTCATGAAAGAGAAAGAGGCGGGAAAGGGCAAGAATAATTGGCAGTTTCGGTCGCTCCGCAATGATCTGTACCTGCATGCAAATCCGGGCAAGCTGCGACAGGGCCGGTACCCCGGAGGTGGAGAGCCCGTCTCCCGGCTATACGAGTTGCTGAGAGCGATAGAGTACGGGGTGGATGAATACGGGATGAAGGAATAGATTGTGGTTTTTCTGAGGAAAGGGCCGAACCGGAGCCTGGAACCTGGGAGAGCCCATCCTGGCAATATCAGGAGAGTCGGGCCGGTCGGGGAAGCTGGTTCTGGCGGGCCCTTTCATGGGGGAAGGAGAACCGAGAGGAGTGTATATCTTTTGACGCGGAGAGCATCCGGGAAGCAAGGCGGCTGGCCGAATCAGACCCTGCCGTAAGAGCGGGCAGCCTGGCGGCCGAACTGCACAGGCGGTACGGCTCCGCCGCCTTTATGGCTGAAAATGAAATACACCTGATATTGACAGGGAAGGGAATAACGGAATAACTGCCGGGTGTAAACGCAAATCAGAGTAATAGCGGCCGGATAAAACAGAAAAGCGGGGGGATGGGCGTAACCGCCTGTTCCCCCCTTATGAAGTCTTCAAGCTTAAAAGCCGTTCTTAAAAGTAAAAATGGAAACCGACGTTTGTTACACTGTTCCCGAAGGTTTTGACATCCATGGTGGAGTCTCCAACCACATCCGGAGGCGAAGTGAATATAATGTTGAATCCATGATTGGCGTCAATAGAGAAGTTATCGGTCAGGAAAACTTCGGCGCCAAGCGCGATCTGGCCGATCACCTGGGTCCAGGTTTCATCAAGGCCTCCGGTACCGAATTCGCGATCATCCAGTATTCCGATGATGACCCCGGGACGCAAAAAGAAATGAGAGCGCTCATAGTCCCAGATTTTAATGGGAACACCCGCTTCGAACCAGAAGCTGAAGGTGCTTGAGGTGGCAGCGGAATCAGATTCCGTGGGTTCGGCTACCTCTATCATGCTCAGCCCGATTCCGGCATCGATAGCAACATTGTCAGTTGCCCAGTACCGCATCGCCAGCGGTGCGTCGGAGGAATAATATCCGAGCGCGAATCTACCCTTCATCATCTCCGTGCCCATTGCGGCTGCAGGCACAATCAGCGCAATAATGACTGCAGCGAGTATTGCCTTCTTAAACATTTCGCCCTCCCTGGATTTAAACCAATGATGGCAACAACTACTATTGTTTGAATTCTAGAAACGTATTCAATTTTCTGTCAAGTATAATCTTGATTGGAGTTTCCCCAATTTTTATTATCTATCAGGTAGTTTAATTATTCGTTTGGTTTGCGGCTGAGTGATTAATTCAAAATCGTTGTCGGTTTCCCCGGCGAGGAAACCGCAACTCCCGCCTCGGGCTCGCTCTTTCTGCCCCTGACGGGGCAGAAAACCATGCCCGCTCGCCCTCCGGAGGGTTTTGAATTAATCACTCAGCCGCTTCTACCAATGCTTAAGGCCGATTCCAGTTGTTATTAAAACTAAGTTGTTGTTAAAGATTACCTTACCGACATTCTGGCTTATTTTCTGGGGAAACTCCTGTAATCTTGAAATTAAACCGGGAAGACCATCTGCATGGTGAGCGAATACAGGCTCAGGAGAAGAACGGGATGCCGGATGGATTTTCAGTATAAGCCGGGACAATAAGCAAACGGGTGATCTGAAGGAGCATATCCACCCCTTCATTTCACCCGTCACTTTTAATGAGTTACTTCAGGTTATCGATAAGGATTTCAACCTGTTCTCTGGTAAGCTTTACTTCTCCTCCGAAATCATCGGAGATAGTGATGTTGTCGCCATCCACGGTTACTTCGGGACAGCACTTTTCGTCGCTGCAAAGCTTGAATTTGTTCATAATACTTCACCTCCTTTTGATCAATAAGTTATGATTTCTGTCAGTAGTATATCTGCAATCAGGGATTTCCGAAATGCAGGCGTATATATTTATTCATAATATCTATGACTTCATCCTTGCACTGGCCGCATACTGTTCCGGCCTTGGTCATTTCCTGGACCCTGAGATAGTTTCTGGCCCCTTCCAGTACGGCTTCCTCGATTTCCTTCTCTGAAACATTCATGCATTCACAGATTATGTTGGTTTCTTCCTTCTCTATCTGATCTTCCATTCCGTTGCGCCGGTAATAATCCTCAATGGCCTCCCGGAGAGCTTTGTCTCCTATTACAGAGCAGTGTATCTTATTATCAGGAAGCCCGCCCAGTTCGTCGACTATATCCCTGGGGGAGATTCTGTAAGCTTCTTTCAGCGGCACCCCGGTTACCATTTCTGACAGCTTCGATGTGGTGGCAATCGCACTGGCGCAGCCGTAGGTTTTCCATTTGCAGTCCGTGATTATCTGTTTTTCGCTGTCTACTTTTATCACGAAGATCATTTCATCTCCGCACTTTACATTCCCGGTTCTGCCGAATCCGTCATAATCGTACGAATCAAGGTCCTCCAGAACGTTCCGGGGATTCATGAAATGGTCTTTAACGTTTTCGGTATAAACCCATTTGAGGTCTTCCATTATTACTCCCGTGCCAGATACCTTGAAGAGATCTTCCTTAATCTTGGTATCACCCTGCCGAATGAATCCACGGTTCGCTCAATATCTTCCATGGCGGTCTCTCTTCCCATACTGATTCTGATCGAGCCGTTGGCGAACTCTTCCGATACGCCTGTGGCGAGAATAACGTGAGAGGGCCCCAGCGAGCCCGAGGAACAGGCAGACCCTGTGGATACCGCAATCCCCTCCAGGTCCAGGTGGAGCATGATCGCTTCCCCCTCCACTCCGGAGAAAGAAACATTGAGGGTTCCGGGAAGCGAGTCCGTGGGATGCCCTATGAATCTGATGTCCGGTATGTTATTCTCCAGCCCCTCTTTCAGCGCATTCTTGAGATGGAGAAG
Source organism: Candidatus Krumholzibacteriales bacterium (assembly GCA_046483305.1). Lineage (GTDB taxonomy): Bacteria > Krumholzibacteriota > Krumholzibacteriia > Krumholzibacteriales > WJIX01 > WJIX01. Next base: position 41,450 of record JAWODM010000006.1, on the reverse strand, counting down.
CTTTTCCGCTTCTTCTTCCATTTCCATCCCCCGCATCTCTATAGCCTTGCCGAACCCTATTATCCCAAGAGTGTTTTCGGTGCCGGCTCTCCTCCCGCTTTCCTGATGTCCTCCGTGGATGAGGGGGCAGAACGGCGCTTCCTTTTTGACGTACAGCGCCCCTATTCCCTTGGGCCCGTAGACCTTGTGAGCCGACATGGTCAGGTAGTCCACTCCAAGCTCTCCTACGTCAACCGGTATTTTCCCGACAGACTGGGCCGCGTCGGTGTGGAACAGGGCTCCCTTCTGATGAGCTGCGGCGGCTATCTTTCTGATATCCTGGGTCGTGCCTATTTCATTATTGGCCATCATTACCGAAACCAGGAGAGTGGGTTCTTCCAGGTGACGCTCAAGCTCTCCGATATCTATCTTTCCGAATTCATCCACCTTCAGATAAACAGTATCAATTGCCGCGCCGAGCATGCATCTGCAGGTTTCAAGAATGCATGGATGTTCTATTTCAGTCGTTATGATACGGGTTTTAGACAGCCCCGGTATGCTGCATTTTCTCATCTGGCATGTCAGCAGGGAGAGGACGGAATTATTCGCCTCCGATCCGCTTCCCACGAAGACGATTTCATCCTCGCCGGCTCCTATGAAAGAAGCTATTTTGCCTCTGGCCTCTTCTATCTTCCTCCTGGCCGCCCTGCCCGGAGTATGCATGCTGGAAGGATTTCCGTACAGGTCCATACCCTTTATCATTTCCTTCCTTACCTCCGGATGAAGAGGAGTTGTCGCGTTATGATCCAGATATATTCTTCTTTCAGTCATTTTCTGCCCTCTTGAACAGGTCCGGTTATTATTTCAATCATTATTAAGATTAAGGATATTTTGCTTTAGTGGCAACATATTTCTGCTCTCATAACCGGAATGACTCTGCGGCAGGGGGCTTACGATAAAGCTGAGTTATCAAAGATTTAATGGAAGGCGGTGTTGATTGCCCTTGAATGGGCAGGTATCAATTATTATCATTAATTTTATATAAAGAAACCGGGTCCGGATAATGATTCCGGGGGCTACAAGGAGGTATTTAAGTGAGTGATAAGGTAAAGCATGTTGGAAATGATGATTTCAAGACTGAAGTACTCGAATCGGACCTTCCGGTTCTGGTCGATTTCTGGGCTCCCTGGTGCGGACCGTGTAAAATGGTCGAGCCGATAGTCGAAGATCTGGCCGGCGAGTATGACGGCAAGTTCAAATTCGTGAAGGTCAACACCGATGATGCCAGGGACGTGGCGGTGCAGTACGGGATAATGAGCATACCCACCCTGAAGATATTCAAGGGCGGAGAAGTGGTTGATTCGGCTGTGGGCGCGGCGCCCCGGGACATGCTCAAGGATCTGATAGAGAAGCATTTATAGTACACTGGTTCTGTTAAGAGGCCAATCGATTGCCGGGATGGCGCAGCATTTCATCCGGCATGCCCGCTCGGAATGCATCGAAGGGGATTCTCCCGGAAATACCTCTCATGAATCAATTGTTTTTGGGCCTGGAGGAATCTGACCGTGATTGATAAAGCAAATTGGAGATTCTTGCGAGTAGTCCTTTCCGCTTTATTTTTTGTGATCCTGGGATGCTCGAAAGTGGACCTGGATAAACCAGGCCTGGTCAGGCTGGATGAAGGGGTATACGCGCTGATTTCCGGGGATGCATCGTTCGAAGAAAATCTTGGCGCAAACAGGGGGTTTGTAGTAGGGTCCGAGGGGGTCCTGGCAGTGGATTCCGGTTATACTCCGGAGCATGCCCTCAAACTGCTCCGGGAAATAAGGAAGGTGACCGGGCTGCCGGTAAGGTTCCTGGTAAATACTCATTATCATCCCGTAAATACCTGGGGCAACTCTGTATTCAGAGAAGATGGAGCGGTAATCATATCCAGCGCGGAGACCGCCCGGGAAATGGAGAATTCCTTTCCCCGTTACATGCAGTACTACAGGAATTCCAATCCCGGAAGGTACCGGAATTTAAAGAATGTTGAACTTGCCCTGCCCGATTCTCTGATGGACGGCAGGAAGATTACTCTGGATCTGGGGGGCAGAAAGGTAATTCTTGAGCATTCCGGGCCTGCCCATACTCCCGGGGACTGTCTGGTATATGTTCCGGAGAGCGGGGTTATCTTCTCCGGGGGATTGATCAGTAATGGCTATCATCCCAATCTGGCCGACCCGGGGGCCGACTATGAAAACTGGAGTTCGGTTCTGGACAGACTCTCGGAAACAGAAATCAAATATATAGTTCCCGGAGAGGGAAGAGTTTGCCTGAAAGACCAGATAGAGGTTGAGAAGTCGTATATTGAGAATCTCACCAGAGCGTGCGCCGACAGTATCAGAAAGGGAGTCCCTCTCAGGAGGCTTCTGACTTCGCTTCAACCCGGGGAGATTACTCCGGAAGCTGGCGGCTACCGCCACCAGAATATTTTTCCGTATAATGTAAGGGCGGTATTTCTCAGAAAACTCCCCGAAATAGTAAGGCCCGGTTTCAAAATACAGCTCCCGGAAGGTTTCAGTCTGGGCGGAGGCGGCGGAGGAGAAAAGGTCGGGCGGATGCACTGGTTCAGAAATGAGCAGCTCTATGAGGAGATTGAAGTGCAGTGGCAGCCTACCGTAAGGGAAGAGGTCCTCTCTCAGGACGTATACTCACGCGGGCACAGTTTCAAAACCTCATCCGCTGAAAGGGATATGAACATAGAGGGGGACAGGAAGATAGATCTGGGCGGAGAGATGGTAACGGCGGTATACGGAAAGTGGACCGACCGCCTGGCCAATGTGGGAAGCGTTGGGTTCTGGACACTGGCCATGACCGTCAGGGACGGAAAGCTCTACACCGTGAACTGCCTGGTTCGCACAGAGAAAGACGACCGGGTTGCCAGGGCAAGGCTCCGGGAACTGGAAAAGGTGCTGTCCAGTTTCACGCTGACCGGCAGATAGGGGACCTGTCAGGCTCCGAATTTCTTTAACATACCGGCATTAGCCAGAACGAGGGGCATAATCAATGTGGCAGGGAATACTCCCAGAGCGCCCCGGTCGCACTCGCTCTCGCTGAAGGCCTCCGCCCTGTCCCTCCCGCAGCGGTTGGAAAAGATCAGAAAGGGAACGGGATGCCATGAATGGCTCTTAAGCGCGCAGGGAGTGGAATGGTCGCCGGTTACGATTATTACGTCAGGGTTGAGGCCCGTGAGGATGGGGAGTTTTGAATCAACATCCTCTATTACTTCCTTCTTCTTTTCCAGGTTCCCGTCTTCCCCGTATGAATCAGTTTTCTTTATATGAATAAAAAAGAAGTTGTATTCTTCATGATAGTTGGAGCGGACCGTTTCAAATTCTTCCTCCGGAGAGAATCCGGTATCCAGGATAGTCATGCCGCATAGTCCCGCCACCCCTCTGTACAGGGGATATGACGCCACCGCGGCGGCATTAAGATTGAATTTGTCTCTGAATGGCCTGATATCAGGCTTTCTGGATATTCCTCTCATCAGAACGGTATTGGCTTTCTCCTCATCGGAGAGCACCTGATTGCAGCGGTCGATAAATTTGGAAATTACTTCCGCTGTGAACTCGGCTTCATCGGTCCGCGCCCTTGGAGGTAATGGCTTGTTGTCTACGCTCTGGGGATCAGTCTCTTCGACCTCCGGGTTCAGTCCCTTGCCCCGCAGGACCACTCCGAACCGGTATTCCCTGACCGGCATGATGATTATCTCTATACCGTCAATTTCCCTGATTTTGTCGCTTAACTTATCGCAGATCCGGACACCCTCCTCATGAGGTATCCGGCCCGCTCTCCTGTCGGTAAGCACCCCCTCGCTGTTGACAGTGGCGAAGTTGCCGCGAATAGCCACGTCATCCTTCTTCAGATCGAAACCGACTCCGGTTACCTCTACCGCCCCGCGTCCGGCGTCATTTCGGGGAGCCAGTGGGTCATACCCGAAAAGCGCGAAATGGGCGGGGCCGCTTCCCGGGGTTATACCCGGAGATATCGGCGTTGATCTGCCGCAGGCCCCTTCTGCCGCCAGCCTGTCAAGGTTTGGAGTGGATGCCGCCTCCAGAGCCGTTTCGGGGAATTCCCTGTTTCTGATCCCGCCAAGCCCATCCATCACCAGCAGAATTATTTTCTTCTCAGAAGGTATTAACAGGTCGCCGATCATTATTCGTCTCCTTTGTTCAGCTCGACCCTGGATTGAAGCATGAATTTCCTTATTATTCAGGATAGAATCTCTCTGTTAATTCTGTCAAGAATGTATAAATCTCAATCTCTTCCCAGAAGGATATCCAGCAGGTTGAGGATTTTCCCATCTTCCAGCCCCTTTTCCAGTTTACTTAATGCTTTCGTCAGAGATGGCTTGTCACGCAATCTTATAATGAGCCTGAAACTGTCGCCTTCCAGATTCCGGGGGGGTACTATGGATGCCTCTGAGGGCAGCCTCAGGCTGCTGATTATCTCTCCAATCCGCCGAAGGTCTCTCTCCATTTCCGGGCGGCAGGCCCGGCGCAGGGATTCCAGAAGAGGCCTGTCGCTGTTTACGCGGCTTTTCAGGAATTTCTCCCATCTTTCTTTTCCCTGGTCTGCCAGATAAAGCATCAGGCGAATCGCCTCTTTCTGTTTTCCCCGGCTGAAATTTTCACTTTTCAGCAGAGAGACTGCCTGGCCTGGATCAAGCAGCAGGTGTTCCGAGAGCATTATAAGATCTCCGGTTGATACCCTTCCCTCATGAAGCGCTTCCAGGGTGCCGGAGTCAAGTTCGAGAAGGCCGGCCAGTTTTGATATATACGTGCCGGACAGTTTCCTTCCGTAGCATTGCGACAGCTGATTGATGATTCCCGGAGTTTCATCCCCGGCAAAGGATGTCAGTTTTGTTACGGCTATGATCTTTTCAAGCCCGGACAGCTGCCCGCCGGATTTCATCTCCTCTATTCTTGCTGAAATTATCCGCTGTTTGCCCGTATCGCATTCTGAAATAAAGGTGGCGGGAATCTTCTCTATTCCGCAGGAGGCGGCCGCGGCGATCCTGCGGTGACCGAATACCGCTGTCGGACCATCTCCCCGGTTCCCGCACAGCAGGGGCGGCTGAAGAATTCCCAGCTTTTCAACAGAGTTTATAAGGGCTTTATCTTCAGCAGCTTGACCCGTTTCTCCGGGAAGAGTTTTCCTCAACCTCAGCGGAGACCGGACTCCAATGTCGATATTCTCCGGGTTAATAGCAATCATTTTACCTGTAATTCGTGCTTGATTATCGTTCATGGATACAATTTAAACAGGTTATTTGCCTTTTTTCCAGAACCATGTATAAAAATATTTTCCCCCCTGTTTTGAGGATAAGCTTGAATTTGCCGTATCCAATTTATTAAATTACAATGTCAGATATAAAATATTCATGCCTTCCGATATTTGCCGCCAATCGGTGTATGCGGAAGCATCCGGGCCGGAGAGGTTGATTTTATCATATTGAGGAGGACTAAAGTGAAGGTTATACCAATCAGACTTTTATTAATTCTTGCCGTATCGGTTTTCATCCTGGCCGGATACGGATGCAGCGAAGAAGAGTTGATAAAGCCCGGGCAGGAACGCGAACCGGTCTGGGAAAAGATTCAGGGAATAGGAAGCAGCGCCATCTCCAGAATGAAATTCGATTCGCAGGAGAACCTTTATGTACTTAAGAGCAGCAATAGAAAGGTGCTGTTCCGCTCTCCCGACTATGGAAATACCTGGGCGGTTACGGGTACTGTTTCAATCGACACCACATATACCGGCAATATAAGTTCCTTCTGTTTCATCGGTGATGATATGCTGGTGGGAACCAGGGAAGGCAAAATATTCATCTCCAGCGACAACGGCAATGTTTTCACTCTGGTTGATTCGATCGGGAGGCCGCAGCTCAAAGACATCAGGCATATCGAATGCGCCCCTGACGGCAATATCTATGCCGCCGTATACGGCCAGGCTATTTACAGGACCGAGCACCCGGACTCCTCCTGGCAGATGCTGGGTACTTCTATTGAAAACAAGGATTTCACCTCCATGGAGATAGATTCCGACGGCTGTATATATATGGGATGCTGGGCCGGCGACAGCTATAAATCCTGTGATAACGCCGAAACCTGGCAGGCGCTTAATAAAATAGAGGATCATGAACTTGCTACCATCACCTCTCTGAAGAGGGGCGATCGCGATCTCCTGATGTGCGGTTTTACGGAGGGGTTTGCGATTTACAGGGGAGATTCCACCTGGGTTGTCAAGAATGCCGGATTCCCCGGAGGCAACTCGGATATCAGGTGCCTGGGGGTGACGTCCGGAGATAAAATCTACGCCGGAACCATATATGACGGCGTTTTCAGGGCAACCTGGGATGTATGGGAATGGGCCCCGGTTAATGACGGCCTGCCTCTTACCGAGCTGAAAGTGACCAGTATGGTTATAGATTCCGAAGAAAGGGTATATATCGGAACGGTAGATGATGGTATATGGCGGAGCATCTGGTAACCGGAAGCCAGGTGCCGGAAATACTGAAAAAGCAGGAATGATCAGCACAGCATAAAATCCCCTGAAAAGTCTGGATAAGATGAAGCTATTGAAGATACTTAAAATTGCTATCGTACAATCGGTTATAATTGCCGCTATAGCCCTTGTTCTTGCCTTTTCATACAATTCGGTTTCCGAAAGCGGCATAGATCCCTTCCGGGACAGGTCGGGCAGGGAAGATGTGAACAGGAAGTACCGGGAGGGGGATTTCGGTGTGGAAATTATAGATATGGAACGGATGCTGAAAATACTGGACAGGGGGGCGATCCTGATAGATGCCAGAACAGAGGAGGCATATAATAAAGGCCACATCCCCGGGGCAATCCTTTTCGATTACTATATGTTCAGCAAATATATAGATATGGTTCTTCCCCAGCTGGACCCGACACGGAACACCGTGATATACTGCTCCTCACCCTCATGCGGGATTGCCGAGCAGCTGGCAAGGGAGCTATATTCGCTTGGATACGAAAACCTTCATGTGTTCAAGGGCGGATTTTCAACCTGGGAAGAGCGGGGTCGCCCGGTGGAGAGAGGTATTGAATAATGGCAGCTGCCCGAGACAACATGAACCGGGAGTCCATCCGCGGGCTTCTTTTTGAACCTTCCCCGGAGGGAAAGCCTTCCGGATGGATTTTCAATCGGTATCCGCAACTGGCCCTGAGAGTCATCATAGCCGCCGTTTTTCTGTATGCCGGGCTTCAAAAGATAAACAATCCTCTTATTTTTGCCGATCAGATTAAAATGTATGAAGTTATAGGCGATTCGCCTCTCCTGTATGTCATGGCTGTTTTCTTGCCGTGGCTGGAGATCGTCTGCGGGATATCGCTTCTGACCGGGATTTTTATCAGGGGCGGTTCATTGATATTCTCGGTTTTAATGGCGGGTTTCCTTGGAGTGGTGGTTTACCGGACTACAGGGATAATGGATGCGGCTGCCATCCCGTTTACAGAGGTGTATTTCGATTGCGGATGCGGGTTCGAGCCGACCTATGCCTGGAAGAAAATTATAGAAAACACAGCCCTTCTGATTTTTTCACTGCTTATTTTATTCTCTCCCTGCCAGAGATTCGTTCTGATCAGGTCGGGGAGGGGAGATCCTGTCTGACCATATCAATTCCCGCGGGAGTTTCGCCTTGCACCGGCGGTAGCGGTTCACTATGTTTTCCCAAAAGTTTCTTGAATTTAATTTCCGAGGAGCAGAAATGACCAGCAAAGAGGATAAAGCGCAGATTCCTAATATGACTGATTATGAAAAAACACGGAGCGATTTCTCTCTGGAGGTGCCTGAATATTTTAATTTCGGCTTCGACGTGGTGGACAAATGGGCCAGAGACAGGACCAAGCTGGCCTTTGCCATCGCTGACGAGGATGGAGAGATAGTTAAGAAGAGGACCTTCTATGAACTGAAGAGGGAGTCGAACAGATTTGCAAATGTCCTGCGTGAGCAGGGTATAAAGAAAGGCGACCGGGTGATGGTTATGCTCCACTGGATGCCCCAGTGGTATATTGCGATGACAGGGATGATTAAGATAGGCGTTATTCCGATCCCTTCAACCACTCTGCTTACCAGCAAGGATATCAGGTACAGGCTGAACGAAGCCGAGGCGGTGGGAGTGATAACGGACAGCCCCGACGCCGCCAAAGTCGAAGCCGAGCTCGAAAACTGCCCTTCTCTCAAGACCCTGATCCTGGCTACCGGGAACCGGAGGGGCTGGCTGAAATGGGATAAAGTGATAAATGAGGCTTCACCGGTTCTGGAGGATGTTGAAAAGACCAGAAGCGATGATACCATGCTCCTGTATTTCACTTCCGGAACGGTATCGCACCCCAAGATGGTCCTTCATACTCAGGCTTCATACGCGATAGCGCACAGGATAACCGCACAGTTCTGGCAGGATCTGAAACCGACCGATCTTCACTGGACCGTTACCGATACGGGATGGGCAAAAGCTGCCTGGGGATCCCTCTTCGGCCAGTGGACCATGGGAGCGGCAGTTTTCAACCACTATTCCAGGGATAAATTTGACGCCAAACTGACCCTGCGCCTGATAGAAGACCAGGGTATAACCACTTTCTGCGCTCCCCCGACCGCGTACCGGATGTTCGCGCAGCTGCCTCTGGCCGATTATGACCTTTCGTCGATAAGGCACTGCATGAGCGCCGGCGAGCCGCTGAACCCCGAGATAATAAATGTCTGGGAGAAGGCCACCGGGACCAGGATTTATGACGGATATGGCCAGACCGAGACAGTTAACCTTTGCGCTAATTTCAGGTGTAAAAAGGTAAAGACAGGTTCCATGGGGCTGCCCGCTCCCGGTTTCGACGTAAGGGTCGTGGACGACAACCAGGAGGAAACCGATGTGGGAGAGGAGGGTTACATCGTGGTAAAGGTGAAGCCGGAACGCCCGGTAGGCCTGTTCAAGGAGTACTGGAAGGACCCGGATAAGACCAGGTCTGTTTTCAGCGGCGATTACTATTACACCGGGGATAAAGCATACCGTGACGAAGACGGATATTTCTGGTTCGTGGGCAGAGCGGACGATGTAATTCTTTCGGCGGGTTACCGGATCGGGCCTTTCGAGGTTGAAAGCGCCCTGGTGGAGCATCCCGCCGTGGCTGAATCAGCTGTGGTGGCTTCTCCCGATGAGGTAAGGGGCGAGATCGTAAAAGCTTTCGTGATACTGGCTGAAGATTACGAACCGGATGATGACCTGGTTAAGGAGCTTCAGGACCATGTCAAGGAAGTCACCGCCCCATACAAGTACCCTCGAGCGATAGAATTCGTTAAAACACTCCCCAAGACTGTCAGCGGCAAGATCAGAAGGGGAGAACTCAAGAAACAGGAATGGAAAAAGAAATAGTCATAACCGGAAACAGGAAGGTTGATAGTAATGAACCAACAGCGGGAAAACGGCAACGGGCTCAGTTACGCTTTTACGGGGTCGGAGGAGAAGCTGATCGGAGAGACCATCGGAGAGATGTTCGAGAGAATCGCCTCAAAATATCCCGATAATGAAGCTCTGGTCTATGTGCCGGGAAATCTGAGATATACTTACAGCGAGTTCTACGAAGAGTGCTGCAGAGCGGCCAGGAGCATGATGGCGATGGGAGTCAGGAGGGGAGACCGGGTGGCGATCTGGGCTACCAATCATGCCGAATGGGTTATAGTGCAGTTTTCGACCGCCCTGATAGGCGCCGTACTGGTTACCGTAAACCCTGCCTACCGGGTTCATGAACTCAAATACGGCCTCGGTGACTCCGAGACCCAGACTCTTTTCCTGATACCGGATTTCAAAAGCTCCCAGTATGTGCGGATGCTCCGCGAGGTAACCCCGGAACTGGACAGCTGCCAGCCGGGAGAGCTCGATTCGAAGGCCCTTCCACTTCTCAGGAACGTGGTTTTGATCGGGGGGCAGAAGGAGCCGGGTATGTATTCATGGGATGAATTCATGCAGCTGGGAGAAAATGTCAGCGACGAAGAGTTTCAGGCCAGGCGGGATGATTGCGATTTTGACGATATCATCAATGTTCAGTATACATCGGGCACCACCGGCCTTCCCAAGGGAGCCAGCCTGACTCATCATAATATACTCAATAATGGCTTCTTCGTCGGTGAAACCATGAAATTCACCAGTGAAGACAGGTTGTGCATACCGGTACCCTTCTACCACTGTTTCGGAATGGTTCTTTCAAATCTGGCCTGTGTTACTCACGGAGCCACCATGGTGATACCATGTGAATACTTCGACGCGGAAAAGGTCCTGAAGGCGGTAGAGCGGGAGAAGTGCACCGCCCTTCACGGGGTTCCCACCATGTTCATAGCGAAGCTCTCACATTCTGATTTCGAGAAGTTTGACCTCTCGACTCTCAGAACCGGGATAATGGCCGGAGCTCCCTGCCCGGTGGAAATCATGAAAAAGGTCAATAACGAGATGAACATGAAAGAGGTAACCATCGCGTACGGGCAGACCGAAACTTCCCCGGTGGTAACCCAGACTCCCAGCAATGATACCCTGGAAAGAAGGACTGAGACGGTGGGCCCGCCTCTTCCTCACACCGAGATAAAAGTTATTTCCCCGGAAACGGGCAGGATAGTGCCTATCGGGGAACAGGGAGAAATATGCTGCCGCGGTTATCAGGTAATGAGGGGATATTATAATAAACCGGAGGCCACCGCTGAAACCATAGATGAAGCGGGATGGATACACACCGGAGATCTGGGAAGGATGCGCGAAGACGGCACCTTTCAGATTACCGGCAGGATCAAGAATATGATGATCAGGGGGGGCGAGAATATCTATCCCAGGGAGATAGAGGAGTTTCTTTATACCAATCCGAAGATAATGGATGCCCAGGTAATAGGAGTTCCTTCCGGGAAATACGGCGAAGAGGTGTGCGCCTGGATTCAGCTTCACCAGGGGGAAGAGGCGGACGAACAGGAGATAAGGGATTTCTGCGAAGGTCAGATAGCCCATTATAAAATCCCCGGGTACATAATGTTTGTGGATGAATTCCCCAAGACGGTGACCGGAAAGGTACAGAAATACAAGATGAAGGAAATATCGGTAAAAGAGCTGGGGCTGAAGGATTAGTTATCCGGCTCCCTCTCCCGGGATCGGAAAGGGCTTTTAATTTCCTTTTCCGTATTTATTTTCTCTGCCCATGCAGATTCCAAGAGCTTCCGCGGTCCTGACGGTCTGACCGTCAGGATTGACCACCTTCAGGTTCTTGATAGCCGATTTTATGTCGTATGATTTGATTTCTCTTCCCCTCAGGCAGACTATCTTGCCGATTTTCCCGTTACCGATCAGATGGGCCGCTTCCACCCCGAAACGGGTTGCCAGCACCCTGTCGAAAGTGGTGGGGGTACCGCCTCTCTGAAGGTGTCCCAGGACAGCCACTCTGGTTTCGATCTCGGTGGAGAAGTTTATCTTGTCGGCAACCCAGTCCGCGATTCCTCCGAGTTTGCCGGGGCTGCCGTCCGGCCCCGGTTTCTTCTTATAAACCTTGGAGCCGCGCAGCGGAAAAGCGCCTTCGGCCGCGGCGATTATGCTGAACCTGCTTCCGGACTTCTTTCTTTCGTGAATGTGCCGGTTTACTGTATCCATGTCGAAGGGGATTTCGGGGATGAGGATAACATCGGCCCCCCCTGCTATGCCGGCCTCCAGGGCAATCCAGCCGCAGTCTCTGCCCATTACCTCCAGAACCAGGGCGCGGTGATGGCTTTCGGCGGTGGTGTGCAGTTTGTCCAGAGCGTTGGTGGCGCATGACAGCGCGCTGTTGTAACCGAAAGTCACATCGGTCGCCCCGAGGTCATTATCTATGGTCTTGGGAATGCCAATTACCGGAAATCCCTTCTCCAGAATCGACTGGGCTATTTTCATTGTCCCGTCCCCGCCGACTGAAACCAGAACATCTATCTTATGTTTTCTCAGGTTTTTCAGAATCTGATCGGTCACATCTCTGGTTACAATTATCCCGTCCTCTTCCACCGGGTATTTCAGCGGGTTACCCCGGTTGGAAGTGCCGAGAATGGTTCCGCCCAGAACCTGCAGCCCCCTGGTGTCACTGGTAGATATTTCCATGAAATCCTCGGACAGGATTCCGTCGAATCCATCTCTGATACCGATAACCTTCCAGCCGTAAACGTTATTGCAGCATCGGACGAATCCTCTGATAGCCGCGTTCAGGCCGGGGCAGTCTCCCCCGCCGGTCAATATCCCAATCCTTTTTACTTCTTTCGGGTCAATGCTGTATTTATTCTTCTCTGCTGATTCGTTCATTCCGGTCCTTCCTTCCATCGGTATTGTTGAATGTTGCCTGTTCCCCCAATCAGTGTATCCGCTGGTCGAAGAGGTGACAGCTCGTCTATATTATAAGGGATTCCCGCATATAGAAAAGAAATAGTTTGAATCCGGATGATACCCTGATTCCATAGTTTTATCACATTGCATATTGCGAATGACTCACGGTTTTTGAAATACCGTGTAATACTCGTACGTTGCCCGGAGTTTCCGGTTGTTCCTTAAAATGCCTGGTAGTGCCCTTCCGTTTCTATTCTGTTATCCATTGATATACAATAAGTTATACCGCCCGTTTTTTCCAGGCGGCTTCTTCGGCCCATTTATCTGTGTAATCTGAACCAGTACGGCATATCGATTGCCATCAGATTGGCCGGTTGCAGGAGTCGAAGTTTTTCCACCACAGGAAAATTATAACACATTTTCTCCTGCAGTAGAGAGCAGCAAATTTGAAAAAAGGAGTTCAGAAAGGAGGAAAGAGATGAAAGTTCTTTTCAGAGGAGCGGTCGTTTTTCTCGCCGCCCTGGCTGTTACAGCGGTTGCTTCAGCCCAGACGCCTACTCTGGAGGGCAGTATGGAGGCGCAGAAAATAGTTAAGGACAAGAACGACAGCGAGGTGGCTGTTCCGGCCGACGAAGTCGAGCCCAGGGATGTCATCGAATATACAATAAAGTACCGTAACACCGGCTCGATGCCGGCTACCGGAGTGAAGTTCGTGGGGCCGGTTCCCCCCGGTACCGTTTACATCGAGGATTCAGCTTACCTGAACGAGGAAGTAATACCGTATTTCAGCATCGACGGGGGCAAATCCTACCAGGAAGCTCCGGTTACTTATGTGGTTAATGAGGGAACTGAAAGCGAGCAGGTTAAAAAGGCGGACCCCGGCATGATAACGCATATCAGGTGGGAGATGAAAAAATCTCTCAAGGCGTCCGGGACAGTCAAGACCGCCTACAGAGTAAGAATAAAGTAGGCTACTCACGCATTTCGGCCTGTGATTATTCCGCGCGCATTCACAGATGTCTTTCGAAATGCGGATCTTTAAATAGGTCCTTTTAAACAAGGAAGGTGGTATTATGAGGACAAAAAGACTTTCCGGTCTGATACTGGCCTTCGCGCTTCTGACGCTGACTTTAGCATCAGGAGTTCGAGCCCAGACACCGGCCGGAACTACAATCGAGAACCAGGCTTCGGCCACGTTCAAGGATCTCTCGGGAAATACTTATACAGCAACATCAAACCTGGTCACCACCGTGGTGCTCCCGGTATACGGTGTTTCCATACTCCCGGACGATTCAGGCGAGACTCCGCCGGTAACCCCGGCGATGGTTCAGACCGCCATACCGGGCCAGACACTGTACTACAGTTATTCGCTGACCAATACCGGTAATGACAGCGACACATACTCGCTGGAACCGGTAATTGACGGCGCCAATACTACTATGACGCTTGGTGCCGGTGATATTACTGTATATCACGACCAGAACGGCAACGGGGTCTTCGATGCCGGAGAACCCGCTATCTCATCCGGCGGAGCGCCCGGAAATATCGGGCCGATCGCGGCCGGTTCGAGTGTCAGCCTTCTGGTTTCATATCAGGTGCCGGGAACAGCGGCAGCCGGCGAAGTTGCCTACGCAGGAGTTCAGGGTACTTCCGTTGGCGACGCGGCTCAGGTAGATACCCGCAATTATCACCGCACCGACGTAGTGAGCGACGCAAGCCTGACAGCCACCATGTCCGGACTGCCGGCCAATGTAGACCCGGGAGCTACGGTTACCTATACCGTTACCGGTTCCAATGTCGGCAGCGACGACGCGCATGGTGTTACAGTTGCTTCAGTCGGGCTCACCGGCGTTCTCATCTATGACGTTCTTCCGGTGGATCCCTCTACCGGCAATCCGCTTGCTCTGGCCGGGTCGCCTTCAGGCGCTCCCGCCGGGGGCACGGTGTTATACCTGCCCGCCGGGAGCTCTACCGCTGACTCTCCCGAGACCTGGGCCTGGTCGACAACCAGCGCCGCGGGGGACATAGCGGTTGCCTACATTACCAGCGGGGATATGACGGTCGGTCAGAACTACAGTTTCAATTACGATCTGAATATACCGGCTGCCATGCCCGCGGGGATCATAAGTAACAGCGGTTCGGTCGCTTATGTTGACAACAACCCGGCGACCGCCGATCCTATAATAGTGGCCACCAACAACACTCAGATAAATGTGAATGTTGCGGCCAATGTTCTGATAGGTCCAGACGGCGCGCCAGGCGCGGGAACCGCTCCCGATTACGACGATGACTCACAGGTTGTAGCTCAGGCATGGGCCAACACCTCTGTTGATTTCATCAATACGGTAAGGAATGACGGCAACAGCGCGGACGAGATAAATATTCTTCTCGACGCCAGTTCGACCATCCCTGCCGGATGGAGCGTTCAGTACTTCAGACTGGATGGAGTTACTCCGCTGAGCGATTCGGGCAGTGACGGAATTCCCGATGTGGGAACCATAAATCCCGGTAACACGGCCAGTTTTATAGTCAGAATAGGCGTGCCTGGCACCGTCACGGCGGGCGGCCCCTATCTGGCCGTGATAGAAGCGCAGTCCGCTAACGACCCGGCAGTTTCTAACCTCACCACTGACGAGATTACCCAGGTGAACCCTGCCGCGGTCGATATCGGAAATTACGACGGAGTTGCCGGTGTGGACGACACCCCGGTCAACCAGAATACCGATCCGGGCCTGAATGTCGATTTCGCGCTGGATATAGTAAATACCGGCGGATCGAGTGACAATTTCTCGCTCTCATCGACATTCCCTGCCGGATGGAGCGTAACTTACTACCAGGACAGTAATGATAACGGAATTCTCGATGTTCCCGAGCTGACCCCCATAACCGGGATAGGCCCGGTTGCCGCTGGCGGCGAAGTTCATGTGATCGCCAGGGTGGCCGTTCCTGCCGGCGAGGTCCCCGGAGTGAACAATGTGGCTCTGAGGGCGACTTCGAGCAACAACGGAACGATATTCGACGAGATCATCAATACTGTCACCGTTAATAATGCGTCCTCGGTAACCATCGACCCGGACAGGACAGGTACCGGTACCGCAAACGGAACCATCAGGTACAACCATACCGTTACCAATACCGGTAATGTGGACGACACCTTCATGTTCAGTTACGTCAGTTCCAGCGGCTGGAGCTACGCGTTCTTCGATACTTCGAACAATTCGATAAGCTCCGTGAACCTGACGGCGGGTGCTTCCCAGGACATAGTGGTTCAAGTTTCCATCCCGGGCGGCGTTGGCTCGGGAACGGTTGAAAATGGAACCATCACTGTTACCGGTAATACATACGCGGCTGCTGATTCAGCTCTGGATGTAACCACCATTGTGGCCGGCAACCTGGTTCTTTCAAAATCGGTCAACCCCAGCGGCGACCAGCTGCCTGGAACAGAGCTGACCTATACAACCGATTATTCCAATGTCGGCACAGCAACTCTGGATTCGATCACTATATATGATCCTATCCCGAACTGGACGCAGTACCGTGTAGGGTCTGCCTCTTCGGGTACCCTGGCACCGGGGATTGGATCCATAAGTATTGAATTCTCCGATGACGGCGGGTCCAGCTGGGCCTATACGCCGGTCAGCGGAGGCGGGGGCGCACCCGCTGACTTCGACGCCAATGTGACCGACATCAGATGGGTCCTGACGGGCACACTGGCAGGCGGTGACGGAACTGCCGATGGAGTAAGTTTCATTGTCAGAATCATCGCTGAGTAAATCGTTGAGTACGGGGGCGGGATTTTCCCGCCTCCGTGCTCTCAGAATGGGCCTTCGGGAAGAGGCGGAGCATATTGATGCCCGGCCTCTTGTTACGTATTAAGAAGGCGCCATGAAACAAAGAAAGTTAGACAGGGTGATCCATAATTCTGCCGGCTGGTGAGAATTGAGAATCAGAAATACAGAAATCTCTAACTACCGGAAGCTGAGCAAACTGCTTCTTCTGCTGCTCTGTATCCTCCTGTATTTCTGTCCAACTGACCTGCACGCGGAGATTCCTCCAGCCGGTGTTTCTATTTCAAGCCGCTCTTACGCCATTTACGGATTTCAGAGCAGCAGCCTCACCGCTTACTCGAATGAGCTCTCATTCAGTGTGCTGCCGGTTTATAGCCCCCTGCTGGTTCCGGATGGGACTGTGGAGTCTCCGGCGGCGGTTGATTCGGCCTTCAGCGATGAGTTTGTCTTCTACCCATTTACTTTGACCAATGGCGGTAACGCCCCGGACAGCTACCAGCTTTCCCTGGAGCTGATAAATCCCTCCGATTTTTCATTCAGTTCGAAAGGAATCTATCGTGATGATAACGGGAACGGATCGGTAGACCCCGGAGAGAAGGCAGTTACCTCCGTGGGGCCCCTGGCCGCGGGAGAAACAACCGCTCTGCTGGCAACAGCAAGGCTTCCGAACGGATTGAGCGGAGGCGAGGCCGCCCATCTCAACCTCACCGCCGTATCTGAATCGGATACTTCCAGGAGCGACAGCAACAATGTGGTCAGGGCGGTGGCCGGGCAGGATGCTCACATCCCTCTT
The DNA here is from genome assembly GCA_046483305.1 of Candidatus Krumholzibacteriales bacterium. Classification (GTDB taxonomy): domain Bacteria; phylum Krumholzibacteriota; class Krumholzibacteriia; order Krumholzibacteriales; family WJIX01; genus WJIX01. The sequence continues at coordinate 24,514 of JAWODM010000006.1, read as the reverse complement.
CATTTAAGCGCCGGCAGGCAGGAAGTAATGCCGGGAGACACCGTCAGGTTTACTATTGATTTCAGCAATACCGGAAGCAGAACCGCCAGCGACCTGATTATCACCGATTACATAGATTACGATGGAAATATTGAAAATACCATATATATAAGCGGTTCCCTGGAATCCGACGCCGCGGGTGCCCTGGAATATCTTGACGGAGAATCCGGAGACTGGGTGCAGATAGAACCGCCCGCGGATAGAGTAAAAGGTATACGGCTGAGGCTGGAGCAGCTTGATCCGGATGACGGGGGGCAGATAACATTCATGGCGGAAGTTCCGGAAAATCGTTTGAGTTCATATATTTTCAACTCTTCATTTGCGGATTATACGGGCGGGGATTCCTGGCTCTACCAGACAGTCTCTAATGAGGTTTCAGTTCTGGTAGCCCCTGTCAGCAGGGTTTATATCGGCCCCAACGGAAATCCCGTTGCCCCCCGGGGGAGCATCGAAGATGTGGTCGTCAAGGAGCTTAATAACCGGGACACCGTATATACTTTCGAGCACGAGATACTGAACTCCGGCAATTTCCTGGATACCCTGGCGGTGGCGTTTGCCGATTCGGCTTCCCTTCTGGAGGGATGGGAACTGAACTTTGTTGATTCAACCGGGGCGGTTATCCAGGAAGGATCCGATTTTACGGCGGTACTTGGCCCGGTACCCCCCGGAGAGAGCGTGGAGGCGAACCTCATGTTCAGGTTCCTCCCGGAACTCTCAAGGGCCTTTCCCGGAAGCAAGGTGGAATTCGGGGTGGAGGCCTTTTCGGTAGTCAACGCCGACGCTCGCGATGATGTCAGAAATATTCTCGTAAAGAGCGGCATTGCCATGCTTTCAGTCCAGCAGTCCATCAAGGAGCCGGTAGCGGAGATAGGCGACCTGCTCAGTTGCATCCTGACCGTGAGCAACCTGACCGAAGAAACCGTGATGGACAGTCTGATAGTCACAGAGGATCTCTGCGCGGGGGTAGGCTTTGCCGGGGGGAGCATGCTTCCGGAGATTAAGGGTAACCGCCTGTTGTGGAGAATCGGATCTCTCGATCCCGGAGAAGAGAAAAAGATCGTTTTCAGGCTTAGAGTTAAGGTTGGCCAGCAGCGGGGAAGACTCGCCGCCACCGCGAGGGTCAGAGGGATTTCAGAGTATGGGAAAGAGGTTTATTCGGAACCGGCGGTCGCATCGATAAAGCTGGTGGAGGGGATATTCACCAGGAAGGGGATATTGCTCGGCAATGTCTACTTTGACTCCAACGGCAGCGGGAAGAGAGAGAGCTGGGAAAAGGGCGTGGAGGGAGTATCTGTCTTTCTGGAGAACGGCACTTACTGTGTGACTGATTCGTCAGGGGGGTATTCCATCCCCGGTATTGATGAGGGGTTGCATGTACTGAGAGTTGATCCCCAGTCGCTTCCCGACTCTCTAGTTCCCGCCGACGCCGGGTATTACGGGCTGGGCGAAAGGGGAGAGGCGATGATAGAGCTTCCTCCTTCCGGCAGCTGGAGGGTGGATTTCCCTCTGGAAGAGAACAGATTCTTCATGGAAAAGGACCTGGAAACCGCGGGGGAAGAATTCATAGAACCGCCCCTTCAGCGGCAGCCGCCCCGGGCGGATAATCCAACCATGCCCGGTGTGTCCCTCCCCGACAGCAGCGCCGGCGAGGACAGGGAGGAAGCGGCGCCGGAGCCGCCCTACCTGATGATGGTTTTCGATGACAGAAACTTTTCGGCCGGAAGCGACCTGATTAAGGGTATCCCCCTGGATAAGATTGCCAGGCTTTCTATATGGCTGAGAAATCATCCCGGCTGGAAGCTGAATATAGTTGGCCACACCGACAGTATACCGATCAGCACAGAGGAGTTCCCTTCGAACCTGGAGCTCTCGGTGGCCAGAGCCCGTTCCGTGTTCCAGCTGTTCAGGATGAATGGGATCGACGAGAAGTCGCTCGATTTCACCGGTAAAGGAGCCAGAGCCCCGGCCGCCCCAAACAGCACCCCGGAAGGAAGGGCGAAAAACAGGCGGGTGGAGGTCAGAGCTGTCCCGCCTGACGGTTACACCTATTCGCCGGAAGACCTGGCCGGGTGGATGCCGCGGGACCAGAAATCTCCGGTTGAAAAGGGAGATCTGATGCTGAAGATACTCCGGCCTGAGGAGGGGAGAGTATACCGGAAGAGGGACCGGATAGAGGTGTCTGTAGTAACCGATATCGGATCAACCATAAATCTTTACGTTAACGGCCTTCCGGTGGGAAGGGAGAAGATAGGCCAGAAGGAGATCGACGCGGGAAAGAGAACTATCAGCCACATATATTACGACGTCAGGATACAGGCCGGCGAAAACGAACTGATGGCGGTGTCCAGGAGAAACGGCAGGAAGGCGGCCCTTAAGAGGAATGTCTATCTCTCCGGCAATCCGGATACCATTCTTCCTGAAGTAAAAAAGGTAAGCGTACCCGCCGACGGAAAAACCGAAGGCGAGATAGTGTTTCTGGTGAAAGACGGCCGGGGGCTGCCGGTCAGAGACGGAATATTCATGAATGTCAGGGGGCCGAAAGCGCTGATCGGGAAGAGCGACGTAAATCCCGACCTGATGGGGGTTCAGGCGGTGACCAGGGACGGCAAAATCACGGTTACCGTTCCTCCTTCCAGGGAGGATGGGGAGGCCAGAATATCTGTAACCAGGGGAAGCGCCGGGGCGTCCAGCCTTCTGTCCTATGAATCCCCCCTGAGAGACTGGTTCCTGTTCGGTTACGGAGAGGCCGATATCGGAGTGGGCAGTATCACCGGAAGCGGCAGCCTGCACCGGGCCGGAAGAAAGTTCAATGACGGGCTGTTCGCCGAGGGTAAAATCTCGCTGTACGGCCAGGGAAAAGTGATGGAGGACCACCTGCTGACACTCGCCGTGGATACCCGGCCCACCCGGTATGACAAACTGCTGGACAGGATTGAACCGGAAAAGCATTACCCGCTGTACGGAGACGCCGGTGACCTGAAGTTCAATTCTTCATCCCGGAGCGGTACCTATATCAGGGTAGACCACAAAAAGTATTCGGCAATGTTCGGAGATTTCCATACAGACCTCGGAGGCGGCCTTGAACTGACCCGCTATAACCGGACCTTTAACGGATTCAGGGGAGAGACCGGATTCGACCGGGGCAAGCTGCAGGCTTTCATTACCCGGACCGATCAGGCCACATACCAGGAGGAGATCCCGGCCGACGGTACCAGCGGATTCTATTTCCTGAAGCACTATCCTCTGATAGAGAACAGCGAGAAGATAAGAATAGAGGTCCGGGACCGTTACCGCCCGGAGAAGATAATCAGGGTCGATTACAAGAAGGTCAACCGGGATTACGACCTGAATTACAACGACGGGAGCATACTGTTCAAGGAACCGGTGCCTTCGGTGGACGGAGACCTCAATCCGGTAACCATAGTGGTCAGTTATGAGTGCTCCAATTCAAACGAGCAGAATTTCATCTACGGAGCCAGGTCCACAGTGAATGTAACCGACAGATTTGCCGCGGGGGTTACCGCTTTCCTGGAGGAGGAGGGCGAAGAGAGCTCATCGATGGTTGGCATGGATATTTCGGGTAATATACTGCCGTCGCTGGAGGTTGAAGGGGAGTTCGGAAGAAGCGAAAAGTACCTTCACGGCAGGGGCGAAGCATACCGCATCAGATTCAAGGGCAGGAGAAAAGATTATCTTCTCTGGAGCGCTTATTACCGCAAGATAGACCAGTCCTTCTTCAACCCCTCATTTACAGGCGGCAAAACGGAACTGGGAAGTAGAAAATACGGGCTGGATTTCGACTGGAAGGTCAGGGACAGGTTCCGGCTGCTGGCCAAACATTATCATCATAAATTCATGGAGAGGGACGAGAAGAAGAGCTACGCGCACCTGGGCGGAAATTACTCATCGGATCTGTTCGATTCCCGGCTCAGCCTTGCCAGGGTATACCGCGAAGCGATAGATGAGGGAGAACACGAGGCGCTGATGGTTCGTACGTCCGTTTCTGCCGAAAGAGAAAAGATTAAAGCCCAGCTGAGCTATGACCAGAAGATTTCGGGGGAGGAGGTGGAAGAGTACCCGGACCGCCTGGAGGCAAAAATAAGCAGGAAGGTGTGGAGAAATATCAGGGCTGTTCTGGATCATGAATACAGGACCGGCAGCAGAAGCGGCGCCCGCCATCGTACCAGGCTGGGAGTAGAATCTGAGATAACTGAGAACCTGAGCGTATATTCCCGTTACAGTCTCGAGGGCGCGGTAAGCGGCGAACGGGGGCAGGCCACCATTGGGCTGAAGAACCGCTTCAGGCTGTCGGAGGGGCTGACCGGAACGGTGGCTGCGGAAAACCTTTCCACGGTCTCCGGGGCGGAAATGGGCGATTTTACATCGATAGCCACCGGCTGGAATTACACGCCGCCGGAATCGGATTATATGGTCAAGGGCAATTACGAGGTCAAGCTGGAGAACGGGAGGAACAAGCATCTGGTCTCGGCGGGAGGGATCAGGAGGATGAACAGGCGCTGGTCAGGTATGTTCAAGGGCGATATCTGGTTTACTAACGAGTATACCGCCGCCAACAGGGCGAAGGTCAGCTCCACCCTGGGAGCTTCCTGCCGCTCTCATATATTTGACGGGCTTACCCTGCTGTCGCTGATTAAATCCAGGTACGAAAAGAATTCCCCTTCGCACCCGGGCGGTATCGATAAGGAGATGAAGGTCTCCCTGGAGGCAAATTACAGGTTCAACCGGTATTGGCAGGCAGAGGGAAAGACCGCGGCCAGGTGGGTCAAGAACACCTTCAAGAAATATTCGGCCAGTTCCTCCACCTTCATGTATCAGGGAAGGATTGTCAGGGTACTTGATTCCGGATGGGATATCTCATTGACCGGCCGCCTGATTTACCAGCGGGAGACCGGCACCCTCAGGAGCGAAGGAGGGCTGGAGGCAGGAAAGGTGGTAATGCGGAATATCTGGATCGGGGCGGGATATGATTTTGCCGATCATAACGACGACCATGCGGGGGTTAACGATTTCTCCCGGATCGGGTTCCATATAGGTATGAGAATGAAGTTCAATGAGAAACTGCTCAATTACTTCTACCAGTAAATGGGAAAGGCGTCAAACAGGATGAAAAGGGCTTTTTGCATAATTATTTTACTGATCGCCATCGCGCCGGCCAGGACCGGCGCCGCCGAACTGGTTACCGGGGGCGGGTTCGAGGAAGGGGCCTTTTCTGCCGGGTGGGTTCACGGCGCAGCTCTGACCCAGGGGATGGGCGGAAACCCTGATTGGGCCGATCACGAGGTTGTAATGGACCTGAGCTACGAAGGCGGCTATTCCGCCCTGCTCGGATTCAAGTATACCGTACCCAAAAAAGACCGGCTGGGTTATATGTACCAGGACCTGTTCATACCAGCCGATATCTCAAGCGCCACTCTATATTTCAAATTCAGGCAGCAGGGGTATGACGGCCAGAATCAGGATCCCTTTATCGCCGAGATAAGGGACCTGTCGGGCAATACGCTGGAGACCGTTGTTCAGCAGTCGTTCTCCGAAAGAAACTATCAGTTCAAGGACAGCGGATGGATAGATGATGACGGAGCCGGGCCGGCCGGGTTCGATCTGAGCGGATACGCCGGGATGAACGTGAGGATTTATTTCGAGCAGCTTAACAGTAATGACGGCATATATCAGACCTGGACCTTCATAGACAATGTTTCGGTTATTTTCAAAAGATTTGTTGACCTTACCGTAGATGCAGACGGGGAAGACCGGTTCGGAGAACCGGGAACGGGAGATGGGGGTTATTCGCTGCTCAGCGGGGAGGAGGGAGAGACGCTCACCTACAATTTGACCCTCGAAAATGAGGGTCTCGACGCAAACTCCTACACCATTACGTCTTCTCCCCCTCCCGGCTGGGCAGTAGTTCTCAATTATGAAGGTGTGGACAGGACTCTTCCCTGGGTTACGCCTGTTCTCGCCCCCGGCGAAGTGATAAGCGCCCAGGTCAGAGTGAGCATCCCGGCGGGGGAGAGCCTGGGAAGTTATTCCACCATTCTGGATGCGGTATCCACTTCTGACGGGAACCGGTATGACAGTGTGGAGATGGCAGCTAATGTTGTTCCAGCGGATTATCTTCCCGATATGTCGGTGGACGGCGATGGAGCCGGAGCGATAGGACCGGAAGGGTCCGGAGGTTATTCTCTCCGGGAGGTTAATCCGGGAAATACTGTTTCCTATACTCTGGATGTGGTGAACGAAGGTATTCAGACCGATTCCTTCAGGATGTGGTTCCAGCCGGATCCGCCGCTGAGTTCCGTGATAGTAGACGGAGGGGTTACTCACTCCGGGCAGTTCACCTTCGGGCCCCTGGCTTCAGGGGAAAGCGGGACATTTCAACTGGAGGTAACGGTGCCGGCGGATGCAAATGGAGGCGATTATAATACATTGGTGTTCTGCCAGTCCCTGGGGGATACGTTGAAAAAGGATGGTATAACGGCCGTTTCCAGGGTACTTGCCCCGGCGGTGGACGCTGTGATATGCGGCTCCGGAGACGGTATTATTGACCCTGCCGGGAGCGGGCTGGGCGGAAGCGGATCGGCTGCGGGGCTTCCCGGTTCCACGGTTTATTTCCCCCTGGATATTCAGAATGAGTCCGGAATTGCCGACTCTTTTGCCGTCGAGTGGAATCCGCCCGATGCCGGATGGAGCGCGGTAATCAACGACGGAACGGCTGATCATGCATTGCCATGGACCACCCCGGAGTTTGAGCCGCTGAGCGAAAACCGGTATTTCCTGGCGGTAACCATTCCGGCGGGTGCGGATTACCAGAATGAAACTTCCATACTTAATATTACCAGCGCGGTGGACCCGGGTGTGTCTGAGAGCGTAACTGCCAATATAGTTGTAACATCGGGGAGCGAAACAGATCTTTTGATTGATTCAAACGGAGACGGACTTTATGGCGGCCTGGGAACCGGCCTGGGCGGCTCGGCGTCACAGAATGCTTATCCGGGCGATACCCTGTCCTTCCAGGTAGAGGTGCAGAATGAATCGGGGGAGGACCTCTTCGACCTGCAGTGGTCCGGCCCGGCCGGCTGGGAAGTAGGAATAGGGGATTCCTCATCCACCATGAGGGGAATATCCGCCGGCGTTTATACCCTGGAAGTGATTGTGCCCGCCTCATGCAGCGCGGGGAGTTTCAGTATAATCCTGGACGGTGTGAAAACCAACAAGAGGTATCTGGTGGACAGTGTTGAAGGCACGGTGAATGTTACCATGCCGCCGCAGGTGGACGCCCTGGTGGACGGAAACGGCGACGGACTGTATGCGGACGCCGGAACGGGTGCCGGCGGAACTTCTTCAGCCAGCAGTATGGGCGGAAGGACCGAGCAGTTCGCTCTGGAAGTTCAGAACGAGGGAAGCAACCCGGAAAGTTACCGGATAGAGTGGAACAGTTTCTCCGGATGGAGCGCCTTGCTGGACGGCAGCGCTTCGCCTTCGATGACCGGTGTGATCAGCGGAGGCGCATCGCAGACCTTGATTTTTGAAGTAATTTCTCCCATAAACGCGCCGGAGGGGAGTTATCATTATATAATTGATATCATATCGACGGCTGATTCGGCTATCACTGAGAGTGTCACCGCCTCTGTCGATATCAACTCCCCTCCACGCATCGACCTTGCCATAGAGGGTAACGGAGACAACCAGTACGGTTCGGCGGGCTCCGGAGCTGGCGGCGCCGGGGTAATTTCCGGCAATCCCGGCGAAACTGTTACCGCGTCTCTTACCGTCAGCAACCGCGGCGGATACCCCGACTCTTTCCTGGTCAGCTGGCAGGACCCCGCGGGATGGCCTGCCGGATCGGTGGTTATCAGTGACGGAACGGGCGATTACTCCTCTCCCTTTGTGACAGGTATTATAGATCCGGGAGTTTCGGTCTCCTATACCGTAAGGGTTTCGGTACCGGCGGGAGCCGGTCTCAGAAGCAGCCTGATTATCGACGGAAAGCCGGCTGCCACAGATATATACGACAGCGTTCTGCTTGAGGTTTATACAGGTTCGGTTGTTTCCGGAATTGTCTTCGAGGACACTGATCACGACGGAATCCCGGACGCCGGCGAAAGCGGGTATTCGGGGGTCACGGTCCTGCTTACCGGCCCGGCGGGAGATCTCACCGCGGTTACCGACGGTGGAGGAAATTTCAGTTTCGAAGTTCTGCCGGGAGAGTCCAGGCAGGTTATCGAGGTGACACCCGCGGGGATGGTTTCCATCACTCCGGATACTGTTGATACGGGGGTTCTGTCGGCAGGGGATACTGTCAGCGTCAGCTTTGCGGATGTCGCTTCCTCGATCATTCAGCCCTCTCTCAGCGTTAATGCCACCGCCGGCGGCACGGTGGACCTTGCCCATACCATTACCGCCGGAACCGGAGGCCAGGCCTCCATCAGCGCCGCAGCGCCGGCCGACTGGATTGAAGTCTTCTACCGGGACCAGAACGGAGACGGAGTGCTGGACAGCGATGATACTATACTGACTGCCGACGACCTCAATCTGGACCCGGAGGTGCCGGGAAGAGATATTGTTCATATAATCATGCGGCTGTACCTGCCCCTTTCCGCCGCCGTGGGGAATACCTACGGAGTGGAGGTTGTCCTCGATCAGCTCCTCAGCGGAACTTCCATTCACTCTGTCAGCAGCGTGTCCAGTACGGTTACAGTGATGGCCAATGCGACCGGGATGCTGGATCTGGTGAAATCTGTCGACCTGACCGAGGCGAGGCCGGGGGATCTGGTAACATACACTATCTCGTTCTCTAACCCCGGAACGGAGGGAGTCACCGATATAGAAATAATTGATCCGGTATCTGCGTCAGTGGACCTGGTAACTGATGCCTTCGGGCCCGGGCAGGATATAATATGGGTGCGTGGCGGCGCCAGCGTCTACCTTACCGCCGACCCTGCCGATGCCGATGAGGCGGGTTACAGCGGCGGCACATTGAGGGTGGAGCTGTCCAGGCAATCCCCCTATACCCTGGAGAGCGGGATGGAAGACCAGATAATCTATCAGGTCAGGATAAAATAGAAAGTTCAGAAAGAAATCCCTGCCAGGAGCGAAAAACCTTTATTTTTGTTATTTGCCAGGAAGACCGGGTCTACCCCGGCGCAGATAGACCCGTCCGCGACCACCGAACTCAGCCCCAGGCTGTACCTGGCTTCAATGCTTACCTCTACGATCCTGTAGGTAAAGTCTATTCCAGCTCCCGCGATAAGCCCTAAGTCGCTTGATTCGAAGCAGTCTCCGGTAATTCTGCCCGCTCCCTCCAGCTCTTCCAGTTCGGAATCACGGACCATATCCGGCGAATCGAGTACGAAGGCTATATAGGGGCCGGCCAGCAGGAAGGGATGGAATCCTGTGCCGGTCTGGTAGCTGTACCTGAACAGGACCGGGATTTCAAAATAATCGATCGATATTTCAGTGGTATATTCGCTCCCGCCGTAGGGGGGCGGGTAGTAAGAGGGAAGCTCCCTGGTGTGTTTCCAGCCCTTGACCAGGTAGAAAGCCTCCGGCCTTACGCTTATTATACCTCCGGGAACTCTGCCCGCGGTTATATCGAAGGATACCCCTATCATGATATTGGATACTCTCTCCAGGTCTTCCGCGTAATCGCTGCCGTACCAGCTGCTGAAGTGGGTTCCGATCTTTGCGCCGACCCCGGCCGAAACGGACGATGAAGCGATAACGATGAGAAATAGCGACATTGAAATAATCTTTTTCATCAGGTTCTCCTTGCCTGGTTGCGGCCTGAGCGGTAACTGCAACGGTCCGGCCGGCTTTTCTGATGCCGGGGATGCCCTAAGTGGCGGGTTATCTTTGAGTTATTATTTCAGATTGTCTTTCCGGCTGTCAAGCTGAATATCGATTCAGGCCTTTTCAGAGTATTCAGTATTAAGAGGAGAATGAGCAAGCAGGCTGTTTGAAGCCGCCGCGCCGGCAAGTTCTTCAATCCGGTTTTTCTGTCATTACAATCTCTGCTTCCTTCTGTGAAAGGCCGGTATCTTCCAGGAGCAGCTTATCGTTACACTGTCCCAGTCTCTGAGCCTCTCCGGCGCTGCCTGCGGGGCGCAGGAATTGACCTGCCTGCCGTACTGGAGGAAGATTCCCTGATAAAAAGGGAGCCTGTTAAGCATGCGGCCGGACTCGGCGGATTGTCAGGATCAGCAGAAGCGGGATAACCCCGCTTTCAGGCGCAAAAATATCCCCCGCGTTCAGGGCGGCTGCCTCTGCGGCGGGGGATATTAAATTCAACCGCGGCTACTTTCTGGCAGCCGCTGTTTTGCAACCGTATAACTTTGCTAGAACGAGAAGCCAGCCAGGAGGGAGAACCCCATATTCCTGACATCAGCATCTTCCCCCTGGGTATCTTCCTTGGCGATGGAGGTGAAGCCCAGGTTGTATCTCGCTTCCAACGTCAGGGTGGTCGCCACCAGGTTGTAATCCAGGGCGGCGCCTACTACTCCGCCGAAGTCCACTGAATTGAAGTTGTCGCTGGGAACATCCTCTTCCTCGGTCTGGCCCTGATATTCCATCTCAAGGGTGGGGTCGCCCATCAGGAATCCGATGTACGGCCCGGCAAAGACGGTGGGGACGAAACTCAGTCCGGCGTCCATATCCAGCTTGAGCAGCACAGGGACCTCTATATAGTTGGCATTGAAGGTAAGTGAGAATTCTTCGTTCAATAATTCTCCGTCGAATTTCCAGCCCTTGGAGGTGAAATATATCTCCGGCTGAATCTTAATAATCGGAGTCATGGGAAGGGTAAAGAAAGCCCCGAACTTGTATCCCATTTTCCAGGAGAAATCATCCGCGTTTCCCCAGTCGTCGCCGGTCCACTTGGTAAAGTTCATCCCGCCCTTTAATCCTATCCCGGCCTCGGCGCTTACCGAAACCATCATCACCAGTATAATGCATACAGCAACTGCCGATTTCTTCATTTTCTTCTCCTTTATTGCAAGAAAATCACTCCATCCAGATAAAATCTTCCTTTTTGCTATCACCTCCCGGAGTTAATTAACATTTTGTTCATAATAAGGTTAATGAATTTTTCCACATGTCGTGAAATGCTGTCAAGGTAATAATAGCAAGTGGTGTGCCCGGCCGACTCAGTTATTTGGCCGGAAATACCGTTATTAATGGCGGAAGGGGCGGTCCGCCGCCGAATATCTTGAAAAAGAGACTGATCTGAAGTATAGTCGCTCTGTCGGCACGGGCCAGCCGCGGAAAGAGGGAAAATGAGAATACTCCACACGGCAGATATTCATTTAAGGTCGGAGAAAGACGAGAGATGGGAAGCTCTGCGAAAAATTATCGAGCTGGCCGGAAAAGAGAAGGCGGATATAATCGCCGTCAGCGGAGACCTGTTCGACAGGGGGGTTGACGCCGAGAAACTGAGGCCCCGGGCCAGGGATCTTTTCTCCGGGGTTGACTTCGATATTGTGCTGATACCGGGCAATCACGACAGCGATTCATACGGCAGCGGTTTATTTTTCGGTGATAATATAAAAATTCTGGACGATCCTGAAACTCCCTTTATCAAGGGGGATGTCCGAATATGGGGTATGCCGTTCGAGGACGCGGGAAGTGCGGATATGGCCAGAAAGCTCCGTTCGCTCTCTGAACAATTTGATCCGGAAAAGACAGACATTCTTCTCTACCACGGGGAGCTGCTGGACAGTTTCTACTCCAGAAGCGATTTCGGAGAGGAGGGGGATCGCCGTTACATGCCCGCAAAACTGTCCTTCTTCGGCGGTTTGAAACTCGATTACGTCCTGGCCGGCCATTTCCATACACGGTTCAGGGTCTGGGAACTGGAGGGGGGAGGTTATTTCGTATATCCCGGATCGCCGGTTTCGATTACCAGGAGGGAGACGGGCAAGAGGAGCGTTAATATTCTTGAGGTTGGAGAGGGTCCGGCAGAGCGTCATCTCGATACCCCTTATTTTGAGAGTTTAGAGGTCAGCCTGGACCCCTTCAGCGGCACTGATCCGGAAGAAGAGGTAAGAAAAGCCATTGAGCCGCTGCCACCCGAGGCCGCGATTCTTCTTACCGTAAGGGGGTATATCAATAGCGATGAAGAAGGATTAAGCGAGAGCGATCTCGTAGACAGGATCAGGAAAATAACAGGGGACAAACTGGAAGAGGCAGACTATCTGTTCAGGGATATCGGAGTGTTAATAAATGATCCGCTTTTCGAGAGTTTTAAGAACAAACTGGAGGAAAGGGGCTTTGGCGAAGAACTGACGGAGAGGGTGCGCGAGGTGGCGATAAGGGCGATGATGGAGGGTGGGCAATGAGAATAACGGAATTTCTTATAAACCGTTACGGGCCGCTTCGATCTTCCGGAACAGTAACACTGGCGGATTTTAACCTGCTGTTCGGCAGGAATGAAGCGGGGAAGAGCCTTACAATAGACGCCCTGGTCAAGATGCTCCTGGGCAAGGGATTGAAGAGTTTTAATAACATAAACAGGGTAGAGGAAAGTCCGGAGGGATATGTCGTTGTTGAAAATGACGATGGCGCGGAGATTAAACTTCCCGAAGGAGGAGGGCTGAGCGAAATCACGGGACTGGACGCGGACGACTGCAGAAATATATTCATTACCAGGAACAGCGACCTGGCGCTGAGTGAGGAAAGCGGTTTTTATACCAGTGTGTCGAATAAATTGACCGGGCTGAAGACAGAGCAGATAAAGAGAATCATGGACAACCTGGAGCAGATTGGCGAAATAACGCCCACCGGGCAATTCATTGATTCGCAGCCGGAAAAGCTCAAAACACGGCTGAGTAAAGCGAAGGAGCTTCTTGAGAACATCCGGGAGATGCGGCCGGAACTGAACGAGGCCGGTTTCGATCAGATGGAAGAGAGGGCTGCCGGCCTGGAAGCCGCAATCGAGGAGAAAAAAGAACGCCATGCGCAACTGGAGAATGCCAGGAGGAGGGAGGAGTACGAAAAGGCCGCGGCAGCCCTGGAAAAGTATAAACAGGGGGTTGAGAAGTTGCATCTTCTCGAAATCTACCGGGATGATAGAGAGAGAATCTGGGCGGAGAACCAGAGAAGGGTCGAGGAGAAGGTTCTGGAGCAGAAACGGATCCGGGAAAAACTGGATAAGCTGGAAGCGTACAGAAAAGAGAAACTGGAAGAGCTTGAAGCTGCCAGCTCCGATTTAAAGGCGATTGAGATGAGAAAGTACCGGCTGGATGAAAACATAAGGCCTGAGCTGGCGGATTGCCGGGAACTCAGTGAAGAGCTTGCGGGCAGGGAAAGTAGAAGGGCCTTCTGGATAAAGCTGTCCTGGCTGGCCGCGGTTTTCCTGGGCTTATCTGTGATCTGGATCGCTCTGGACAGAACATATATTTCAGCGGCGGTATCGGCGGTTCTGTCTGTTTTCACGGTTCTTTCCTGGATAATCAGGTACAGGCCGGTCAGGGAGAAGAGCTTACTGGATAAAAAACTTAAAAAGCTGCGGATGGCTATGTCTGAGATTGGGATAAGAGCCGGAGATATTGGTGAAATGCTTGAGTCAATCAGGGACTTCGAGGACCGTTATTCAGCGGAGGAAGACCGGGTCAGGAGCATGGAGCTTCAGGCAGAGAACCTGAAAGACAGGGCGGCCGACCTGCGCGGGGAGGCGATCCCGGAGTTACAAAAAGCAATATCGGACGCGAAGAGAAAAATAGATGATATCAGATCGGAATCCGGGATAGAGACTCTGGCCGAATACAGGTCCGGACTGGCTGAAAAATCCGAAGCGGAACGAATAGTCAGCGAGCAGGAGAAAGTGCTGGAAAGCCTTCTGGGAGCGGGGGGCAGGGATGACAGGGTTGCCTGCTGGGAACGGGAAAAGGAGAAACTGGAACGTTACTCGGGAGAATCGGCCGGGGTAAGTTACAGTAAAGCGAAGGCCGACGGTATCCTGGAAGAAATAAGGGAGCTGGAAGGGAAACTGGAAGAAACCAGAAGAGAGACGCGCAGTATCGGAGAAAGGCTTCAGGAGATAAGTATAACCGCGAACGAGCTTCTCCGCCCGGAGGAAGGGGAGAAACTCTACTGCTCCACCTTGCGGGACCTGGATGAGATAGAAAAACAGCTCCGCGGCTTTATCGATGAGAAGGAAACCATCAGGGATACGGTGCTTAAAGCCAGGAAGATCTTCGAGGAGATCGATATCGAAGAGAGAAAGAAGGTCTCGGAGCTGTTCGGGCCGGGCAGAAAGGTGTCCGGGCACTTCAGCAGGATTACAGGCGGGCTGTACAGTGAGGTGAATTTTGATCACCAGGAAGAGATAATCAGGGTGACCGGCAAACAGGGTAAAACCCTGGAGGCGGGAGCGCTGTCCGGGGGAGCTTACGACCAGCTCTATTTTTCAATCCGGCTGGCTCTGGGCGGGGAGCTGCTGGAGGGCCGCAGGGGATTCTTTATTATGGATGATCCATTTATCAAGTCGGACGCGGCGCGGCTGCAGGAGCAGGTAAAGATGCTGGGCCGGATAGCGGATGCCGGCTGGCAGATAATATTCTTCAGTGCCAAGGAAGAGGTCAGGGAGGCCCTGGCTGAAGGGATTAATGCCGGGGATGTCAATTTCATAAACCTGGAGGAAATATACGGGGCTGCCGGCGGCTGAACCCGAAACGGATTGCTGATATCAGAAAAAGAGAGCGCCCGCGGTTAAACGGGCGCTCTCTTTATATAAGCGGAACAGCTTCGGACTATCCGTTGGAAGGCCTCTCCAGGCCGATGTCCTTCTCCCTGCTTTCCTTAAGCAGCATGAAGGCCAGGAAGATTGAGATAATCCCCAGCCCGACCAGCATCAGAATCGGTATGGTGTAGTTGTATATGGGAAGCTCGCCCGCGATCCTGAGTTCATTCATCTTCTTCCCTATCTCGACATTGGAAAGCCCCTCTGCAATCAACCCCTCACGGATTGCCTGCATTCTCTCAACCACCTCGGGGTTGGTAACGTCGGCGACCTTGCCGATACCCCAGAAGAACGCTCCCAGGCCCCAGTTCTGAATGGTGAACATGGTGGCGTAGGCGGTGCCCAGGCGGTGCTCGGCGACGATCTTGGCAACCGACGGCCACATCGCTGCCGGGACCAGCGAGAACGCGATACCCAGCGAGAACAGTCCCATATAACCGAGGACCCTGCTGTTAAGGACCGATAGGGTAATGTGGGCGAAGATAAGAAGCACGGAGCCGATGATCATAAGCGATGCCGCCTTGCCTTTGCTGTCCACCAGTTTTCCGAAGATAGGGGTGAACATTATGGTTCCCATCGGGATCAGGGCTGCCGCCTTGGGGCCGTTCTGAAGCCAGGCTCCCAGGACATCCTTGAATGTCCATATGAACAGAAAGAAGAGAATCCCCATTAAAACGATTGAGGCTATCTTGTGGCTCTTCTCTTTCAGATTGGAGGGTACCAGGGGAAAACATACACCGAAGAAGAAGAGGCCCATGTAGATGGACAGGTTGCCCAGGATGTCGCTCCCGAACAGAGATATTTGCCTGGCAGTAGCCGGAAGGGTATAGCTGAAGTCGAATTTATTCACCAGAAGGTCCGGGGCGTACTGCATGAACGGGAAAACAGCGGAATAAAATGCGACACAGAGGAAGGCTATCAGCAGGAACGCCTTGTTGGTAAGGAGTTTGCCCAGGTCGGAGAATTGAAATTCCTCCTCTTCCTTTACCACCCCGGCTTCCTCATCCGCGGCTTTCACCTGTTTATCGAGCCTGACATCGAAGATCAGGTAGATAATGTACATTATGAATCCGAAAGCGATCAGAGAAGCGGCGAATGTTACAGCTCTGGGGGCATCGAAATTCGCTATGTCGGGTGACAGGGCGGTACCCAGGGCGGAGCCCAGCCTTCCTATACCCATATTGATAGCCATCGCCAGCGCAAGCTCATAACCCTTGAACCACTTGACTATTGTTCTGGTAACAAGAACGCAGGTGGTTTCCAGCCCCACTCCGAAGATGATCCTTCCGGCGATCATAATCCTGAGCCTGGTGCCGGGGTCGCTGGAAAATACGTCGTTGGCGCCGAGCGCTACCAGGACGCCGCCGATGGTGGCTACGGATCCGAATACGAATGCGGTCAGGCGGATACCCCACTTGTCCAGTATCATGCCTCCGACAATAACCATCCCCAGAACATTCGCGATAGTAGTTAAACCTAATAGTGTTCCGAACTGGCTGGGGGTGATTCCGAGCTGGCTCTCCATGAGCGGCTTGAGCCCGGAGAAGAAGTCCTGAAACCAGTATGTAGCAAACATCAGGACACTGATCAGAACCAGGATAAACCAGCGCATCGGGGCGGAATCTCTGAGAGTGTCCTTGAACCGGCCGGTCATGGTTGTTCCTTCTGCCATCTTCTCTCCCTTTCGAGTTTAAGACCGAATTTACGGATAATCAGGTTAATGCACGACAATTCTACCGTAATAGCAACAGGCATTTTTCCATATTGAAGGTAATGTAGCAGAGAGCACCTGTTATTGCAAGGCAATAAATCCGGTGCTGCTGAAGGGTATCCTGGCATTAATCATCTCAGGGCCGGGCCATTCGGGGGATTAATAAAAATCAGAAATTTTGAAACATTCCCGCGGCGCGGAGAGTATACAATAATACATTTGGTCAGTTCAGCGTCACTTTTGGCTGAGGGCGGATCCGGAGTAATACCCTGCTGCAGTTCCAACCTTCCAAATGAAAGGAGCGAGGCGTGAGAAGAATACTGGTTCTTGTTTTCACGGCGGTCTTTCTTATTTCAGCGGCCCCTCTGGCAGCTTCAGAGGAAAGCCGGCTGATGCGTTACCCCGATATTCACGGGGACAGGATAGTTTTCACATATGGAGGAGATATCTGGACGGTCCCATCGAAAGGCGGGATGGCAAGGCGCCTGACCTCCGACGTGGGGGGAGAGGCTTTCGCCAAGTTCTCGCCGGACGGCGAAACGATTGCTTTTTCAGCATCTTATGACGGCAACCCGGATATCTACATTATTCCGGCCAGGGGTGGAACGCCCAAGAGGCTGACCTATCATCCCCTCGGCGATATGATGCTGGACTGGCACCCTTCAGGGGATTTCATACTGATGAGAAGCGCCAGGAAATCCAAGACCAACCCGGGGCCCCGCTACAACAGGCTTTTTACGGTAAGCAGGGACGGAGGGTATCCGGAGGTGCTTCCGCTGTTCGAGGGGGAGCTGACCTCGTATTCTCCTGACGGAAATAAAATCGCTTACAACAGGATATCAAGGGAGTTCAGGACCTGGAAGCGGTACCGGGGGGGCATGGCCCAGGATATCTGGATTTACGACCTCAAGAATAATAAGAGCGAGAAGCTGACCGAATTCGGCGGCACCGACGCCTTTCCCATGTGGCACGGAAACAGCGTCTATTTTATATCCGACCGTGAAGATATAATGAACATCTATAAGATAGACCTCGGTACCAGGGAGATAGTCAAGGTAACCGACCATGACAGGTATGACGTCAAGTTCCCCAGTCTGGGCGGAGATGCCATCGTCTATGAGAATGGGGGTTATCTCTACGTACTGGACCTGAATACCGGAAAAACCGCAAAGATAACTGTTAATATCCCGGCCGAGCTTAATCAGAAACGCCCCCACTACGTTGATGCCGGCCGGTTGATCAGATCATTCGGCATATCAGCAGCGGGGAAGAGAGCCGCCTTCGGAGCGAGAGGCGATATCTTCACCGTACCGGCGGAAAAAGGAGAAATACGCAACCTAACTGCCAGTTCCGGCAGCCGCGACCGCAGCCCCGCGTTCTCGCCGAACGGCAAGTGGGTTGCATATTTCTCAGACAGAGACGGGGAGTACGAGATCTATCTGCAGAAACCGGACGGGAGCGGGGAGGCCAAACGGCTGACCAGAGGGGTGAAGAACTACCCCTTCGACCTGTTGTGGTCGCCGGACAGCAGGAAACTTCTCTACCACGACCAGACCTTCAGCCTGTACTGTGTGGACGCGGAGGACGGCAGGATAACCAGGATCGCTCAGGATGACTGGGGCGATATCACCGACTATGCCTGGTCTCCGCGGAGCGACTGGGTGACTTACATAAAGCGCGGCGATAACGGGTACGGCTCGGTGTACGTTTACTCGGTGAAAAGCGGAAAATCGACCAGGATCACCGATGATTTCTACCGCGATTTCGACCCGGTGTTCAGCGCCGACGGCAAGTACATCTTCTTCCTCTCCGACAGGATGCTCAACTTCAAGCTGGGCGGCACCAACGAATTCAACTTCCTGTTCGACATGAACACCAACCTCTGCGCGGTATCCCTGCAGAAGGATGTTCCCTCGCTGCTCGCCCCGGAGAGCGACGAAGTGGAAGTTAAGGAAGAAGAGGATAAGGACGGGAAGGAAGAGGACGGCGATAAGAAAGAGGAAGAGGAAAAGGGACTGGAGATAGATTTCGACGGCATAGACAGCAGGATTGTGGCCCTGCCGGTGGGAACCGGAAATTTCGCGGGGCTGGTCCCGCTGGAGCAGAAAGTGCTCTTCGCCGAGTTCTCCGTTCCCCTGGTAGGCACCAAAGGCAAAGCTTCGGCTGCGCTGAAGTATTACGATATCAAGGAGAGAGAGGTCAAGACGGTCATAGCGGGGATAAGCGGATACGATATATCCGCCGACGGAAAGAAGGTCCTGTACAGCGCTATGGGCGGCAAATACGGGATCATCGATATTCAGCCCGGCAAGAATGTGGGAGACGGCTCTATTAAAACCGCTCTGGAGACCAAAATCTGCCCTTCCCGTGAATGGGAACAGATGTTCAATGAGGCCTGGAGGATGGAGAGAGATTTCTTCTACGTGGAGAACATGCACGGGGTGGACTGGAAGGATATCAAGAAAAAATACGAACTCTTTCTCCCCTATCTCACCAGCAGGAACGATCTCAACTACGTGATAGGAGAGATGATCGCCGAGCTGAATGTGGGGCACGCCTACGTAGGCGGCGGAGACCGCCCCCGCGGCGAGCGTATCGGGGTGGGCCTTCTGGGAGCTGATTTCGAGGTGGATAAGGACCGTTACCGCTTCGCCAGGATCTATGAGGGAAGAAACTGGGATGACAGATACCTCGCCCCCCTGGTTCAGCCGGGGATCGATGTCAATGAGGGCGATTACCTGATAGCGGTCAACGGAAGAGAGGTCAAATACCCCGAGAACGTCTACTCCTTCTTCGAGAACCTGGCCGGAAAACAGGTTCAGATCAGGGTAGCCGATAATCCGGGCGGAGAAGACGCCAGGGAATTCGCCGTGGTGCCAACCAGCAGCGATCTGTTCCTGCGCTACCACAACTGGGTGGAGAGCAACCGCAGAAAGGTTCTGGAAAAGTCGGACGGCAGGATAGGATACTTCCACGTTCCCAACACCAACGTCTGGGGCCTTCAGGAGTTTGCCAGAGGGTATTACCCGCAGGCCCATAAGGACGGGATAATTGTTGACGAACGCTACAACAGCGGCGGCTGGATACCGACCATATTCGTGGAGAGGCTGGGAAGAAAGGTTACCAGTATGTGGGCCCAGCGCTACGGCAAGCCCGGGAAATTCCCCCGGTCAGCTTCGGAGGGACACCTGGCGATGCTGATCAACCAGTATTCCGGTTCCGGCGGGGACGCCTTCCCCTACTATTTCAGGCAGGCCGGTCTGGGGCCGTTGATCGGTAAGAGAACCTGGGGAGGCCTGGTCGGAATGAACAGAAACCTGCCGCTGATGGACGGAGGTATGGTCACCGTGCCGACCATAGGTTTCTATGAAATGTCCGGTGAATGGGGCATCGAGAATATCGGTGTATACCCGGACATAGAAGTCGAAATACTCCCGGAGGAAGGCGCGCGCGGAGAAGATCCTCAGCTTGACAGGGCTATCCGTTATCTCCTGGATAAGATCAGGGAAGATAAGCCGGAGCTGCCTGAAACTCCGGACGCGCCGGAAAAGGATTGACGCTCTGGCAGATCAATAAATTAGTGCGTTAGAGCCCGCGCCGGGGGGCCTCCTGAAAAGAAGGCCCCCTTTTTTTTCATACATGAAACAATTGAAAATCCGCTTCGTATCAATTAATATGAAAGCAAGGAAGAAAGGTATGCCATGAAAGCGGTGTTGATACTGTTTCTGCTGGGGCTGGTTTCATTGACCCTCGGCTGGCAGATAGTCAAGATTGCGGGGAGCCTGATCCTGGGAGCGATAGGGATTGTGTTCGGTATAATAGCGGCTGTGATAGGGATTGTCCTGGGTGTGCTGGGCGCTTTCTTCGGGATCGGCCTGCTGGGATTACTCTCGCCGGTCCTTCTGCTGGTGGTGATTATCCTGGGGATTGTAGCTCTCTGCAGCATTTTTTAAACTGATACGGGCAGAGCCGGCTCTACCCGGATTGAAGCCAGGGCATATTCATATTTTCCCGCAGATATCCATCCGGATATAAAAAGGCGGGGCCGGAGTATTCCCGGCGCCCGCCTTTCTATAAAGCATTCCCTTTCCTGCAGGCAGTTTATTCCACCGATTCAGCTTCCATTACCGCCGTTCCCCCGCCGGAGGAAGGGGGCAGGTTCAGCTCCGCTTTGACCAGGTGGCCGCCCTCAGTGCTCACGTAATATACCCCGTCCCCGCCGCTCTGATCCATAGACTTGGTAACCACCCGGTAAACTTCGAAATCACCGGCGGGAACGGTTACCTTCTCCTTCCCGGTAACTTCCAGCGAATATATTTTCTCGCTCTGGCTCATCAGGTCGAAGGTGCGGAAGGCGGTTTTGAACCCCTCCTTCAGGGGGAGAGTGTGAAGAACCGCTTCCAGCTGGGAGCTTCCCAGCACCGGCCCTTCCAGCTGCTTCTGTATCGGGATTTCGCTGCCCTGCATATCTATCTTCCCGGAGATCTCGTTATCGCCGTAGTCGATCTCCACATGAGCCGGCCCCTGCTTTATTATCCCGTGAATGGGGCGCAGGTCGGCCTGTTTCAGATAAAGTTCGTTCTCCATGCTGATCATCGGCGACTTCTGTGAGCTCTTTATATGCCAGGCAGAGATACCCTTATACTCCGATTTGCTGACCGTTTCGGTCCCGCTCATCTCTATCTCCTGCCCCGCGGCATTAATATGCAGCTTGTAGGAGGCCGAACCCTCTCTCATCTTGTCCGGATCGAAGCCGGGAAATCCGACTTCCGAGAGCTCTTCCGCGCCCTCCGGAGCTTCCGGCAGCTCCACGCTTTCTGCCGCCACCGTGATCTCTTCCAGCTTCTCCCTTATTTCAGGAGCGACCGATTCCTGGTAGCGGCCTCCCAGCTGCACGGCCAGGAATTTTTCCATCGCCACCACGAAGGCCATCCTGTTCTCCTCGCCCGCGAATCCGTGCCCTTCGTCGGGGGCCACGATATACTCGACCTCTCTGCCCAGGTCGCGCATCGCCACCACTATCTGGTCCGACTCCGCCTTCTTCACCCTGGGGTCGTTCGCTCCCTGGACCACCAGAAGAGGCGCGGTGATCTTTTCAGCGCTGAACAGAGGCGACTGCCTCTTCATCCTGGCGGCATCCTCGGGATCGTCCGGGTCGCCGACATGCTCGTTGAAGAAGTTCCTGGCGGTTTCCCAGTAGGGAGGTATGGATTTGAGAAGTGTCATCAGGTTGGAGACTCCCACATAATCCACTCCGGCCGCGTACAGGTCCGGGGTGAAGGCCAGCCCCGCCAGGGTGGCGTAACCGCCGTAGGACCCGCCGAAGATCGCTACTCTGCCCGGATCAACAATTCCCTTTTCCACCAGGTAGTTGACACCGTCTGTGATATCGTCCTGCATGGCGTCGCCCCACTCCCTCTTGCCGGCGTTCAGGAAGTCCTTCCCGTAACCGGTAGAACCCCGGAAGTTGATCTGCAGCACCGCGTATCCCCGGTTGGCCAGGAACTGGGCGTAGGGGTTGTATCCCCAGCTGTCTCTGGCCCAGGGGCCCCCGTGCGGGTTTACCACCAGCGCAAGGTCCTTGCCTTCCACATTCTTCGGAAGGGTAAGGTAGGCGTGGATGGTCAGGCCGTCTCTGGCCTGGTAGGTTATCGGCTTCATCTCCGCCAGGTACTCTCTGGGAAGCTCCGGCCTGCCCCGGTACAGAAGCTTCACGTTGTCCATTTTCATATCGTAGAGGTACCTGGCCCCCGGGTCGGTGTCGCTGGTTACCGCCACCAGCCAGTACCTGTCGTCGCTGGTCATGGAGCCCAGATAGAGGTCTCCGTCCGGAAGCCGGTGCTTCAGCCTCTTATAGGCCCTTCTGAATCTGTAATCCTTGAAATATATCCTCAGCCGGTCTCCCACGTAATAGGTGGCGATGATCTCGTCGGTCCTCTCGGAGAATACCGCCCCCCCGAAATCCACTTCCCCTTCGGGGTCCGATTCCACGAACTTCTCTTCCCTGGTCTCGGGGTTGAACAGAACCAGCCTGGAGAGGTCCACATCCTCGCCCTTGTTGGTTGCCATATAGAACCATTCCCCGTCCTCGTGGAAAGCCAGCGGATTCGCGCTTTCCTCATTGTTTACGATATAGATGGAGACCAGTTTGTCCCCGTCTATACGGAATATCTCGGTCCCGCCGTCGGGGGTCTGCCTGGTGGCAAGCCGCAGGTTGCCCTGCTGGTCGAAGACCCAGCCGGCTACCTTCTCGGTATTTTCCCTGATCAGGGTTCTCTCCCCTGTCTCGATATTAAGTCTGTAAAGGTCGTGATACCTCTGGTCCCGGTCGTTTAGCCCTATGTAGATCATGTTTGGCGAATCATCGGGGAGTGAATATATCGCCGCCCTGATGCTGTCCATGGGGGTCAGATCCCGGGCTTCCGGAACATCCTGCCCCGGCGCGGGCCCGCCCAGGGGGTCTACCGCGTAGATATGGAAGTTCTCGTTTCCCCCCTGGTCCTGAACGTACAGGATATACCTGCTGTCGTTACTCCAGAAGTAGCCCCGCACCGGCCGCGTGGTATCGGCGGTTACCGGGTAGGCGTCCTCGAACGGCTCGCCCCTCTTCTTTACCCAGATATTTATTACGTCATTAAATGGTTTTCTGAAGCTCATGAATTCCCCGTTGGGGGAGAGCTGGGCACCCGATATCTCGGGGTCGCCAAAGAACTTGTCTCTCTCGATAAGCGGCGGCAGCTTGTCCAGGTATGGAAGCTCGGCCGCTGAAAGAGAGACTGCCAGAAGAACAACGGCAGCAACTAAGCACGATAGCCTCTTCATTGAATCCTCCCGCTATGTTCAGGTTTAGAGTGACAGCTTATCTGGTGAATTTTAATCAGTCATACCGCGAAAAGCAATCAAAAGATGAGGGGCCGATTGCCGGAAAGACACTGGAACTACTTTACTTTTTGGCTGTTTAATAGTATAGTAACAGATGTAAGCGTTTATTTGGGGGCGAACGGATTCGACGGAGATAGATGAAGTAAGATAAGCGTGCCGAGGCTGCCGCAACCTCGTTAAAATGTGGCAAACTTCAATTGCCAACGATAACTTGGCATTGGCTGCTTAATAAAGCAGCTCGTTCGCTTCTCCTGAGCTGTCAGGGGTGAATGTCGAGCGTCGGTTACTGATAGCTAGTCTGCAGTCCGGCTCCCGGGCTTCAGGCGAAACTTATGGGAGCTAGCCTTCAGGTTTTCTGCCTGTTGGAGTGCCTGCAAGGCGAATTATAAGCAGCAGGATACGCACGTAGAAACCTTGCTGCGGTATCTTCGGACGCGGGTTCGATTCCCGCCGCCTCCACCATTGCAATGAATTCGAACCGTCTTCCGGTTCGTAAGATATTTCCTGTTCCTTCCCAATGGAGCAGGGATTTGTTTTTAAAAGGGCTAGGGTTTGCAGTTTGGATACAGCCTTTAGATATGGTTTTCCTATATCGGGTTTCACTGGTTCAAGATAAATCTTGCCCAGGAGATCTCTGAGAATAAGTGCCGATTTCCCGACCCTTCTTTCGAGGATTTCCTGCAATGATTCTACTCGTTTCTCAATCCATTCCATTGGCGGCGTTTTAAATATCCGGTCGCATGATGCTTTTAGAACAGAAAGATCAGCAGCTAGTTTTTTAACTCTACTTTCTGCAGCTTCGAGAGCTTTTCCTATTGCCTCGCTGCTTCGACCCTCTGCAATATAGGCTACGAAATTATCTATCCTACGCTGTTCGACAACGAGACCGATTTCTTTGAGACGAATTGTCTCTGGGACTTCCGAATGTATTTCTTTGACCTTTTGTTCAACTCTATTAAGGATATAGATCAGGTTATTAGTATCGTTCAGTTTCTCTCGCAAAGCTGCCAGGATGATTCTTTCAGCTACCGTCCGACGAACCATGAGTTTATTATCACAAGCACCTTTTCCTGCGTTGAGACAGCCATAATAGCCACCTGCTTTTCCACTCCTTTTACCGATGGTCCCAC
>JAWODM010000077.1:0-6191 GCA_046483305.1 Candidatus Krumholzibacteriales bacterium | reverse complement strand
CCCGCCGCCTATATCAAGAAAGGAGGAAAGTGGTGAGAAAGCCCGGCAATTTCTTCTTCGTATTCTGCATGCTGACCAAACTCACAGGTGAATCTTATATTCTATGCTGATACAAGGCGGCCATATAAGAACACTTCCTATTAGAATAACAACTCGGCAAACAAAAGTCAATACCTTCTCACGTTGCAAGTATTTTTGCCAAACATAGGAGTTTCCCCAAAAAATAAGCCAGAATGTCGGTAAGGTAATCTTTAACAACAACTTAGTTTTAATAGCAACTGGAATCGGCCTTAAGCATTGATAGAAGCGGCTGAGTGATTAATTCAAAACCCTCCGGAGGGCGAGCGGGCATGGTTTTCTGCCCCGGCAGGGGCAGAAAGAGCGATGTGCGAGGCGGGAGTTGCGGTTTCATCGCCGGGGAAACCGACAACGATTTTGAATTAATCACTCAGCCGCAAACCAAACGAATAATTAAACTACCTGATAGATTATAAAAATTGGGGAAACTCCAAAATAAATACCTCTTGATTTAGATGTTAGCTTATTGTTAGCATTCCGTTGATGATTAACAGGCCGGTGCGCGGGAGCGCGAAAGCTTCCGCCAACTCTTCGGGAGGAATTATGAGTTTAATAGAGCAGGTTTTCGGTGCGTCGCCGTTTAAACCTCTTCTGGAGCACGCAAAGAAGGTTAATGAGTGCGTGGGGCTTATCCGGCCTCTAATGAAAGCGCTTACAGAGCAGGATTACAAGCAGATCAGATCTCTCCAGGATAAGGTATCGAAACTTGAATACGAGGCGGACGGCATCAAGCATACTATCCGGGAGAACGTTCCCAGGCGCTACTTCCTTCCGGTGGACCGTTCGGACCTTGCCAGGTATCTTCGAATGCAGGACAGAATAGCGGATGCGGTGGAGGACTTCGCGGTTATTCTGATTATCCGGAATACCAGGATTCATCCTGATTTCGTTGACGAGATCGTGGAATATTCCGAGCATGTCATCTCTCTGAGCAACAGTCTGATGGAAGCGGCCCAGGAGCTGGTGAACCTGGCCGAGACTTCCTTCGGGGGAGAGGAAGCGAGGAAGGTCCTGGATATGATAAACGGGCTGGGAGAGGGGGAATGGAAAGCAGACCGGATGCAGCGTGAAATCAGTATTCACATATACGAAAAAGAGGATATTCTCGATCCTGTCACCATTATGTTCTATGAGAAGATACTTATGGCTTTCAGCCAGATCGCTAACGCCGTTGAAAACACAGGCGACATACTTCGCATGATGATAGTCAAGGAAGGATAGCATCCCGCAGATATGCTGACCTTGTTTCTTTTAATAACGGCAGGCTTCGGCCTGTATATGGCCTGGACCATCGGCGCGAACGATGTCGCCAACTCTATGGCTGACGCGGTGGGTTCAAAGGCCTGCACCATAAGACAGGCTGTAATTGCTGCCGGCATATGTGAATTCGCCGGGGCCGTCCTGGTGGGGGCTCATGTTACCGATACTGTGCGGAAGGGGATTGTAAAACCTGATATTCTCACCTCCATGCCCGGTGTTTCGCCGGAGCAGGCTGCCGCCATTATAGTCCTGATTATGATGTCGGCGCTTCTGGCGTCGGCCCTATGGCTTCATCTGGCCACCTTTTTCGGGGTGCCGGTTTCCACTACCCACTCCATAGTGGGAGCCATTGCCGGTTGCGGTATAATCGCGGCCGGCACCAGCGTGGTCAACTGGCCCAAAATGGGCCAGATCGTGGCAAGCTGGTTTATCTCGCCGGTGGCCGGGGGTATCATAGGGTTCCTGATATTCATCCTCATAAGCAAATTGATACTCCAGCATTACAGGCCGGCACAAGTAGCGATCAAGTACGCCCCCTTCCTCTTCTTTTTCACCTTTTTCATTGTGGCTACCGCCATAGTCTTCAAGGGATTGAAGCATATTGTGGCGGAGGAAAATATAGACTGGCTGACCGGCAATGCCGCTCTGTGGATTTCGGCCCTGATCGGGATAATTGCCGCTCTGTTCAGCAAATGGTACCTGGGGCGCAAGCTGGAGGGTTATTTCAGGGAAGAACTTGCCGTCCAGCTGGAAAGGGTGGAGAGGGTATTTGCCCCGCTGGTTTTCATCACCTCATGTACGGTAGCCTTTGCCCATGGGGCGAATGACGTGGCCAACTCAGTGGGGCCGCTGGCCGCGGTGGTAGAGATATTCAGAAACGGGACTGTGGCGATGAAGGTGCCGGTTCCGGTATGGGTTCTCATGCTGGGAGGAGGGGGAATAGTGGTAGGCCTGGCCATGTATGGCTACCGGGTTATGAGGACAGTGGGAGAGAAGATAACCAAGATTACACCCAGCAGGGGGTTGGCCGCCGACATTGCCGCAATGACCACGGTGCTTGCCTGCAGCCGTCTCAAGCTCCCTGTTTCCACCACACACACTCTGGTCGGATCGATCATGGGAGTAGCCCTGGCCAGGGGTATCGGCGCGGTGGACATGGATGTCGCCAAAAAGATTTTCGGGTCATGGCTGATCACCGTTCCCGCGGCGGCGCTTTTCGCTATTATTATTTTTCTTCTGGGCCGCTGGTTCCTTTTCGACACCCTCACTCAGCTTATTATAGAGATAAACGGGGGCTGACGGCATGAGGAGGCCCGGAGCCGGGCATCCCGGCATGTAAATTATTCACGGACCGCGGGTATCGCCGGCCATTTAAATTCCTTTTTAACTTGATTTTCCGCTTTATTAATACAAAATAAGTAGTGTGGCGGCGCAACTGCGCCCGGCATAATGAATCAGGAGTCTGTCCGGTAAACAGGAGGTTGATTATGGCCTTCCAGGTAGCCCAGGAGTACGAGAAGAAAAAGAGATCCGTTGACAGTATTGTCAAAGTGATAAATCCGGGCAGCAGGATTTTTATCGGATCCGCCGCCGCGGAACCGCAGACCCTGATAAAGATGCTGATTGAAAAAGAGAAAAGCATCAAGGACCACGAGACCATCAACCTGATAGAGCTCGGTGTATCTCTCTACGCCGAAGAGGTAATGAAAAAGCCGTTCAAGCAGAACGCTTTCTTTATCGGCCCGAATGTCAGGAATGCCGTAAACGAGGGAAGAGCCGAATACACACCGATATTCCTCTCGGAGCTCCCGAAACTGATAAGTTCGGGACAGATGAAAATTGATGTGGCGTTCATACAGATAGCTCCTCCCGACAATTATGGATTCTGTTCGTTGGGCGTATCGACTGACGTTGTAAAGGCGGGGGCCGAAAGCGCCGATATAGTGGTCGCTGAGGTAAATAAGAGGATGCCGCGTGTTCTGGGCGATTGTTTTATTCATATCAAGGACATTGATTACGTGGTGGAAAGCGACCTCCCGCTGCCTACCTGGGTTCCGCCGGAACCTGATGAAGTTGCCATCAGGATAGGGAAGAATGTGGCACGGCTTGTTGAGGACGGCTCGACCATCCAGGCCGGTATCGGAATGATCCCCAACGCTATTCTCAGTTTCCTGGATGACAAGAACGATCTGGGCGTTCATACCGAAATGTTCTCCGACGGAATTATCGATCTGGTGGAAAAAGGTGTAATAACCAACAGGAAGAAGACTCTTCATAACGGAAAGATAATAGCAACCTTCTGCATGGGCAGCCAGCGCCTCTATGATTTCGTGGATGATAACCCCCTTATTGAATTCCATCCATGCGATTATACCAATGATCCCTATATAATAGCTCAGAACAACAAGATGGTATCTGTCAATGCGGCGATTCAGATAGACCTCACCGGACAGGTCTGCGCGGATTCAATCGGGGAGTATTTCTATTCCGGTATCGGGGGGCAGGTCGATTTCGTTCGCGGCGCCGCCCGGTCTGAGGGGGGGAAGCCGGTAATAGTACTCCCGTCTACAGCCAAGGACGGCGAAGTATCAAGGATAGTTCCCTGCCTTGACGTGGGCGCGGGAGTGGTGACATCCCGCGGGGATGTTCACTATATTGCGACTGAATACGGGATAGTAAATCTTCACGGGAAGAACCTCAGGGAAAGGGCCCTGGCGCTGACCAGCATTACCCACCCCGATTTCAGGGACGATCTGATAAACTACGCCAAGAAGAGAAGCATCGTCCACATGGATCAGATGCCCCTTACCCTGAAAGGGTATCCGGAGAAGTACGAGCACGTTAAAAAGTTCGGTGATACCGAGGTTTTCTTCAGGCCGGTTAAACCGACCGATGAAAGTATGCAGAGGGAGTTTTTCTATTCACTCAGTGATGAATCGGTATATTACAGATTTTTCAATATAGTTAAGACCATGCCGCATGAAAAGATACAGCCGCTGGTGAATATAGATTACCGGGAAGAGATGGCTATTGTGGGACTGACCGGCAAACCGGAGATGCAGGAGATGATCGCCATCGGAAGATATAATCTCGATCCCGCCGACAACCTGGCTGATATCGCTTTTCTGGTGAGGGACGACTGGCAGGGAATGGGGATTGGAGCTCATCTGATGAAGGTTCTCGCCGATATAGCAAGGGAAAGGAAGATAAGCGGATTCAAGGCGGACGTACTGGCTGAAAACAGAAAGATGCTGTCGGTATTTCACAATTGTGGTTATCCGGTAAAGACGAAACTTGAGAACGGCAGTTATTCGGTAATGATAGACATAACCAGCACTGATTAAATCAGATTTTTTCCGCTGATAGAACAGGATGATATTGCATGAGTAACGCAAAAGCCGCTTTTATCTATTCCGAGAGGCTGGCAGGTTATAAATTCAGCCCCAACCATCCTTTTAAACCGGCCAGGGCGGGGGCGGTTTACAGAATGTGTAAACGCAGGAACCTGTTTCCGCCTTCGTCGGCGGAGGTGGTGCTGGTGGAGCAGCCTCGGGATGGGGTACTTGCCGACTTTCATACCGGGGAATATATCGAGATTCTGAAGAGGGCGGGAAGCGGACGGGAAGTGGACGCGCGAATGCTTTTTCATGGTATAGGATCGATGGAAAATCCTGTTTTCGAAGGTCTCTTCGATTTCTGCGCTCTTTCCGCCACCGCCACTCTAAAAGCGGTGGATATGGTTCTGGAGGGTTGTGATACCGCTTTCAATCCCTGCGGGGGTTTCCACCATGCCCGTTCTGACCGGGCGGCCGGTTTCTGTTATACTAACGATCCGGTTCTGGCAATAAAGAAGCTGAAAAAGAGCGGGATCGAGCGAATAGGATACGTGGATATCGACGCCCATCACGGTGACGGCGTGCAGGACGCTTTCTATGATGATCCATCCGTTCTTACTATATCCACTCACGAATCGGGGCGCACACTTTTCCCATGGGGGGGATTCCAGGATGAGATGGGAGAAGGGGATGGGAAGGGCTACAATATAAACGTACCGATGGAGCCTGGTACAGACGATAATATTTTCAAGATGCTTTTCGGCAGCATCGTAATGGACGCCCTCAGGATATACAGACCGGAGATAATTGTAGGTGTCTTCGGCGCTGATACATCCAGGAGAGACCCGCTCACTCATCTCAAGATGACAAATAACGGATTCATTGAATCGGCAGAGAAGCTGCACGCTGAGTTTCCCAGGATAATCGCCCTGGGAGGGGGAGGTTATGACAGTGATACGGTGGTCAGATCCTGGACATTACTCTGGGTGGAACTTGCCGGGCTGGAACTGGAGGCCGGTTACGGCGGCGCTATAGGGGGGGTCCTGATGGGGGACAGTTCGATAGATGGTTCCGACCTGAGGGATATGCGCTCGTACTCCTCCGGGCCGGAAAGGCAGGCTCTGTTGGAGAGGGCTGAAGAGATGATAGAGTATTATAGCAGAAATATCAAACCGCTAATTGAAGCTGGAGGATAGAGATATTGTTTGAGGAAAATCTGGAATTGCTTGAAGCGAAACTGAACGGGCTTTTATCAGTGGTTAGAGAAGCCGGGATAGATCAGGAGAGGGAGAAAGAACTGAGGGCCGCCGTTGAGGATGTGCATTACGGCCGTTTCAGGAATGAAGAAGAATACCTGGATCTGATCCAGGGGGTGGTCCGTAATCTGCGGCCCCGGGTCATGAACAGTGACTGGCAGCAGGCCTGGGGTAATATCTTCAGACAGCTGATAAACGACCTTAAATCATCGGCAGCCGGGCCCGGCAGGATGATCAGAGGTCTCTACGGGCCGGGAGCGCT
>JAWODM010000015.1:0-9439 GCA_046483305.1 Candidatus Krumholzibacteriales bacterium | reverse complement strand
TCCCATAGACAGCCTCTGCTACAAATCGAGCCGCTGTTTTGCAGATCCCCGAAGAGAGTTCCCCCGAAAATTTCTTGATTTGTTCTCGAATTTTCCATGAAACTTTGCTATATTGCATTCGGATCTCCTTTGATAGAGTTGAACTTATAAAGGTTTATTTTTCTCTATCATATAAAGGAGATCCATTTTTTCCAGCAGGAAGTTCCCCCAATTTTTCGCCTTCAGAGCAAAAAAAGACCGATTCCACTTGTGAATGTTAATAACTCACTGAATAAATTGTAGTTAGCCAATTATAGAGTCAATTTTTGGGGAAAGTCCTGAAATGAAAATTGGAGTTTCCCCAATTTTTATAACCTATAAGGTAGTCGATGATTTGTAATAGTATGTGGATTATTGATATTTTCAAAATCGTGGTCGATTTCCCCGGCGAGGAAACCGCCACTCCCGCCTCGGGCTCGCTCTTTCTGCCCCTTCGGGTCAGAAATCCTTGCCCGCTCGCCCTCCGGAGGGTTTTGAAAATATCAATCATCCACACTCACCAGCAATGAAAACCCTATTCCAGTTACCAATCCTAATAACTTATTGTATCTCGCAATGTTAGTAAAATACTTGCCGGATTTTTGGGGGAACTCCAAAAATGAAAAAGCTGATGGGCAGACACAAATTGACTTCATTTGATTCAATACAGCTGTTAAGTTATTATGAAGTCGGAATTAATTGCCCGTTAATCAAATTATCAGAAAGGTTATAAGGATGAAACACAGACTGACCGTAATGCTTGCCGCGGCGGTTCTGATTGCCGCCTGGTCCCTGATATTCGCGCAGGAAGCAGAGGATCTGGATGAGCAGCTGATGGAGCGCGCTCAGAAACTCCATGACAGGGCGACAGTAGTTGATACCCATGTGGA
Organism: Candidatus Krumholzibacteriales bacterium; assembly: GCA_046483305.1. Classification (GTDB taxonomy): domain Bacteria; phylum Krumholzibacteriota; class Krumholzibacteriia; order Krumholzibacteriales; family WJIX01; genus WJIX01. Next base: position 8,531 of record JAWODM010000015.1, on the reverse strand, counting down.
CACCCCGATGCTGATGTCGGGAAGGGGCCTGGATATCGGTGCCAGGAACGATATCGGCAGGGTGGACCTTCCCAGGATGATCGAGGGAGGCCTGGACGCGATATTTCTGGCGGTATTCGTCTCCAACGAGCTCGACGACAAAAACCCGTCCGGAAAAGCCCTGGAGACCATGGATGTGATCTACAGGCAGGCCGGAAAGTATCCGGAGCTGGCCGAGCTGGCCTTCTCTCCGGATGATATCAGAAGGATCGAGAAAAGCGGTAGAAGGGGGATACTGATAGGGATGGAAAACGGGGGGCCGGTGGAAGGATCTCTTGCATTGCTCAGAACTTTTTACCGGCTGGGTGTGAGGTATATAACCCTGACCCACAACAGCAGCAATCATATATGCGATTCATCAACCGATGATCCCAGATGGGATGGGCTGAGCCCCTTTGGGATAGAAATGGTCAGGGAGATGAACAATCTGGGGATGATGATCGATGTGTCACATATCTCGGATGCCGCCTTCTTCGATGTTCTGGAGCATTCCACGGCGCCGGTGATTGCGTCGCATTCGGCAACCCGCGCTCTCTGCGACGTTCCCCGGAATCTCAGTGACGATATGCTCAGCAAGCTTGCCGAAAACGGAGGGGTAATACAGATAGTGTTCTACTCCGGATTTCTGGATAAGGATTACGCGGAAGAATCCGAAAGGGTCAGGAAGAAACTTGAGCCGGAATTTGAGCGTTTGAGGAAAGAAACCGGAGACGACCGGGAAGCGTTCTACGAGAAGGCGTTTCCCCTCTGGGAAAAGCATGCTCCCCCGGCGCCGCCGGTAACAGTTCTAATAGACCATATCGATCATGCGGTCAGGATAGCGGGGATAGATCATGTGGGGATCGGCTCAGATTTCGACGGGGCCGGCAGTTTTCCGGTTGGGATAGAGGACGCCTCCGATTACCAGCTGATAACCTATCATCTGGTCAAGCGCGGTTACCGGGATGAAGATATAGTCAGGATTCTGGGAGAAAATCTGCTCAGGGTAATGAAAGAGGTGGAGGAAGCCGGCCGGAAGTAGAGATTCTTATTTATCACTGCTTGCATATTCAGAAATTAACTCATAGAATCGGGAGATTGTCAAAATCTGGATGGTGATTCAAGCTGTTTTTACTGCGGAATAAAGGAGGGACCATGAGGGGGAGTATTTTAAAACTTATGACTGTTGCAGCAGCAATGATCGTGTTCGGGAATCCGGCAGCCGCCGGGGAGGAAAAACCGGAGTACGGATGGAAAAAGGCGGGGGTGGCGGGGCTCAATTTAACTCAAAACAGTTTTGACAACTGGGCAAAGGGGGGCGAGGACGCCTGGTCATGGCAGTTTAACCTGAATGCCACCCTGGACAGATTGGAGGAGAAGCATGAATGGACCAACAGTTTGAAGGTGTCCTACGGCAAAAGCAGGGTGGGGAATGAGAACACCAGAAAATCGGCCGATGAAATATATTTTAACAGTGTGTATACCTATCTCATGGGAATCCACATTGACCCCTACGCTTCGTTTTTGTTCCGGAGCCAGTTTGCTCCGGGGTACGATTACGGGACACCGGATGAGCCCCGGATCTCGGATCTTCTGGACCCCGCCTATCTGGTGGAATCTGCAGGCCTCAGTTTCAAACCGGCTGAGTATGTCAGGATGCGCCTGGGGGGAGCGGCCAAGCAGACCATCTCGGCTGATTACGGCTACGCCGATGACCTGGAAACCCCGGGAGAGATAGAGGATTTCAAGAATGAATTCGGGGCTGAATTCGTAACCGATCTCAACCTGAAGCTGGACAAGAATATTCTGTTTACATCAACCCTGGAGATCTTCTCCAATTTCCATACCTTCAGGAGTATAGATGTGAACTGGGATAACATGTTCACGGCCAAGGTCTCCGAGTATATAGATGTCAGTCTTAACATTAAGCTGCTTTATGACGAAGATATTTCTCCCAGGCGCCAGATCTCCCAGACCCTGGCGGTGGGGCTGACCTATACATTGTTCTAGTTACCCGGGATAATATATTTTCGGATTAAAAAAAGGATGATTCAACTGTAGAATTACCGGAGCCTGTATTCCTCTATCAGCGATTTCAGTTTGTCGTAATCTGTCTCCCGCTGGAATAGAGGGGCGTCATTATCCTGATATATACCTGTATTAACCTCAAAGGGAGTCTTGTCTTTATTTTTATAGAAGACCCCCAGAGCCAGTTTTTCCGTTTCCGCGGCTTTCGCGAAAGCCGCGTTCCGGTCCGAGCTGTCGTGGCCTTCGTCCAGGTAGTAGGTGTTTTCCTTGAACCATTCGTAGGTGTTGAGCCTGTTGAAGGTGACGCAGGGCTGCAGCAGGTCAACCAGCGCGTAACCGGGATGCATTATTGCCTCCTTGAGAATCTGACCGGCCTGTTCGATGTCGCCGATGTAAGCTCTGGCCACAAAGCCGGCGTCCAGGGCTATAGCCACGGCGATAGGATTGAAAGGCTCCAGGATAACTCCCGCCACCTGCACCGGCGTCTTCATCCCGCGGCGGCTGGTGGGCGAAGCCTGTCCCTTGGTCAGCCCGTATACCATATTGTCGTGGACTATGTTGGTGATGTCGGGATTTCTTCTTATGGTGTGTATGAAGTGATTGCCGCCTTCTCCGTATATATCTCCGTCTCCGCTTTCGGCTATGACAGTGAGGTTGCGGTTGCAGGCCTTTATCGCGGTGGCGGGGGGGAGGGCTCTCCCGTGAAGTCCGTTAAAGAAATTAGTCTTGAAGTAATGAGGTATCTTTGCGGCCTGCCCTATCCCCGAGACCATTACCAGTCCGCGCGGATCTAATTCCAGATCTTCAAGAGCCTTCTTGAGAACTTTCAGTATCCCGAAGTTGCCGCAGCCGGGGCACCACGCGATATCGATCCCTTCCATATCGAATTTTCCGTCGCTCATATCTACCCCTGAAAAATCTCCTTGAGTTTTCCGGCCAGAGTATCGGAGGCAAAGCTCAGGCCGTCGTATTTCAGTACGTTGTGGCCAATCTTAACGCCGGTTCTGTTCTCCAGAAGCCGGGCGAACTGAGCGGTGGCGTTGTTCTCAACCACTGACACAGTTTCCGCCTTATTTATAATCTCAGCTGTCTTATCATGCAGAGGGTTTACCTGGCTGAAATGCAGCACTGACGTGTTCTCTGCGCTCAGGATTTGAACCGCTTCGCGCACTATATTCAGAGTCGAGCCCCAGCAGATCACCAGATTATGGTAATCTGTTCCGCCGTACAGGGCCGGTTCTTCAGCTTCCTTTCTGATCGAGTCGAGCTTTTTGAGGCGCTTTTCCACCATCCGGTTCCTCATCTCGAGGTCTTCGGTTATATGCCCCTTCTCGTCGTGCTCATCGCTGTCGACGCAGACCAGCCCTTCTCCATATCCCGGGATTCCCCGCGGAGAGATGCCGTCTTCAGTGAGCTGGTAACGTTTATAGCCCTGCCCTGTTTTAACGATATTTCTATTTACTTCAAATCCGGAAAGCTCGAAGGGAGAGGTGTTGTAGTATGAATCCATGAAGTACTGGTCGGTGAGGAGAAATACCGGCACCTGGAATTTGTCGGCCAGGTTGAAAGCTTTTCTGGCGAGATCGAAGCCCTGCTCCAATGTCCCCGGAGCGAGTATGATCCTGGGGAATTCACCGTGGCCCGCGTGAAGCGCCAGTTCAAGGTCGCCCTGCTCCGTTCTGGTGGGGAGCCCTGTCGCCGGGCCCGGCCTCTGGGCCAGATGGATTACCACCGGGGTTTCCAGCATGGCGGCGAGGCTGATCCCCTCGGTCATCAGGGACAGCCCTCCTCCGGAGGTGGTGACCATCCCCCTTGCTCCCGCATACCACGCGCCGACCGCCATATTTATCGCCGCTATCTCGTCCTCGGCCTGCTCTGCCAGCACCCCGAAATCTCTTCCCTTACCGGCAAGAAATACCAGCACTGCTGTGGATGGAGACATCGGGTATGAGGAAATGAAATTGCATCCGGCCGCGATAGCGCCGAGGCCTACGGCATCAGAACCGCTGACCAGTATCTGGTCCCGTATCTCTGGATCGGGATCAAGGTTGAAATCAATTCCCGTTTTCTCTTCTCTTTCACCGGCTTTCCGGTATCCGGTTTCAAGCGCTTCGATATTCTTTTCGACTACTTCCCGGTCCTTGTTCCCGAAGTACTGCTTCAGGGACTCGGCCGCCTCTTTCAGCTCGATGTTCAGAACGCCGGCCAGCGCTCCGATAGCGACGGTGTTCGAGTATATCTTGTTACCCAGCTCTTCGGCTATTTCCGTAAAGGGTATATCTATAACGGGGGTGTCATCTTCGATTTCATCTTCGAAAATCTTCTTTTCGCCCAGAAAGACGGTCTGTTCGCTGATCCGTTTACCCAGATGGCCGACAGCGCCTTTACTCAGAGGCACGAATATATCCACCCGGTCTATGAATGAGGTGACCGGTTGGCCCCCTGTTCTGATCAGGGTGGAGTTGAGCCCTCCTCTGACCCGCGACATATACTCCTTGGTGGCGAAAACATTAAAACCCGCTTTCTTGATTATCCGGGTCATGAGTTTTTCCACGGTCTGAACGCCCTGCCCGGCGCTTCCGCAGAGCACTATCGAAATGTCGGCAGGTCTTTCAGTACTTTTAGCGCTCATTTCCTGAACAGCTTTCCCTGTCTTAATAAGTCTCCAGGTGGTTCCACTCGGCGTTCTCCAGCCAGTGCTCCGGCCTGGATACGAATTCGATAATATTATCCAGCAGGAAGTAATGTTTTCTTTCTTCTTCCGCCAGCCTTTCGAGGAGCTTCTTCTGCTGCTCGTTCTCGGCCTCTTCAGCCTTCTCCCCGTAGAAGAGTTCGCTTCTTTTCTCTATCTCCTGGGCTTCCCTGTATACCTCTATCTGGTCCTCTTCATCCTCGATGAATTCGTCCCCGCCCGCCATCTTCTCAAAAAGATTTCTGGCATCGCTCAGAATGGTGGTCTCCGGCATCACGTATTCATTATCCTTCATCTTCCGGATAGTACGGAAATGCTTAACCTCTTCGTCTGCCAGCATCAGCATGATCGATTTCAGCCCCTGGTCGTCAGTATTAGCCGCAATCCCGCGGTAGAACTCCTCGCCGTCCTTTTCCAGCTGCAGGGCATATTCGAATATATCCATCTCCAACCTTTCTCCGAAGTTGTTTATATTATCTCAAATTCGTCTTTTTCAGCTCCGCATACAGGGCATACCCAGTCATCGGGCAGGTCCTCGAAAGCAGTGCCCGCTTCGACACCGTTGTCCGGGTCGCCCGCCTGCGGGTAGTAGATGTAACCGCATACGCTGCACTGATGTAATTTCATTGATCCCCCCTGGTTATTTTAAGAAAAGAATAGTCTATCTTTGCTGTCCTGTCAACTCTGTTCTGTACTGGGCCATAAGAGTTCCGATCTCAGTAAAGTACATATTTTGAATCCGGGTGCGTGTCTTTCCACTGGTTCCAGGTTGTTTTCTCGGAGTTCACGGTGGTCAGCTTGCGGTCGGAGTAAAAACCGGTGATGGCGGTGTACCTGCAGTCCGTGTCGGTGCAGAACCACATGCTCCAGGTTTCGTAGTCATAGAGCACGAAACGTGTTCCGTAGGTCCATCCGCTGGCGCTCAGTGTCAGTACCTCTCCCTCTATCTCTCGTCTGCTCACGGCAGCCAGGTCCTGCAGGGGTCAGTAGGTGACAGCTACGTGAGAATCTCCCACATAATCATTGACCACCTCGTGCCTGGAGAGTGGATTGATAGGGTAGGCACGTACATCTCCGTTTATATCCATGCCGATGACCCTTTCCTCTGAATCATCGTCCGGATATCCAGGGTCTCCGGCAGAGAGATAATCCGGTGAAATCACAGGCTGGATGGCGTCAGGGCCGAGCCCGTAATTGAAATTCTCCTTTTCCATCCCGTAGTTGAGCACTGCATGAGTTATATCCCATTCGACACCGGTCCTGTCGGTAATGATCACAGCTTCGGCTAACGTAAAAGCCATTCTGGAACTGTCCGATGCGGAAAGGCCGGCCGGGTCGTAAGCGGTCACCCTTACCCGGTAGTCGCTGTTATCCGGCAGGGAGGAGGCATCCCACAGGTAATGACCGCTGTTTTCCAGGCTTGATGCTATAGATTGCCAGGTATTATTGCCGTTACCCCGGTAGGCCAGGTTGATTTCCAGGAGGCCGGTTTCACCTTCATCGGGGTCTGAACTGTTCCAGGTGATAGTAAGGGTGTCGATTACGGTCTCGCCGCCGCCGGGCCTGATCAGAGTAACAGCGGGCGGGCTGGAACCCGCTTTCTCATTTCCCGGCATAACCTCAGTGCCGGAATCCTGGCCGCAGCCGGACGGGGCAATAATGATAATCGGCAGCAGAATCAATGTAAAAAAGATATTCATGAAGCCTCCTTTTCGGCGGAGCTTTGTACTTTGCCGGACGAAAAAACAGTGCATCGCGTCAAATAATTTTCTTGATAGGTGTTGCAAAATGTCATCAACAGAAACTTTCAGGGGCAGGTGATTTGCTAATGCACTTAAAGCTGCTGATGTGATTTTCCAGGCTCTGTCCGTAAGAGCCTCGCCCGCTCATTTCATCAGACAGTTAATCAAATATAATAAATCAGATTTTCGATGGTAGTGTTTTCAGGTTATGGGCCCTCTGAATAGAATTCATGATAGTTGTTGGTTCTTATGCTTTGGCGATAGTCCAGATTCCTATCAGTATAAACCCCGCTCCCGCTATCCAGGCGAGGTATTTTGGATTAACGAAGCTCTGGAAGAACTTGCCCAGCAGAACCGCTACCGCAGATGCGGCAACCAGAGCCGCCGCGGCCGCAAAGAAGACCGTAGTTCTGGGGTTATCTTTATCCGTGGCGAACAGCAGGGTGGCAAGCTGGGTTTTATCTCCGAGTTCGGCGAAGAGGACCGTGATGAAGACGGTAAGAAAAAGTTTCATTTTAATATTCCCGATTGTAAGTAATAATGAAATACTGTGCTTAAAGCTCAAGATTGTAGCCAAGGGGAGTGATTAATACAATGGAAATATGTTATTACCCATCGGCGGGTTTATGAAAAAGAAGAGGAAGCACCCGCGGGGGCGCTCCCTCTTCCTCGGTTTGCTGACTTGAGGTCAGGCAGTCAGCTGGCATATTGGCGCAATTCTATTTCCTGTAGATACTCTTTATACCGCCCCAGGTCTTTTCTTCTCTGTCGTCATCGGGGCTTGCGCCGAACATGATTACATCCGATTCATATGAATCGATTGTCTCTCCGCACGGAGCCGATTCGTTGAACATTTCCAGAGGAGCCTTCAGTCCTTCGATCATCCTCTCGGTTGCCTTGTCGATTTCGCTTCCCAGCGGGTACATCGCCAGGAAATCGTCAGCGTCGCTGATGGCGCCATCTATACCTTCATAGGTAGCGCCTCTGAGAACGTTCAGCTTGGCCGCAACCAGGTGATGGAAAAGCTTGATCCTCTTGTCATGCCTGGCGGGCCAGTTGAAGATCTCCATCAACTCCGCCCTGGTAAAGAGCTGACCGCCAACGGTCAGTTCATCTACCGGCCACATGTCGCGGTGATTCTTCCAGTAGCCGGGGGTCCCGGTGCATTCACCCGGAGGCGGCGGGCATTCACAGATGAACGAAGCGGTCAGTTCTTCTCTGGCCTGGAGCTCTCCGCCGCTGGTCACTTCCAGAGCAACTTTGGCCATGTACTCACCGCAGAGTTCGGAGCTCCACATACCGCTGTAGTTGAACAGTGGGCTGGGGTCGATTGATTTCAGGAAATCCTCGCTTCCGCTGTACTCCTCTACAAGAGTCATGCCTTCGTAGAGTTCAACGTAATAGGTGAGTGTATTCGATTCGTATCCGAGGACTATCTCCCCGGAAACAGACCATCCGGCACAATCCGCTTCCAGAACCGGATTGTTGAAATGGGTAGCCGACGCCGGGCCGGCAACCAGAGCTGACAACATTACTATAAGCGACAGAAATACTGCTTTTTTCATTTTATTCCACCTTTTTAATTTTGGTTAGCAGAATCGCTTGCTGATTTATAGATGTAATTATATCACATATTATGCAGCGGATTCAACCCTGCAATTCTAATTTTCCCGGGATATCTGGAGGCCGGATCTTTTTGTTGACATTTTCCTGTCATGGATGATAGAAATGAGTTACTGGTTCGAGAAATCAAATCTATCAGAGAATTACAGAATCAATTCGAGGTGTGGAATGCGGCTGGTAATTTCAGTTCTGGCAGTTTTCGTTCTCATTGTTACACAGGCCGGTTTAAATGCCCGTGTTCCGGGAAGCTGCGGGGAGGCGAATGAGGATAAGCCGGATACGGCCGTTAAATCGGGAGGCCCGGGGAAGGCTGTTCGGGCCCGGCACATTCCTTCGTCCCGGCAAAAAGGCTGTGAGTTTTCCGCTGACGGCTGTAAGATTATAATCAGCCTGCTTTTCTGGAAAGCTGATTGAACGGCTTTCTGCGC
>JAWODM010000008.1:0-64745 GCA_046483305.1 Candidatus Krumholzibacteriales bacterium | reverse complement strand
AATCGGCCTTAAGCATTGATAGAAGCGGCTGAGTGATTAATTCAAAACCCTCCGGAGGGCGAGCGGGCATGGTTTTCTGCCCCGTCAGGGGCAGAAAGAGCGATGTGCGAGGCGGGAGTTGCGGTTTCCTCGCCGGGGAAACCGACAACGATTTTGAATTAATCACTCAGCCGCAAACCAAACGAATAATTAAACTACCTGATAGATTATAAAAATTGGGGAAACTCCAGGCTTAATCCGTCTTGACACATAATTAAAGCCGTTGTAGAATCTTTTTCTGAAAATCGACTTATACCATGGAGGGATTTAATGATAGAAGGAGTATCGGTTAAGAAGCTGAGAGTAATACCGGATGAAAGGGGCCGGCTCATGGAAATGGTCCGGGCGGATGACGATTTCTTCGACCGGTTCGGACAGGTATATATGACCACCTGTTACCCAGGCGTAGTCAAAGGCTGGCATTACCACAGGAAACAGACGGATTATATGACAGCTATCTGCGGAATGCTGAAAATAGTACTTTATGACAGGCGGGAGGATTCGCCCACCAGAGGAGAAATAAACGAATTCTTCGCCGGGGAGCGCAATCATATTCTGATCACTATTCCTCCGGGCGTATGCCATGGATTCAAATGCATCGGCACAGAAGAAGCGATAGTAATAAATACAGTTACAGAACCTTACCAGTATGATGACCCTGATGAATTCAGAATAGACCCCCACGACAACGACATAGGGTACGACTGGGAGAGAAAAGACGGTTAAGGGAGGTATTCTTGGCAAGGATATTTATCACCGGGGCGGACGGAATGCTGGGATGTTCCCTTATACCGGCGCTGGAGGAGGAAAACGAGCTTCTTCCCACCGATCTTCCAGATACGGACATAACCGACGCGGACTCCCTGATAAAAGAAATAGTATCCTTCAAGCCTGACACCGTGATCCACCTCGCATCCATGACCGATGTGGACGGATGCGAAGAGGACCCGGACAGCGCTTTCAGAACGAACTCCCTGGGAACCAGGAATGTCGCTCTGGCCTGTGCGGAGTGTGGCGCGGAGATGGTATATTTGAGTACCGGAAGCGTCTACAACGGCAGAAAGGAAACGCCATATACCGAATACGACAGCCCGGACCCGGTGAATGTATACGGCCGATCAAAGTATTACGGAGAGCTTTACATGAGGGATATTGTCAGAAGATTCTATATATTCTACACCTGCTGGCTGTTCGGAGGAGCTGAGGAAGACAAGAAATTCATACCCAGGATCCTGGAACTGAGCAGGACCTCGAAAACACTGGATATAGTGGATGATAAGTTCGGGTCGCCAACCTACACCAATGATCTGGCAGCGGAAATAGCCGGGGTAATACATACCGGGTATTACGGAAGATATCACTGCGTTAATGAAGGATACGTCAGCAGATATCAGGAAGCTGAGGAGATCCTCAAGATCGCGGGGGTTTCCGGCTGCGCTCTGAATCCGGTGCCTTCCGGCAGATTTGATCTTCCGGCGCCCCGCCCCAGGTCCGAAGCGATGATTAATTACAATCTTTCCCTGATGGGAAGGACACCCCTCAGGAACTGGCGGGAGGCCCTCTCCGATTATATCCTTTCAGAACTGATCCCCTGAATGAAATCTCCGGGCGGAGTCAACTCATACTTTATTAGCCCCGGTCTCAATCACCAGGTTGGTCGCCCTGTTGAGAGAAATAAAGGTACCGGCGTCAGACCACCACCCCTCCAATATATCGTAGGTCAGCTCTCCTCTGTCGATATAAACATTATTCACATCGGTTATCTCAAGCTCTCCCCTGTCGGACGGGACCAGCGACCTGGCTATATCAAACACCGTATTATCAAAGAAATAAATACCGGTTACCGCGTATTTTGACTTCGGCTTATCCGGTTTTTCCTCTATTTTAACCACCCTGTCACCCTCCAGGACCGGCACTCCGAATCGTTCCGGGTCCGGAACCTCTTTCAGAATAATCTTGGCTCCGGAACCCTGCTGCCTGAATTCTTCCGCGGCTTTTCTGAAATTCTTCTCTATTATATTATCGCCGAGCATAACCGCAATATTATCCCCCGCCGCAAAGTATTCCGCCAGCTTCAGTGCGTCCGCAATACCTCCCTCGCCTTCCTGGTAGGTATAGTCAATATGCTTAAGGCCGAACTCCTTCCCGTTACCGATAAGCCTGAGAAAATCGCCGGCGTTGTTTCCTCCGGTTACCAGGAGGATGTCGCTGATCCCCGCGTTAATCAGTGACTGAATCGGATAATATATCATCGGCTTGTTATAAACGGGCAGCAGATGTTTGTTGGTAACCTTGGTAAGCGGATAAAGCCTGGTTCCCAGCCCACCCGCCAGTATAACGCCTTTCATAACAGCAAGTTCCTCCTTATTATCTTACTTTATTCAACCCTGCGTGGCTCCTGCAACATCAATGATCAACCCAGCTTCTGCCCTGGCCGGCCAGTACCGGCCGGTCAGGTAAACAGCAAATACATTTTATTACAAAGATATGATTGTTTCAACATTAATAGAACATCATTTATCCTCTGGCTGGCTATTGCTTGTTCGCATACATTAAATCGTTGTTTTATTCATTGTTTATTTGCATTATAAATTGTATAAAGGCTATTGAAACACTGTCGGTGCCGTCTATAAATCGGATGATTGAACCGGGCCTCCGGGGAACCTGTTAATTTTCAAGGAGCTGAAAGATGGGCAGCAACAACAATAATCCCAAATCATTCAAGATCAGGGATTGTGCCCTGGCCTCACTGGCCACCGGGCTGAAAGCCCAGAATCTCAAGGAGCTGAAAAAAAATATCAGCGAAGTAGAATCTGAAAGCCTCTATTATCATTTCTGGGCCGGGCTGCTTCAGCCCAGGCTGGGCGACCCCGAGTACAATAATGATTTTGCTTCATGGGTCAGGCACACTCTCCATGACAAGGTCCTTGCGGAACGCCTGGGCATGATTGACCCCACCGAACATCCCGATCTGGAAGAACTCAGGGAAAAACTTCTCGATACCATAGAGGAGCGCCTGGATGAAGTGGAATATCTTTCATGGTGCAGGATAGACGAGCAGTTTCAATTCATAACCTCCCAGATAGTAATTTTCGATACCGACAATGAAATCAGAGAGCCGGCAGAACTGACCGAAATAATACCTAAAATGACATCCGGGAGTATCTTCTACCACTTTATCGACTCCAGGAGAAGAACCTTCGGGAATATAGACGATTTCAGCACCTGGCTGTACGGTTTCGATGATGAGTTCGATGATCTCATATACGGATTATCATCGATAGACCCCTTCTTCTCTTCCCTGACGGAATTGAGAAACCAGATTTCGGAAGCCGTCAATGAATATTTCAAGGAGAATTGATAATGCCCCCGAAACTTAAAAGGTACGCCGAAATAGTCGGAAACGACGTAATCGACCAGCTCTTCCAGCTGGCGCATCTTCTTGAAGGGATAAAAGTTGTTCATGTCAACTCTACCAGGCAGGGCGGGGGTGTGGCGGAAATTCTGAACAAACTGGTTCCGCTGATGAAGGAACTCGGCCTGGATGTAAGCTGGGAAACCATAGGTGGAAACCCGGAGTTCTTCGCCACAACCAAGAATTTTCATAACGCGTTGCAGGGAAACAAGATCGAAACCAGTGACCGGCTGAAGAAAATTTACGAAAAAACCAATCTGGAAAACGCTGAAATGCTCAAAGATAAGCTCATGGATGCCGATATCGTGTTCATCCATGACCCCCAGCCGGCGATGCTGCTGAACTATCTTCCCGAGAGAAAGGGAAAGTGGATCTGGCGCTGCCATATCGATGTAAGCCATCCGCACCGGGGAACCTGGAAATACATCAAGAACCTGGTTAAAGATTATGACGCCAGTATATTCTCCATCCCCGCATTTGCCCAGCTTCTTCCCCACGTACAGTACCTGATACCGCCAAGCATAGACCCTCTCAGCGAAAAGAATATAGACTTGAGCCCCGGCGAGATCGAATCCATAGTCAGCGGCCTCGGTATAGACACCTCTCTGCCCTCCATGCTCCAGGTCTCCAGGTATGATTATTTCAAGGATCCGGTGGGAGTTATCAAGGCGTACAGGCTGACCAAAAAATTCGCCCCCTCGCTTCAGCTTATCCTTGCGGGCGGGGAGGCCACCGACGACCCCGAGTCTCAGAAGGTTATCATGGAGGTCAAGGAAGCCGCCGGAGATGACGAGAACATCCATGTCCTCCTGCTTCCCTCCGACGCTCACAAGGTAATAAACGCTCTCCAGAGGTCCTCGGATATAATACTCCAGAAATCGATCCGGGAAGGGTTCGGCCTGACCGTAACCGAGGGAATGTGGAAGGGAAAACCGGTCATCGGCGGAGATACCGGCGGCATCAGAATCCAGGTGGTGAACCATCAGACCGGATTCCTGGTGAGAACACCCGAGGGGGCCGCGCTGAGAGCGCGCTATCTGCTCTTTCACAATGATATTCTCAAGGAAATGGGCAGGAAAGCACAAGCTTTTGTCCAGGACAACTATCTCCATACCAGGCACCTGAGAGAATACCTCACCGTTATGGTTTCTCTTCTCCACAGGAAAAAGAACCGTATCGAGTTGTAATATTCATGCAGGGTATGCTATTATCACGGATATGAGGAACCTGACCGGCATAATCAGAGAAAAAGATCTTTTTTCGGACATCCCCGAAGATGCATCATTTTACCTGCTTCTGGATTATGACGGAACCCTGGCCCCCTTCCGCAGGGAGCAGGACAGGGCCTTCCCCTACCCCGGAATAAATGAGATACTTGGAAAGCTGATAACCAGGGACAGGATCAGGTTGATAATAATAAGCGGCAGGCCTGTTGATCATATAATGAAGCTGCTCAAGCTTGAAACCTGCCCTGAAATATGGGGGTGCCACGGCTCGGAAAGGTATACACCCGGCGGAGAGTATACCCTGAATGAGCTTCCTCCGGAAGCCGGAAGCGACCTGGAAAAAGCTTACCGGGCGGTTGAACGGGCCGGCCTCTCGGAATTCTGCGAAAAGAAACCGACCTCCCTGGCTGTTCACTGGCGAGGCCTGACCGGTGAGAAAAAGGAACTGATCCGGAAAACCGCCGAGCGTGAATGGAACAGACTGGCCGGAGAAAACGGATTGACAATTCATGAATTTGATGGTGGAATTGAATTGAGATTTTCAGAAATCAACAAGGGGAACGTAACAAGAAACTTAATTGAAGAGGCGGATGATTCCGACCATGTATTATACTTCGGAGACGATTACACCGATGAGGATGCTTTCCGCGCTCTCAAGGGGAGCGGCATAAGCTTTCTGGTAAGAGAGGATTTCAGGGAGACAGAAGCGGATTTCTGGATAACCCCTCCCGGAGAATTAATTATGATACTCGAAAAACTATGGTCAATGTGTGGTGATATAAATGGATGATCCTGTAGAAAGACTGGTTATTGCATCTAACAGGCTCCCATTCGTCCTTTCAAGGAAAGATGGGAAGTGGGAAATCAAACCCGGTTCGGGAGGATTGGTAACCGCTCTTGCCCCTGTTCTACAGAACAGGGGCGGGCTCTGGATCGGCTGGCCCGGGACATACGAAGTTTCCGATGTGGAAACACCCTGCAGGGCGGCTTCGAAAGAGGCGGGGTACGATTTGAAACCGGTACAGATGACCGAAGAAGAGATACAGAAATATTACATCGGTTTTTCGAACGAGGTTATCTGGCCCCTTTTTCACGACTTACAGTCCTACTGCAATTTCGATCCCGAATACTGGGATGAATATAAGAAGATCAACCGGAGATTCGCTTCGATACTGAAAGAGGAAACCGGTGAAGGCGATTTCATATGGGTCCACGACTATCATCTGATGTGTGTAGCCCACTTCATGCGTGAATTGAAAGTGAAAAACAAGCTGGCCTATTACCTCCACATACCTTTTCCACCGATTGACATATTCTTCAAACTGCCCTGGAGAACCGAGATTCTGCTCTCTCTTCTTAACTTCGATCTGATCGGATTTCAAACCCTCCGCGACCGCAGGAACTTTATTCAATGCCTCAAGACATTCGTAAAGGGAGTCACCATTGAGGGCAAGGGACAGGTTATAAAAGCCCACGTCGGCGACAAGAGCGTGAGAGTTGGCAGCTTCCCGATAAGCATAGATTATAATGAATTCTCCTCCCTGGCCAGGTCGAAGGAGGTTGCAGACCGGGCCTGGTTAATACATGAGGATATCCCCAACAGCAAAATAATACTTGGTATAGACCGTCTGGATTATACCAAGGGTATTCCCTACCGCCTGAAGGCATTCAAGAAAGTGCTCGAAAATAACCCGGAATTCCGCAGAAAGTTAACCATGATCCAGGTAGTGGTTCCCAGCCGGCGCAAGATCCCGATGTATCAGGAGCTGAAGACCGAAATCGACAGGCTGGTCAGCGAAATAAATGGCCAGTTCACCATCTCCGGGTGGGTCCCTATTCACTACATTTACAGATCGCTGGACCGGCAGGAACTGCTTTCCTATTACAGGACCGCGGAAATTGCGCTTATTACCCCTCTGAAGGATGGGATGAACCTGATCGCCAAGGAATACTGCGCTTCTAACATCGAGCAGACCGGCACGGTAATACTCAGCGAGTTCGCCGGCGCGGCAGCCCAGATGCAGAATGGGGTGCTGCTGGTAAACCCGTACAATATAGAAGAAGTTGCCGGCGCAATCTCCAGGGCCGCCAGAATGGATTCCGAGGAGCGGAAAAACAGGATGCGTAAGCTGCAGGAAAATATCATGGAACATGACATCTACTGGTGGGTTAATTCATTCCTGCAGGCCGCAATAGCGGGAGTGCTGGATAATTTCCCTAAAATGGACGATTACAACCCCAAAATAGATTTCACCGCCAGCTAAAACCGGCGGGAGTTAATAATTATTCCATCAGCCTTTCCAGAACAGCGTCCAGCCGGTCGGGATAGCTGGAGAGCGAGATATTTTCCTCTGCCCATTTTCGCGCCCCCATACCAATTCTTACGGCCAGCTGGCGGTCTTCCAGCAGTTCTACCACCCGGGCCGAAAATTCGTCAGGATCGTCCGCCTGGATATACTCCACGCCGCTTCTTATTTCCAACCCCGCCACTCCGGCAGATGTGCTCACCACCGGAGTGCCCGCAGCTGCCGCCTCCAGCATCCTTATCCTTACGCCGGCGGCGAATCTCAGTGGAAGGACCATAACCGCGCAATCTCGAAGATAGACAGCTATGTCGTCAACCCTGCCCCTGACCACCCCTCTTTCATACAGTGAGTCAGCAACACCCTCGGGAACCCCCGGGCCCACTATTTCCAGGCGGGCATCCGGTTTCCGGCCGATTATCTTCGGAAAGATCCTTTCCAGAAAGTACATCAATGAATCCCTGTTGAAATCTGAATAGAATACCCCCATCAGCAGAATAAAATTTCCCGGCCTTTCCGACTCTTCCGGCTTGAATTGTTCCAGGTCCATGGCCATGGGAAGAGGGATTATCTTCTTTCCTGTTTCATCAAGGTACTGTTCAAGTTCGGCGGCTTCCTTCCCGGTGACAGTAAGTATCCTGTCGAAAGAACGGTAAGCCTTCATTTCTGCTTCCGTCTTAATCCGGAAATTATATCCGGACAGCATCTTCCTGACTCGTCCGTTTTCCGCCCGGATCCTTTCAGGGTAATTCATGAAATCCAGGTCATGGGTAAGCAGTGCCTTCTCACTCCCCCCCAGCATTTCCGCCAGCTCCCACAGATGCCAGTAATTCACTATGGTAAGATCCGGATTCCAGTTCCGGGCGGTGCCGGCGACCAGATTGAGATATGAAGTGGGAGCGGCATAGAGAGTCTGAACAGGAATTCTCATCACGGCCGACCGGAGAAGGTTCCAGAACTTCAGGGTCACTCTGTGAAAAACCGATTTCCGTTGCGGGGCAAGCATCGCTTCCACCGTTATGCCATCGCCCTCCAGTTCTCTGAGGGCGCTGATCCCTTTTCGTTCGAGAACCATGGTAACCAGCTTTACCTGATGGCGGCGGGAAAGCCCCCTGAGAAGATTTACAATCAGCCTGTCAGTTCCCCTTGTTACCGGCCATGGAGAGAAGGACAAAGCTATCAGTATCTTCATTCTCGGGGCCTCCCTCTATGCATCACCTCTCTGTAAATACTCATGGTTTCATTTACCGATTTCTCCACCCGGAACGAGCTTTCGTAATGAGCCCTTCCCTCTCTGGAGATGTCCCGCAGAAGAGACCGGTTCTCAAACATTGACCTGATAGCCGGTTCAAGGCCGCCCCGGTCAATCAGAATCCCGGTCTTTCCATCCTCGATCATTTCCGGTATTCCGTATATGTTGCTGGCTATCACCGGAATCCCGGCTGCCAGGCCCTCAATCACAGTGTATGGGGTTGCCTCCACACTTGATGGTACCAGCAGAAGGTCCTTATCACTCAGGAACCCGAATACATCATCGACATAACCCATGAAATGAACCCGGCTCTTCAACCCGTACTGTTTAACCATCTCTCTTAACTGCTCCTCCATACTCCCTTCCCCGGCCAGGTACAGATGTATTCTTTCATCCAGCCTGCCGATCGCTTCGACAGCTTCCTTCTGGCCCTTTTTCGGCAGGAGGGATCCAACCAGCGCCACCCTGAAGATCCCTTTCTCATCTTCCGGAGATTCCCTGAGAGAAGAGCCCTCTTCAAGCGGGTCTGGTATCCCGTTATAAATTACTCTGATCTTTCTTTCCGGCACCTTATGTTTTTTTATGAGATGCCTCCTGTTATCCCGGCTTACTGTTATGACACAATCGATGAACCTGGCCGCGAAACCCTTGAGGATTCTTGATTTCATAAAGGGGCTATTCATCGGGAGGTGCTCGGTGGTGAGAACGTAATTAACCCCCGCCGCTTTTGCCAGCGGGGCTATCAGGCTGTAATGGGCGTCAAAAGGTCCGGGCAGGTTGATGTGCAGAATATCCGGCCTGATATCGCGCATCAGGGCGAATAATCTCCTAAACCTCTCAGCTGCGGAATCGGAAGATATCACGGTAAAGGGGATCTCAATCCCGTCCAGCCAGTTCTTCAGCCTGTCCGGCCCCGGATCCCCTTCGATTACCACATGCTTTCGGCAGGGAAGATACCGGGCGAGATAGTAAATATACTTTTCGGCTCCCCCGGTATAATCAGCGTCAGAAAATAACAGAACCTTTATTCTCTCTGAATCATCCAAATCAAATCACCGTCAGATCAGCTTTAACACAAACTCCCGCTCTCAGTCGATATTCAGTCTGAGCACTGTTACTCCCTGCCTGGAATCGTTATCAAGGAAATAATCCTTTAACTTCCGGTTTCTGAGATAGCTCTTCTTCCAGACCTTTACCCTCATCTGATAATCGCCGCTCTTCATATTCGCGGGGAGGTAAACCGAAAAATCCTGGGGTACAATATCACCTGCAGTCCATCTGTCAGGATAGGCATACTCTCCCCGAACAAAACCGGAGAAAGTATGACGGTAGCGGGTACCGGTCCGCTCCTGAAGCTCCCTTCGGTAAAGCTTGCTGTACCAGCCCCTGTAGAAACTGCCTTTTGGATAGCTGGTATCCAGCCTTACCGTACACATCAGTGGAAGCCCGAATTCCACTTCCTCCGATCTCTCCCAGTAAAGAGTTCCTTCCATCAGCGATCCTTTTTTCAGGCCGGGTACCCTGATATATAAACCGCGCAGCTTTATACCCCCGCCCGCATCGACATCCAGCGCGGCTGCCTCTTCCGGGATCCGCTCATCCTCTCCCGTATCTTTCCTCTCAGGAAGAATCGTTCCCCCGGTTCCCTTAAACCGCATTAGAGAATAATCTCCGATATCAGCTACCGGGCCGAAAACTTCTGCCTCCAGCAGATCTTTCTTTAATCCCTTCATGTTCACACAGTCGGAAATACCATAGAAGTCGGAAATATTTTTCCCGTTATTATCCAGAAGCAGATATTCGATACCCTCCTCCCCGATCCATGAGATATCATCCCCTTCCGACAGAGGGGTGCAGAAGAGATCCCGGGCTCTCCTGTTTCTGAGGGGGGCTTTCAGGTCTGAAGGAGGTTCGTGCTGGGCGGGGACCAGGTAAACAAAGTGCCCGGTCATACCTGAAATGAAGTAACTGGTCACCGGATCTGAAAGGATAACTGAACGGCCCGGTATGTGCCTGTTCATCTCTTCGAACAGCCCGGCATATTCCCGCTCTGAGCAGCTACCGGTTACTCCCCTCATATTGCTCAGTCCCTCATATTTCAGGGGGTAAGCAATAAAGAATATTATAATTGCAGCCGCCGCAATACGTTTTGTGATATTCATGCTCATCGATACAGGCCGGTAATTCATTACCGGTCTGCCGGTGAACAGTATCCTCATCAGTTCCGGAATTATCAGCGCCGTAAAGCATATAACCGGGGCGGCATTCAACATCCTTGAATGAATATACCCGAGATAACGCTCCAGCACAGCTCCGGTTATCGGATTGATTACCAGAATAACCGGAATTATAAACATGCTCTCCACAGTCTTAATTGACCTTCTGAGGCCGGCCGCCAGGAAGTAAAGCGGGAGAGAGACGACCGCGAAGATAAGTATCACCCCCTGGCTGCTTCTCAGCTCCAGGGGGTCGATAAGGCGCAGATGTTCTGAAATTATCAACATTCCCTGCATGTGTGTATGAATAAAATTGTATTCTCCGCCCAGTGAAATCAGGCGCACTACAAGTGGAACTGCCATCCCCGCCGCGTTAACCGCAACCATCTTGAGCACTCCCCTGCGGGTTTCACTGCCGCCGGGAAGGAAGGAATGTATCAGAAGCGCCAGCAGCGCTGTCAGCACAGTCAGAGCGAATACCGGGTGAACGGCAGCTCCTGCAAGGGCAAGGAAGAATAACAGGGTATAGTTTCTTCCCCCGTCAGGGTTCTTTAAACTCCAGAGAACAAATCCCAGGTCCAGCCAGAATAGAATCTGGGCTATATTCCTGCTGTATGCGATTTTTATAAACCATTTAGCCCCTTCCCCCCTGAAGAAAACAAATAAAAGAATAACCGCCAGAGCGGTTTTCCAGCGCGAATCGAGGAGTTGAAAGGCGAAGAACAAGAAAGCCGCCACCGCGGCAAAGGCAATAAAAGCAGGCATTACCTTCCAGAAAAACAGCGGTTTTGCCTCAGACTGCAGCAGGATCAGGGCCTCCGCTGAATGGAAGATCCCCTTTCTCGGATCAGGGAATTCACCGTCTCCATCGATATAGAACGAGTCTTCCGGAAGGATCTTTTCTGTTTCGGCAGCTCTTCTTATGAAGCTGAGGTGATCCAGGGAATCCATCGACGGGGAAACAGCGCCGTTTCCGTAATATACCGTAAACAGAAGAGCGAACAGAACGATAAAAAGAGCGATGCGCAACCCGCTTTTTCCGGCTGAATCCCTTCCCAGCATTCTGCTTATAAACCTGTCCATCCTCTTCTCCCCAGCGGGCCTTCCCTTCATAGCCAGGATCAGAATAAGGATAATATTAAAAGACGCCCCCAGGATCGAAATCAAACCCAGGTCGATACCCGGTATCAGACCCGTGCAAACCAGCAGGGAAATATATATGAAACCTGTCGAGATCAGGCGGCAGATACCTCTGAGATCGGATGTTATCCTGATATTCAGTGCCAGGTTAATCAGAATCGCCGGAATGGCCAGGACTGACAGGAAGGCAAGCGCTATTCCGGCTATATCCGGTCCCGGAAGAATTCCAGCTCCTGTCATATACGAGAGAACTGTTACAGCTGAACAGAATATCAAGAACGGGGTTCGGTTCCGCAATACAGTTGCCCCTCTTTAAAAGACCGAATTACTATCAGTAGGTCCTGGCCACGATGAACACACCGCTGACAATTACCAGGATCCCCAGAAACCTCGTTATGGTAAACGGCTCATTCAGAAAATATGGAGCAAGCAGGGCTGTAACAACGTATGAGAGGCTTACCATGGGGAAAGCCCAGCTTAGATCGGACCTGGACAGAATAACAATCCACAGGACAGCGCTCACCGCGTATGACAGGAACCCGCCGATAACGAAACCGCTGGTTACCGCCTTGATCATTGATCCGAAGAAGTTATCGAATCCTATCATTCCTATCTTGTTTATTCCTGTTTTCATCATAAACTGCCCCGCGGTATTCAACAGAACAGTGATTATAATCAGAATAAGGCTTTTAATCATCAGGTACCTCTCTGGCGGTCTGTCCGGCGGTCAATTACGGTTAACTATTTAATTCTGCTGAATCTCAATTTCAACAGATAAAGAAGATTTTCGAAACCATCCTTCCACTTATTGAGTTTCACCTCTCCCACCCGCGGATGGTAATTCACATGGTATTCATCAAAACTGATATCAGGGTGGCGGATGGCGTTGATCTTAATCTCTTCACTGAGAGGCATTCCGTCACTCCTGGGATTCAGTTTGGGATATATACCGCTGCGGTATATCCACATACCGGACTGTGAATCCTTTACGTTCCTCATGAAAAGTATCAGAGTGGCCAGGGTCAGTATCGAATTCCCCAGCTTGTTGGAAAAATACATCGAATCGGAGTCCTTAAGGGGAAATCTGGCAGCTGATACAAAATCAAGTTCGTTATCCAGCAGATAATCTATACATTCGCCTATCTGCTCCACCGGGTAAGTACCGTCACCATCCATGGTAACCGTTATATCTCCCTTGACCTCCGGAAGGCCCGCCTTGTAGGCTGCCCCGTATCCTTTTTTCTTCTCCGGTATAACCCGGGCTCCAAGTTTTTCCGCCACTTCCGCGGTCCGGTCAGTCGAATTATTATCTACCACCATTACTTCGTCTATGAATTCCGGGAGTGACCTTATAACTACCGCAACACCCTCCTCCTCATTGTAGCAGGGAATTACGACCGATACTGATTTTTCTCTATACATTTTCCTTCCTTATCTACAAGACAGAAACAATTATCTTCTTGAACGGGATCGGCATCTGCATTATGAGTTCCTTCTCCCTCTCGCCGATTATTTTCAGCAGCCTGAAGCTCAAAGCCAGTATTACGGTGCCGATGACCATCTGAACAGCTATGGATAACGGCTGATTCCACTTCCATGCCGTTATGGCGAGAAGCGCGGTGGGCAGCCCCGCCAGGTAACACCTGGCTATGAATTTGACCGGTACCTCTATATCCTTCCTGAATTTCCTGATCGTCGTATAGAATACAGCTGTCGCGACAATCATCACGAAGGCCACCGGCAGGAACGCTCCCCACAACCCGTACCGGGGAATTAAAGCAAAATCCAGTCCTATATTGATAACGGCCAGAAAAGAAAATAGAAGCATGTTAACCCAGCTTTTTCCCATAACATACAGTGACATGCTGAGAGGAGTATAGAGAAATGAATAGGAAAAGACAATGAAAAACATCTGGGCGAACATGCCTGAGAAAACCATATTCTGGCCGTAAAGCATCGGTATAAGCTCCCTGGAAAACGCGAATCCCATGGCAGCTATCGGTATGACAACAATATAAAGCATTTTGTAATATAGTCTTACTCCTCTGGCCAGCCCCTTCTTATCCTGAGAATACGATTCGGACATACCGGCCATTATTATAGGCCATATCGCCAGAGGTATGAATTCGAGAACCATCTGGGGCATACGGTAAGCGAGTTCAAAATATCCGGCCTCCGCGATCCCTGTATAATGGCCCAGAAAAAGGACTTCCGACTGCCTCCACACTACCTGGTTCAGAAGCCCGGTTACCACGAACGGCAGAGAGAATTTCATTACCCGCCCTATACCTGGAGCCGGTTCCCCGCTCTCCTGCTCCTGATGAATAAGTGACCTTATCTTCGGAATGATGACCAGTATCATAGCGATATTAGAGATCCCTCCAGCCAGTATCACACCGGGGATCCCGAAATTCACAATCTTGAGAAACAGGATTAAGCATATTATATAAAATATGTTCCCGCCTACAATTACGAACCCCAGAAGCTTTGTTTCGTAGAGGGCCTGCAGAACCTTGGTCACTATCGACATCATCACCTGAAAGATCACAAAACCGACTGCGAAAAGCAGCAGGAAATTGAAATTGAGCTCCTGGACCATGTACAGCCCCGCTATCCTGTCAGCCATCAGCCAGCTTACGGCAAGAAGCGCCAGCCAGATCAACCCCTGTATCAGAAGCAGTCTCATTGCAATAGGGTAAAACTTCCCCACTCCTCCCTTCACCTTCATCTCGGGCAGGAACTTGAGAAAGGCCTGGCCGCCCCCCGCCAGAACCAGTATCAGGGCAAAACCCATAATGCTCTTCAGCACACTCAGCAGCCCCCAGTTATATTCACCCAGAGATCTGACGATTATTATGTAAGCTATCGGACCGGCAACGAAACGCGCAATCCTGGCCATAGCGTTCCAGCTCATTGCCTTACCGATCTTGGCCAGTTCCATTTCCACCCCTTCCTTCAGGCCTGAACCCGGGCAATAGCAGTCCTGCAACCTCGGTTATGGACTCCAATCCATCAGCCCCTTCCATGTTAGTAAAAAGGGCGCTGTACATACAATCAGCTTCCGGGTGAAATCCATGCATGCCTTTTACCGGGCTTTCACCCATATAGCTGGGATTAATTATTCTCCCCTCACGCATCAGATAGATGATGTCGCCAA
Organism: Candidatus Krumholzibacteriales bacterium; assembly: GCA_046483305.1. Taxonomy (GTDB): domain Bacteria; phylum Krumholzibacteriota; class Krumholzibacteriia; order Krumholzibacteriales; family WJIX01; genus WJIX01. The sequence continues at coordinate 49,997 of JAWODM010000008.1, read as the reverse complement.
AGATATTATTTTCGAAATTTATCCCCAGTTCTTTCTTATCCTTCTTCCCCAGGACGGAGCCCTCGCCGATCCCCCCCAGAAGCTTCTCCAGCTCCCGGCCGGCATCGTCACTGAATACCCTGAACCTCGCCATGGTGGCGTCATAAAAGGGAATATAATCTTCCGGAATCCTTAAATCCAGTTCTTCGACTCTTGAAATAAGGTCCAACCAGCCGGTAACATCGCACATACCGTGGTCGCCCATGACCACGATATTCATATCTTCTGCGGCTGATAAAATCTCATCCAGCTGACGCCGGTACCAGCCCAGGCGGTTTTCTATCTCCTTCGAGTTCATTCCGTACTTATGAAGCGCAGCATCCAGCCCCGCGGTATACAACAGGTAGAAATCGAACCGGCCTTCAGCAAGGGCGCTCTTGAGATGCGAGAAGGAATCCTTTTCCGGTGTATGGTAATCCCGGATAAAAATCTCCAGGCCCCTGCTGTAAAACTCGTCCAGAAAACTGTGGGGCCTGTTGTTACCTCCCGGAAGGAAAATATTACTCCTGGCAGGGAAGTCAATCAGGGAGAGGATTCTCTTCGGCACACTGTAAAGGGAATAATAGGACTTTATCCCGTCCACCCTTCTAAGCTTCCAGTCAATTAATCTTCTCAGCCAGACTCTCCTGGCCGACACCCCCTCCGGAAGGAAAGAAAGCCATTTAAGGGGAGAGTTTTTCCTTGAAAAGGAATACATCATCCACATGCTGTGTTCATCCGGATAACATCCCGTGAAAATACTGGTCAGCGCGGACTGGCTGAAACCGGGAACAGTCCTCAGTCTTTTTCTGACCGGCAGCCCGGAAGGGCTGAAATCATGCCCCTGGGCAAGCTGATAGCCCAGAGCATCTATTATTATAAACACCAGCGGTTTATCCAATCGGTCAACTCCCCCGTTCCTATTTATTGATATTCTTCCATAGATTATACAGTTCTGCGGCGGCAATGCCGGCTTTATCGCTCTTGAATCCGAAATTGCCGTCCGGATACCTTACCTCGTATTCCTCGCCGTTCTTAATTATCGCTTCCAGCACTCCCACACCATACAGGTTGATCATCTCCCGGGGAGTGAACCTCAGAATACCCCTGTTAATGAACACTGCGCCGGGCAGGCCCGCCAGAAGCTGAAGTATCCCGAGTTTTCCTGACCATCGCCTTATTCTATCCCTCAGAGAGTGCCTGCTCAGCGCTTCCCCGAGCAGTTCTTCGATTGCAGGCGGGTTCCCTGCCCCTTCCGCACCGGAGCGAAATACTCTCCAATAGTAGATAAGGTCCCTGCCGGCCTTCTGCCAGTGATCTTCCTGACTCCATTCCGGATCAGGAAAGTAAGGGGATATCTTATACCCGGTCCATTTATTCATTTTATCCATCAAATCTTCCGGAACAGGATAAGATAAACTCTCCTCTGTCAGTTCAATCAATTTAAGCCTGGCCCGGTAACCCGGTATATATCTTCCCTGATATATAAGGAAAACCGAGAGAATATCAGTGTAAACTCTGGCGATGGAATAAGCCAGAAGAACTTTACTGACGTTGTCATTCTTTCCCCTGAGGGCTGCCGAACCCAGAAACCCGGAAATCCTGTTCTCCAGGAGCCTGATTCCTTCGGCTTCCGAAACCTTCTCCACACCTATTCTGTTTTTAAGAGACTCATCCCCATACAGGGTAAGCGCTCTTTCCTTCATATCCATTACCAGCGGGCTGGGCGGCAACCCTGGTAATTCTGAAGTATGGCGAACTCCCACCGATACCCCGCCGGCGAAAGATGCTTCTTCAACAGACGCTTCACAGACCGCTCCCAGCTCCTTCTTCATGCCGAGTATCTTCCGGTGAAGCCGGCCGGAATCCACCACCATTACCAGATCCAGGTCTGAAATAAACAAAGGTTTGCCCTGCACTAAAATCACGCTCCCCTCGCCGGTGGCGAGGCTGCCGCACAGGAAAACAGCGCGGATTCCCTCCGCGCCGGTCTTCCACAATAGCTTGTCCATCATCCTGTCCAGCAGAAGCCTGAACCATTTCTGGTTAAAGTGTTCTGATTTATCAGAGGATTGCCCTTCACCGTAACTGAGGCTGAAGAAGCGGCCTTCCTTTACGGGGGATCTATCGTTCTCCATCCCGCTCACTGCTTACACCCGCTTGTATATGAATTCCGGAATATGATACAGTTTCCTGTTCAGAACCGACCCTATCAGATTGCCGCCCTGCTTGTTAAGCATCATCATCGCTCTCTTGATAACTTCCCGTTTTGTCTTGCCTGCGCGCACCACCAGGACCACTCCGTCCATCTGCGGACTGAGTATGGAGGTTTCCGGGGCATCCAGAACCGGAGATGTATCAAACAGCACGTAATCATACTTCTCCGCCATCTGGTTTATGAAAAACCGCATCCGGTCAGAATTGAAAAGAGGCTGAATGGTGCTCTCCTTCCTGATTATCCCCGTATTAACAATGTCCAGAGCGCCGTGGTCGGCGTTGGTTATGATATCCTTAATCTCCGCTTCCTCCAGCAGATAATCAATAATACCCTTATCTTTTTCGACTCCGAACAGCTTCCCCAGCCTGGAATTCTTAACCGCGCAATCAACCAGCAGCACGCTCTCCATCTCGTTAGATGCGATGACTCTGGCCAGGAATCCCGTGATAGTGGTCTTCCCCTCGCCCGCTATAGAACTGGTAATCATAACCACCCGGGAGCCCTTATCCCTGATTTCGGTATCTATTGAATTTCTGAGAGTATAAAGTGACCTGGTGAAATCACTGTCCAGTCCCGCGATAACTGCATCCGCGCCTCCCTGCCCTCTCGCCTTCCTTTTCTTTCCCGGGACTTTCCTGGCGCCAGTCCTGGTTTTCCTTCTGTTCTGTTCCGCTTTTCTGAGTGCGTCGAATATCTTGCTCAAACCGGTTCTCCCCTTAGTAATTTAATAATTATTATATCTTCCGGCTTCCTGCCGGCCTTCCCCGGCGGGGCGCCTCTCCAGGTCCCTGATACTCTCTCTCACGATGTTCCCGTCTATATTTCTGGTATTTGAGACATATCCCACCAGAAGCACCCTGTCGCACAGAACATTTATCAATCTCGGAATACCCCTGCTGTAATGGTATATCTCTTCAATGGACCCCCTGGTGAATTTCGGTACGCCGTTTCCTCTGCCGGCAACCTTGATTCTGTAATCGATATATCTGGCCACATCCGCCTTGCTCAGAATGGAAATTCTGTATAACCCGGGGATCCTCTGCTTGAGCTGCCTCATCTCCTTCAGGTCCAGTATCTCCTCGAGTTCCGGCTGCCCCACCAGCATAATCTGTAGAAGCTTCATGCTCCTGGTTTCCAGATTAGACAGCATTCTCAGCTCTTCCAGGACTTCGGGGCTGAGGTTTTGAGCCTCGTCAATTATCAGAACGGTATTCCTGTGCTTCTTATACTGCTCGATAAGGAAGCGGCTGAGCCTGTTGAGCATCTGCGCTTTATTCATGCCTTCGACTTCCAGGCCGAAATCCTCGCATATAAGATACAGGAGCTGGTCGAACGGAAAACGCGTGGAGTAAACGAATGATACATCAAGAGAGGGCTGAAATAGATCAATAAACGCATTTATGATGGTTGTCTTGCCCACACCTACTTCCCCGGTGAGGCATATGAAACCCTTACGCTGAAACACGCCGTATGTAATATAGGCAAGCGCCTCCTTATGCCCGTTAGATCTGTAAAGAAACTTCGGGTCGGGAGTCACATTAAAGGGCAGTTCCTTGAATCCGTAATATTCTTCATACATATTATACAGCCCGCTACTTCTTCTCAGTGTCCGGGAAACTTGCCAGTACTGTCATCTCCAGGGCCTCTTCAGCTTCGGAAACATTCTTTATTGAATGATCCAGGTTGTCCACAAAGAAAGCGAAGCCCACCGCAAATAGAATACTGAACAGAGGGCCGAGAGCTATTCTCACATAATCCTTGGTCCTCTGACGGGATGGCGGCGTGGCTGAAGTAAGGACGGTGACCTTCCATTCAGGATTGCTGGCCATCGATACCCTGGCATCCAGTTGTTTATTGTTTACATCCTCATAGGAAGCCTTCAGCCTGGAAAGAGCGGAGTTGATTCTCTCTACCTCGGAGCCGTGAGAAGATTTCATCGCCAGCCCCTCTATAAGTTCGCTGAGCATCCTCTCCTCTTCTTCTATTACTTCCAGTTCCATTTTCTTAACCGCAATAATGGAATTGAATTCTTCCATCATCATTTCACGCAATTCCTCTAATTTTTCCCTTATCTCAATCAGCTGTTCATTATTATCAGTATACCTGGCTGAGAGTTCAATCTCGCTCATTTTAAGCTCGCCCAGCTTTTCGTTCATACTGTCAAGGCTGGATCCGCGAGTACGCGACCCCAGGTAATCGTCGTACAGGATGTACATATCTTCAATATTACTCTCTTCAGATGCTTCAATCAGTTTGCCTATAACACCTTTCAACTTGTTCCTTTTCCTTGATAGTTCTTCACGCTCAGCTACATAGACATCCATACGGTTTATCAGGCTCTGTCTCTGCATTTCCACATCGACCAGTCCCCACTTCTTCTCCAGATTATCCTTTCTATCCCTCCAGTATTCTATTTCCTCCATGATCATCTGAAGCTCGCTGGAAAAGAAATCTTCCATCTCGGGAGGGGTTCTTGCCTCGGAGTAATAATCCCTGAAGGTGTTGGTTATAGCTTCAACGGCAGCTTCACACAGAACCGGGTCCCCGGAGGTATACTTGATCCAGATAACATTGGAAGTGGATACCACCCCCGAGCTGACCGATCCCGGTTTTATCCTGGGGATTGTATCATAACCTTCCGGGAGATAGCCGGATAGATTCTTCTGAGCCTTATCCAGTATCATCTGTGACTTGGCCAGCTCTATCTGAGAGGAAACATCCTCTTCCCAGGGGAGCTGCCGGCTGTATGTCGCGAAAACACTCTGAGGCTGCGCCCTCTTCAGAAGAACGGTACTTATGGATTCATAAACGGCCGGCTCCCGCATATTCATGTAAATCACCGTGATGGTAGCGAACAGGACTATAGCCAGTATCATCCATTTCCTGCGGAACAGGACCTCAATGAAATCCTTCAGCGTCGATTCCTTATGTTCTATCCTTCTTGTATCCATAGCCAGATACTATTCCCCACCACGTACTACAAAGTGCTCGTATGTTGCTTCCGCCTGCCTTATATAGTAATAGGTCCTGAGCAGCTCGAAAGGCTCTTTTAAAACGGATAGGTAACTGTTTATGAAATTCTCCAGCCTGGATATTCTGCTTTGCGGCACCAGAACTATATCATTCGGCTCCAGCTGAATATTATAATCGAAACGGCTCTCCTTTACGATTTTATTCAGGTCTATCTGAATACCCACGATATGCTCCGGACCTGTTTTCCTGATTACCAGAACTCCGTTTCTTCTGGCGGCTTCGGTTATCCCCCTTGCGGCGGAGAGGGCTTCCAGCACATTCCCGACCTCCTGGGTCTGATAAGCTCCGGGCATTTCTACTTCACCAAGCACGTAAACGTTCATCGGCCTGAACTCTCTGATGATTATCGACACATCGGGCCTCTTGATAATCTCTGAAAATCTTTCGGTCAGCAAATCATCAAGTTCATCCACAGTCATTCCACTCACATTTATCTCACCCACGTAAGGAAAGGATATGTAGCCGTCGGGCCTGACTCTTACATTATTCTTACTGTAACTCTGATTATACAGCAGACTGATATCTAACATGTCACCGTAGCCCAGCAGGTATTTATCAGGTTTGTATGAACCGGGGATGGAATCCGGGGATATATATACCGTTTCTGAAACTTCGCCTTCCCGGTTGGTTATAATCCTGTTGCCGTTCGAACAACCTGCTACAAGCCCTACGATCAGAGTTAAAAGCAGCTTTATAATGTTATTTCCCAATTTAATTTCTCTTTGCCAAAAGATAATAACTACTATTTCTTTAAATCGTTGTTAAATTATGGTCTGGATGCAGCACTTGTCAACAACCAAATATGGCAAGATGTATGCCAGAGTATCAATAAGCGCCTTTTCTGGCAATCACCGCTGGAAAGGTTTTGAAAATAATCTTCAGATCAGTCTTTATCGATCTCTTCCTGATGTATTCAAGGTCAAGCCTCATCCACTCCTGGAAGCCTATGTGACTTCTGCCGGTAACCTGCCAGAAACAGGTGATGCCCGGTCTAACCAGCAGCCTGGTCCTCTGCCAGGGAAGGTACTGGGCAACCTCGGAAGGAAGATTCGGCCTTGGGCCCACGATTGTCATGTCTCCCTTCAGAACGTTGATAATCTGAGGCAGTTCATCCAGGCTGGAACGCCTCAGAAACCTTCCAACCCTGGTTATTCTTGGATCTTCTTCAATCTTGAATATCGGACCCTCTCTGTTGCTGAGCGGCCTCAGTGAATCAAGCGCTTTCTCGGCACCATCAACCATGGATCGGAATTTAAAGAGTTCAAAAACCTTTCCGTTCTTCCCAACTCTTTTCTGCCTGAACAGAACCGGGCCTTTGGAATCCATCTTGATAAGAAGCACTATTACCGGAACAAGTGGCAGAACCATCAGCACAATCAGGGAGGCCACTATCAGATCCAGCGCTCTTTTGGTTATAAGGTAAAATCTGGATTGCCTTATATTATAATCGGACAATAAAGCGATACTGTCCTCCTGCTGAAAACTGCCGCCTGTTCTGATTTCAGTCTGCTTGATGTTGGGGCAACCAGCCATTTTTCCCTCCATTAAAAAAACCCGGGCTCCTTAAAAGGGCCCGGGCATAAAAATAGGTCTGCTCCAGTTTACTAACACCCAATTAAGAAAGCATTTTCACAAGTGTCTTTTCAACTGTAGCAAACGGCTATTCGGTTACCTCCTTCTATAGGGATTTCATTATAACACAAAAAGGCGGATACTGTCAACCCTCAGATCGTTCCTGTAAATTATTCAGGACAACAATGCGGAATAAAGCAGGGGGATCATGATTTCGTGATGGCCGTTGATAGATATCGATTCTCCTCCGAAGGATGCTGGCCTCTTCAGAATATTCTGGGCAGGCCTGTAATGATTAATCATATCCAGGTTGCAGGTAGTAATTCTGTCGAAACCGGCTCCCAGGTTCCTGGCAATACTGAAGGCCTTCAGGAATACCTCCGGCATGATAACCGCGGAGCCTATGTTTATCGCTACCCCTCCGTTCCTCCCCAGATTCTCGACCCTCTTTGAGAAAATCCGGAAGTCCCGGTGGGAGAGTTCTCCCCATACAGCTCCGTCGAACCCGGGGTGCTGATGTATTATGTCCGTTCCCACCGCTATATGAACAGTTGCCGGAACATCGAACCTGTATGCCTGCGCCAGGACACTCTTATCCTTGAAAGGGGCCTTGCCCTTGAGAATAAGGCGGCCCAGCGATTCACCGAGGCCGGCTCCCATCTCCTTTCCTTCGGAGGCAGCCCGGAAAGCTATGGAGGCTGTCTCTTCTCCGAATCCGAAAATCCCCGTTTCCAGATTGGCTGCCACATCTTCGCTGGTCTCTCCGAAATATGCTATTTCCAGGTCATGAATCAGAGTTGCTCCATTTACCGCCAGGGCTGTTATGTACTTCTTCCTCATTAATTCTATCAGGTAAGGTGAGAGTCCGCATTTCACGACGTGCGCTCCGGTCATCCATATCATTTCCCTTCCCGCCGCCGAAAGGTTCCTTCTCAGCGCCAGCACCAGCTTTCTGAGCCGTTCTCCGGCCAGCTGCCGGGGCAGAGAATCGAACCATTTCCGGAAACTCTTTCCTCCCTTAACGGGTTTTCCAAAATCTTCAATTCTCACCTTGCTCTCTCTGTCAGAGATGGAATGAGTGCTGACTCTGTTCAGGTCTGTCTCTTCATACTTATTTGACATTCCTTATTTCCCTGCTGATAAGAGGAATCCTCGGTTCATCGTCTGAAAGAGTGTATTCCTTCAGCCTTGCTTCAAAAGAGCCGACCACCACCTTGGACCGGAGCAACACCGGCATTTTGAGGTTATCATCGGTGATCCATATTGTCAACTTCCCTTCATGCTTAAAAATACTGCTGGTTTTCAGAACCGGTTCAATAACGATGCAGTCAAATCTGCCGGCCGGAACTTCCACCTGTTCGCGGCCGATAACCTTGACATATATCGGATAGTTCTTGCCCCCGGTATGATTGGCCAGATAAACGGCGTCTCCGATTTCAAGGTCCACCGTTCTGACGTAATACAGAGCTGAAAGAAAGTCCTGGGTCATCGGAGGTATACCTACCTCCTTGTCTTCATAGATTGCCAGGTGTTTCTTCTGGTCGAAGGTAACAGATTCATCCCTTCTGAATCTCCCCTCCCGGAGATGTTTTTCGAACCTGACCGAGTAGAGATTATCATAATCGATAAAAGATTTATGGTGGTCCCGCACCTTATAAACAACGTCGAAAGCCCGGTTGGTTCTGGCAAGTGATACTATATGGTAGGCCTTTACGGAATCAAGAACGGCGATATTCCTGATCTCCAGGGTGGCGTCTCCGGCGTATATAAGGCCGTACTGAATGGCATAGACAAGCTTCTCTCCGACCCCGAAATAAACGCTATCCGGAAGAGGTTTCACAATCCTGAAGCCTTCTATGTTGCTATCTTCCTCTCCGGACCCGGCGCCGGTCCCGATGCAGCAGGCTGCCGCCAGAAGCAGGGCGGTTATCAGCACCTTTTTGGCTGTTAGTTCAGTATTCATCATTATCAACTCTTTCATCTTCTCTGGCAAGATACCTGTATATCTCATAGGTCCTCTCTACCGTTTCCGATATATCGAACTCTTTCGCTTTGTGTTTACCCTTCATTGAAAGCTCTTCTCTCTTCCGGGGATTTTCGATCAGCTCCCTTACGGAAGAATGGAAATCATTTTCATTCCCCGGCCGGGCCAGGATCCCCGCCCCCCCTGACAAAACCTCCGGTATCCCCCCTGTATCGCTGGCCACCGCCGGAACCCCGGCCGCTATAGCCGAAACCAGGGCCGTGGAGAGCCCCTCTCTGTACGAGCAGAGGACAAAAATATCAAACAGGGGCAGCATCTTTTCCACCGGAACAGGGTCTGTAACAACCGAGGCCTTTCCCCGAAGACAGCTGCTGCCGATATAACTCCTTATACAACCCTCCAGGGAGCCGGTTCCAAGCATAATAAAGCGGGCCTCGGGAAACTCTGCAGACAGTCTCTCCGCAACCGCCAGAAATGTGGGATACCCCTTTTCTTTCTCGAATGGAGCCATGGTGCCTATCACCAGATTATTATCCCTTATCCCCAGACGCTGAGCCAGTACCGGTTCGGGGCGCGCGGCAGCGAGATTCGCCGTATCAACGCCGCTTCTGACCACCTCTATCCTGTCCTCTTCGACTCCCCCCTCCCGGAGCTTCGAAGCGGCCGCATCCGAAACCGCTATATACCGGGCAACCCCCCTCCTGTACTTCCATAAGCCGGCTATACCTCCGGATATGCCGAAAGCCACCCTTCTGCTTATCACCAGAGGCGGAAATGCTCCGCTGATCGTGGCAGCTGCTCTCATATGGGTATGAGCTCTGGAACTCTGCGCATGAATGATATCCGGCATGGAGTCTCTTACCAGCTTTCTTACCGCCAGAGGAGTCTTCAGAGGGATCAGTTCATAACCGGCGTGGAATAATGTAACCCCTGCCGGCACTCTATCCTCGATTTCAGCCCCGGGCGGAGAGATCAGAGTTACCCGGCAATCTTTCTCCATCAAGCCGGCGGCCAGAGCGCAGGTCTGGTATTCCCCTCCCCTCATCCCTCTTTCACTGTTAGCCAGTATTACCTTCATCCGCATACCTCTCCGAACCCCGGATGATAAAAGCCGGTTTGAACCTCATGATCCCCTTTTTTCGCGCAATTCCTTAAGGTACACATATTTGAAAAATACACCCGCGGCGGCGCTGTAGCAAAGAATAAAACCGGCGGCTCCGTCCAGGAACCCCAGTTGAAGGAGATACATTCTGAGAAACCTGAATGGCGGATGTGTTAATATCCCTGGAAACCAGTGCCTGCCCTCTTTATGAAGCTCTTTCGCTCCGCGCATTGAATACTGGCTCATCCTGTCGATATAATCAGAAAGGTCCCGGTAGGGGTCATGCAGAATCGGCTTCTCCAGGCTGACGGCCCCGCCCTTCAGACTGAGCTTCTCGTGAACCAGCCTCTGGCTGTAGCTGCCCTTTCCCGTTCGGAAGAGCCTCATCACCCGGTCCCTGCTCCAGCCGCAGTGCCTGATATACCGGTTCATGAACCTGTTCTTTCTCCTAATCCAGTACCCGTCGGCTCGGGGATTCTTCAGCTCCCCGGTTATCTCCTCTTTTAATGCTGGCGATAGCCTCTCATCAGCATCCAGAATCAGAATCCAGCGCCCCCTCGCTTTGCCCATCGCCCAGTTTTTCTGCTCGGCGTTGGATATGAATTCCCTTTTGTAAATTTCCGCCCCGGCTTCCTCCGCTATATCGACTGTGCTGTCGCTGCTGAAAGAATCTACCACTATCATCTGCCCAACCCCCGATGCGCTATCCAGGCAGCTTCCTATATTATCCTCTTCGTTCAATGTAATCACTATCAGCGTTACATCTGCCAGGCTGTATGTCAATTTAGCCTCCCCTGCCGAATTACCCGTAGAAGTTTCAGTGTCTCTTCAAACAGCTCATCCGCCCCGATCCCGTGCATGCATTCCGCATAGGAGCATTCGGTAAGCCCGCACGGAGAGCAATCCAGATCCCTGCGTATCACTCTATGGATCCCTGAACACGGGTCCCAGACCCGGGGGTCGGTGGGACCGAAAAGGGTTACGGTGGGAACCCCCTGGAGCACTGCCAGATGCTTGGGGCCGGAATCCACACCTACCACACAATCCATCTTCCCGATCAGAGCTCCCAGCTTCGATATACCAATCAGGGGCGGCTTCAGAGTTTCTTCGGAGCATTCAACTATGTAATCAGCGATATCTTCTTCGCCGGGGCCCCAGATCAATACCGGGAGATATCCGGTCCTTTCGGTAAGCAGGGATATGAACTCCACGAATTTTTCCTTCGGCCAGCTCTTGGCGGAGTATTTCGCTCCGGGAACCACTCCTATGAAACCTTCCGCTTCCGGACCGGCCGGCGCCAGGAATTCACCGGCCCACCCGCTTCCTCTCTCTGAAGGAGGAAATCCTGTCTGGTATCTGTTCTCCGGGGCGGCCAGCCTGTCCGGCTCGAGATTGAGAATCCTCGCTATTTCCCTGTTCCCATCCATGGTGTACAATATTACCCTTTCACCATTGCGTTCAATGGTTCGCGGCAAGACCTTATGGTAGCAGAAGTTATGCCTGCCTACATCCATACCTACCCTCAAATCAGCTCCGGTGAAAAGGGTAATGACAGCGCTCCGGGGGGAGCTGATAAGGTCCAGGACCAGGTCATAACGCCTCCTTCTCAGTTCAAGCATCACCCCGGCCTGGCTGGATATCCCCTTCTCGAATTCTATTACCCTGTCTATGTCCGGATTTCCCTGAACAGCCTCTCCGTAACCTTTTAAACAGAGAAAATCTATTCTGGATTCCGGGAATGTTCTTCGAAATGAATTCAGCAGGGGCATGGAGAGAACGATATCCCCCAGAGCCTTAAGCCTGATTACCAGAATGGAGGAAATGCTTTCATGGAGACGCATCGAAGTGGTCCGTTCCGCCATTCTTCTTAACCCCCCCTTACTGCCATTAATTCCCGGTAAACATCTCCGGGCGCGATATCGGTGAGACATTCAGGATTCTCACAGTAATGACGGTGACAGGGCGCGCATTCCTTATTTACGGTTGCCAGCCGGAAAGGGCCCATGCCGCTGTATGGGAACCAGATATCAGGTTCGGTGGGCCCGAATATTCCAACCGTCGGCTTATTGAGAGCCACCGCCAGGTGCATTATCCCGCCGTCGTTCGCGATTACCGCGCTGGACACCGCCATTACCGCCGCCGCCTTGCGAACCGGCAGGAACGGGATTATTCCCGGATTGAATGAGCAGCTTCCTGCGACCTGTTCGACTGTACCTTCCTCTCCGGGACCGGTTATAAGAACAGCCTCCGCTCCCATATCACTGTATATCTTATCTATAAGAGCCGCGAAAAGTTCCGGGGGCCACCTCTTCGCCTGCCAGGTGCCCCCGGGATGAATGGTAATTATTTCAGAGCTCTCCGGCTCCAGACCGGTCATATTTTTCAGAATTTCCCTGCCCCTCGCAACCTCTTCCCTCCTGAGATAGACCCTGGGGCAGGCCGGTTCGCCGGGCTCGCAGCCAATTACCTCCATAGCGCAGAGATGGTGACGCACCGCACTTCTTACCTCGGGGCTCACTGAGAAATTATCCGTATACAGCCTTTTCCGGAACTTGCGGCTGCCTCCTATCCTGATCGGTATCCCCGAAAGAAAGAGTATATTGGCGCTGCGGGGGTTATAGAAAAGATCCAGGGCGGCCGTAAATCTGAGATCCCTTATCTCCCTGATAATCCTGAATGTTCCGGCAGCGCCCTTACGCAAAGCCAGCACGCCTTCCAGAAACGGGTTCTCTTCGAGCACGGAAGCGTACTCCTCCTGCGCCAGATAGTATATTTCAGCTTCCGGATAACACTCTTTCAGCGCCTTAATCACAGGGGTGGTTATAATCACGTCTCCAAGGAATCTGAGCCTGCTGACCAGAATCCTCAGCCTGCGCCCCCTGCGGGAAGCTTCCTCATTCAGTTCCAATTCTATAACTCCCCGCTATATGCTTGATAATATCCCTGCTGGAATGGTCCTTGGGATCGCCGGTAATGACCGTCCTGCACCCTGTCTCCTCGGCGGTCTTTCTCTCCGGAACGGTCTCCGGTGTATAATCGGTACCCTTTGCGTGTATATCCGGTTTCAGCTTCCTTATAATCTCATCCACAGTGCGGTCTCCGAATACCAGTACGTAATCCACACCCTTCAGAGCGGCGATTATTTCAGCCCTTTCCTCCTGAGGAAATACCGGCCTTCCCTTACCCTTAAGATCCCTGGCGGAACTGTCGTCATTTACAGCGACCACCAGGATATTTCCCAGTTCCGCCGCTTCCCTCAGGTACCTTACATGACCGGCATGAATAATGTCGAAGCATCCGTTCGCCAATACCACAACCTGTTTATTCTTCCTGATCCTCTCAAGCTCTTCTGCCATTTGCCCGGTGCTGGTGAAAATATTCTTCAACCTTACGCTCCCTCTGTTTACGGTTCCATCTCTATCAGCCGGTTTGATCCCCGCAATGCTCCTTCAGAAGCTCAACAATCTCACCGGGAGACGCCACGCCGGTTCCTCTTTTCATCACCACCACCGAGGCTGCAGCGTTCGCTGTCATCATCGCGGTCTTCATGTCAGCTCCCGCTGCCGCCGCCAGAGCCACCACAGCGACCACGGTATCTCCCGCTCCGGTAACGTCAGTGGCCGCCCTGCTCCCCACCACCGGGACGGAGAAAACCTCTTTGCCGGGCCGGTACAGCGACATCCCGCAACTGCCCCTGGTAACTATGAGAGATTCAAGGCTGAGCTTTTCCATGACAGCCAGGGCGGCCTCGTCTACCGCACCGTCTTCAGCCAGTTCTATTCCGGCCGTCATGGAAAGTTCCACTTCATTGGGAGTGGCGCCGGTTACCCCTGAAAATTCATTCAACCTGAACCTTGAGTCTACGAATACCGGGATACCCCTTTCCCTGATCATTTCCAGCGCATCTGATATTACCTGCGCTGAGAGAAGCTTCTGATTGTAATCGCTCAGTATTACGGCTCCTGCGTCGGATATCTCCCTTGAGAAGGCGCTGAGTACCCTCTGCTGGTCCTTCCCGGGTATATATTGCTTGTTCTCCCGGTCAATCCTCACAATCTGCTGACGCTGGGCGTGGAAATCCCCTGCCATTATTCTGGTCTTGAGAACGGTACCCCTGTTTTCCGATGAGATCAGCCCCTTCACCGAAACCGATCTTTTCTCCAGCTCGGCCCTGAGCCTTTTCCCAGCGCTGTCTTCTCCGGTAATACCTACCGCTGAGCCTGTTCCGCCCAGCGCGGATATATTCGCGGCAGCGTTTGCGCCGCCCCCGGGACAGTAACTGGTTCCATCATATTCGACTATTACCACCGGAGCTTCCCTGGAAACCCTTCCGGTCCTTCCATAAATATATTCGTCCAGTATCATATCCCCGAATACAACTACCTTTATTCCGCTCCAGCTTCTGCTTATATCTCTGAAATCTTCCGGGGCGAGATTAAAACCTTTCAATATCAGCTTCCTTTCTCATCCTCGATAAAGCTTTAAGTACATCCTCTACCTTTATGTCATCATAGCACCTGGCATACTCATACAATCTGCATTCTCTCTCAAAACAGGGTGAACATGATATCTCTGAATCGAGGACCTCTACGTATTCTCCACGCGGCGACGTCCATTCGGAACTGGTGGACCCGAATATCGCAACTGTCGGAACACCCAGTGCGGCGGAGAGGTGGACAGTGCCGCTGTCATTACCGACAACAGCCTGCGCTCCTCTTAAAACCGCGATAAGTTCCTTCATTCCTGTTTTTCCCGCCAGGTTGATACCGTTTCCGGCACCATCCAATATACCTGAGATGTAATCCTTCTCACCTGACGATCCCACTGCAACTATGACAGTCTTTCCGTTTGAATATATCTTCTCCGCCAGCTCCCCATATTTGTCCGCGGGCCAGAGCTTGGCCGGCCCGTATGCTGCCCCGGGCGAGAAAACAATGTAATTTTCCGGAAGAGCCATCCCTTTGAGGATCGACCGCCATTGCCCGGGAGGTTCCAGTACCGGAACCGTAATTTCATCTTCCGGCTGCCCTCTGTCGATATCAAGAAGCCTGATGTAACCTTCCGCAAGGTGTCCTCTCCGGTACAACATCCCCTTCAGGGATCCGGTCAGCAGAAACGATCTGAAATCCGTACCGTAACCGACCCTCTCTGCGATCCCCGCCAGAAACGCCGTAAGGGCTGAAGAGAACGACGGCCTCAGAATAAAACATTTCTGATAGCTGTTATCCTGCGGGCAGCTCGCTCTTATCTTCGATACTTTCCCGAAGATTCCCCCCTTTCCTTCCACCAGCAGCCTGTCTATATCGGGACATCTTCTGAATATCTCCGATACATAATCACGGCAGGCGGCAGTAACGAAGCTCTCCGGATACTTTTTCCGAAGAGCGGCGAAAAAAGGAAGAGACATAACCGCGTCGCCGAGCCAGTTGGGGGCAAGAACCAGAATATTATTCTCTGATATGCATTTTGTAAAGTTTCCTGTAGGTTCCTTCTTCATTAATCAGATCCTCGTGGTTCCCTGCCTGGCTTATCCTGCCGTCCTCCAGAACTACTATCTTATCGGCGTTCTTTACGGTGGAGAGCCGGTGCGCGATAACCAGGGCGGTTCTTCCCTTGACCAGGTGATCTATCGCTTCCTGAACCAGCGCCTCACTCTCCACATCAAGAGAACTGGTGGCTTCGTCCAGGATAAGTATCTGAGGGTTTTTCAAAAGAGCCCGGGCGATCGCGAGCCGCTGTCTCTGCCCGCCCGATAACTGGATTCCACGGTCCCCTATCTCCGTATCATACCCTTCCTTCATCTCAGAAATGAAACTGTCCGCGTTAGCCGCTACCGCCGCCTTGACTACGTCCTCCCTGGTGCAGGATTCCATTCCGTAAGCTATATTATTGAATACCGTGTCATTGAATAGAATAGTCTCCTGAGTCACGATTCCCATGAGGGAGCGGAGAGAAGAGAGTTTAATATCATTTATATCGATTCCGTCCAGAAGTATCCTTCCCGAGGTAACGGGATAGAACCTGGGAAGCAGGTCCGCGAGAGTCGATTTGCCGGTCCCGCTCACCCCCACTATCGCCACGATCTCTCCGTTATGAATAGTAAGGTCGATACCTTTCAGAACATCCTCTTCTCCGGTATAACTGAATGAAACATCCCTGTATTCTATCCTGTCCCTGAAATTATCTATTTCAATATCACCCTGATTCTCCCCCTCGCTCCCGTAATCCATGATACTGAAAACCCTCTGTCCGCATCCGATACCTTCCTGAATCTCGCTGTTCAGCTTGCTCAGCCGCTTTATCGGATTAACCACCCACAGCATAGTGCCTATAAACATCATCAGGTTTGCCGGATCCAATTCTCCCGAAATTACCAGCTTTCCGCCATACCAGAGAACTATTACACTGGCTATCATCCCAAGAGCCTCGCTGGAAGGCCTGGCCAGCTCTGCGAACTTCCGCATTTTCAGGTATTCCTTCAGATATTGAAGGTTGAAGCGGGCGAATTTCTTCTTCTCGAACTTTTCCATTCCGAAGGCCTTTACCACCCTCACACCCGAGATAGTCTCCTGCAGTACCATGGTTATATCGGCCATCCTGGCCTGAGCCCTGATGCTGCCTTTCCGTAATTTCCTGCTTATCAGCACTATCAGGAAGATATTCGCCGGGACCAGCACCATGGTTAGAAGAGAAAGTTTCCAGGATGTATAGAAGATGATAGTTATAGCTATAAGGGTCATCAGCCCGTACTGGATAATAGAAGCCAGGCCTCCCACTACCGCCCCCCTGAGCATGGTAACATCATTGGTAATCTTCGAGATCAGATGGCCGGTCTTATTCCTGTCGAAATAACTCATGGGAAGCTGCTGAATCTTTCCGTAGAGTTCATCCCTGATTGCTTTAAGGACAGTCTGCCCCACAGCTATATTCATGTAGGCGCTGAAGTAGCCGAATATATTCTTTATCACCATCAGGGAAAAGAATATTATGCAGAAGCGGGCCAGCCTTTCGGTCGGCTCTCCCCGGTATATAATCTCCTTGGCCCTCATTTTGACTATTTCTATACGTTTTTCCAGCTGGTCGGGGACCAGTCTGGAGTGATCCTCAGACAGAAGCTGGTCCACATTTTTTATCTCGGGGTCCTCATTGAAAAGTATGTTAAGGAAGGGAGGTATCAGAGTGAGGGAAATACCGCTGAGCAGGGCGAAGATAGCGGTGACCAGCAATAGAACCACTACCCTCTTCCACATCGGCAGAAGATAGGACATCAGCCGAAAATAAATTCTGGCGGCTCCCTGCTGCTTCATCGAAATTCATCACCTTCATTTTCCAGGCCTGTTTACCGGCGCCCATATATCAACCGAGAACGTCTTCAACAATACCAAAAAACTCCTTCAGGGACAATTTTTCACCTTTCCTTCCCCTGAATATTCTCACATTATTGCGGTCCGGAACCCATCTGACGCTTTCACCCTCGGTGAAAAGGCCTATGGTTGGAACCCCCAGGGCCGAGGCGAAATGGAAGAGAGTGGTATTCGCGGAGATGAACAGATCACAACATGCCAGCAGATTTATGGCCTGGTATGAATTCTCCGGTTCCAGATCGAAACGGTCGCATTTGATCTCCGAGGAGAACTCTCGTACCAGCCTTGCCTCCCAGGGTTCCGTAAGAATCAGCACCTTGGATTTCATTCTGGCTGCGAGATTATTAACCAGAAAAGCGAGAATCTCCGGAATTACATACCGCTTCTCCCTGCCATGCCCCGGATCCACGCCTATTGTCATTACATCAGCTCTGGGCTTCCTGAAATGGATCAGCTGTTCCGCTCTATGCAGGTCCTTCTCCTTCAGACTCAGCCTCTCAAAGCCGCTTCCCCCCTTCAACCCTATGGAGTTGATAATTCCCGAATACCTCTTTCCGATGTAACGTTCTCCGCCGGACAGGACTATTTCACAGTTGATGTAGGGGAAGGATAAGGTGGCTCCGAAGCCTATCCTGGTAACCGCCCCGGAAAGAAACGCCAGGATATAATTATGCATGGAAGCCTCTCTCCCCAGAAGGATGCAGGTTTCGAAGTACTCTTTCTTGAGCGCCTTGAGAAGTTTGATAAATCCCTTTTTATACAGGCGCATCTGATCCGCCCTGTAGGTTATGACAGACTCCACCGGGAGGAGTTTGGCCGCCGCTTCCGCCAGGGATCTGTCTACCAGGATAGTTTTCTTAATATCCGGATAATTCTTTCTGAAATACTCCACCACCGGATAAATAAAAAGAAGTTCCAGTATATCATCCGAACCGATAAAGAGTATTTTCGCTGAGTTTATCACATCGCCCGGCAGATGAAAGCTCCGGTTTCTCTTGAACTTTCCGGCAAGGAGCGATATGGCCTGAGGAATGATACTGGGTTCCTTCTTACTTTTACCCATAGCTTGTTTTCCTTTATCGTGGTATCAGCTCTGGTCGATCAGTGCGATCTTAAGCGCCTCGGTCAGTTTATTTACGAACCGGAACCTGATCTCCCCGGTTATTCTCTCCGGGATCTCCTCCAGGTCCTTCTTATTCTCTCCCGGAAGAAGGATCTCCCTGATACCGGCCCTGTGAGCGGCTATGACCTTGTCCTTTATACCTCCTACCGGCAGGACATTCCCGGTAAGAGTAATTTCGCCTGTAACCGCTATATCATTCCTTACTTTTCTGTCGAGGATAATTGAAGCGACTGATATTGCAAGCGCTATACCCGCGCTGGGGCCGTCCTTGGGGATAGCCCCGGCAGGTATATGAATATGTATATCCTTTTCCTGAAAAAGGTCCTGTCCCTGTATACTGTCTCCGTATTTTGCCCTGATGAAGCTGAGAGCCGCCTCGGCCGATTCCTTCATTACATTTCCCAGCCTTCCGGTCAGCTTCAGCCGCCCGTTACCCTTCATAATAGCTGCCTCTACGAAAAGAATTACCCCGCCGGAGGTGGACTTTGCCATTCCGGTTGCGACACCAAGCCGCGGCTGTTTCATCATCAGCCTGCCGGTGTACTCCCTGGGGCCAAGGTAACTCTTGAGGTTCCTCGGTATCACCCGGTAGGGGCCCTTTTTCCCGGAAGTCAGTTTCCTGGCGACCTTTCTCATAATCGCCGCTATCGATCTTTCGAGATTCCTGACCCCGGCCTCCCAGGTATATGAATCTATTATCCTGATAATGGCTTCATCGGATATTTCGAGTTTATTACGCTGCACCCCGTTCTTTTCAAACTGTCTTGGTATCAGGTACTTTCTGGCTATCTGAAGCTTCTCGCTGGTGATATAGCCGGGAAGCTCCATCACCTCCATTCTGTCCATCAGAGGCGCTGGAATTGTTTCGGTGATATTGGCTGTGGTTATGAACAGCACGCTGGAGAGATCGAACGGCAGATTAAGATAGTTATCCTGAAAGGCGCTGTTCTGCTCCGGGTCGAGAACTTCCAGCAGGGCCGAGGTCGGATCGCCCCGGAAATCCCTGCCAATTTTATCCACCTCGTCAAGCATGAAGACCGGATTGTTGCTTCCGGTGTTCTTAATCCCCTGAATAATTCTTCCGGGAAGCGCCCCCACATAAGTCCGCCGGTGTCCCCTGATCTCCGCCTCATCCTTGATTCCGCCCAGGGAGATCCTGGTAAATTTCCTTCCCAGAGCCCTTGCCACACTCTGTCCCAGAGAGGTCTTCCCCACGCCGGGGGGGCCCACGAAACACAGGATTGAACCTATCCTTCCCCCCTTAAGCTTTCTAACCGAGAGAAATTCCAGAATCCTTTCCTTCACCGTATCCAGGTCGTAGTGATCCTTATCCAGTATCTTCTGGGCTCTGTTGACGTCCATAATATCCGGGGTTGATACCTTCCAGGGTATGGTCAGTAGCCAATCCAGGTAAGTCCTGGTAACGGTATATTCAGCCGAGGCCGGCGACATTCTGGAGAGCCTGCGCCACTGCTGCTCCGCTGCCTCCGCAACCCGCTCGGGAAGGTCTGTCTGTTCGATTTTCTCTTTCAGGTCTTCGGCGTCTACCGAGATATCATCCTCTCCCAGCTCCTTTTTAATCGCTTCCATCTTCTTCCTGAGGAAATATTCTCTCTGTTCGCGGTCCATCTCCTGATGCATATCTTTCTGAATCTTTTCCCCTATCTTGGCAATTTCAAGTTCGCTGTCTATATATTCGAATACCATCCCCATTCTCTTCTTGGGATCGACCGCCTCCAGCACAGCCATTTTCT
This sequence comes from Candidatus Krumholzibacteriales bacterium, assembly GCA_046483305.1. GTDB lineage: Bacteria > Krumholzibacteriota > Krumholzibacteriia > Krumholzibacteriales > WJIX01 > WJIX01. Next base: position 29,829 of record JAWODM010000008.1, on the reverse strand, counting down.
CTTCTATACCGATGGAGAGATTTGTGGCGATGAAATCTGCAAGCTGCCCGGGTTGCGAAATATTCATGACCACTTTCTTCAGCTCGTTGGGGTATTTATCGGTCTTATCTATCAAACTGATAAAGGCAGACTGAATATTTCCGACCAGAGCGCTTATCTCAATATTTGATACGTTTTTTTCCCTGATAACATCGATCCTGGATCTCATGGGATTGGTGGTTCTGGTGAATTCCCTGATCTTGATTCTGGTCAGCCCCTGCCCGATAATCCTTATATGCCCGTCCGGGAACCTGGCCATTTTCTGAATCAGCATTGCGCAGCCGAAATTATAGATATCGTCAGGCCCGGGATCCGAAACCTCTCTGTCCTTCTGTGTGAATACCCCGATAACCTTGCTGGAATCAAGGACGTTGTCCACCAGATTAATGAGATTTTCGTCGGATAGAACCAGCGGGGCCAACATACCCGGATATACTACTCCGTCATTAATCGGCACCACGCCTATCTCTTCCGGAATCTGTTTTAAATATTCTTTGTCCTCGTTCAAATTGCCTCAACCTTGATTTTATTCTATTTCTATCTTTTTAACTTCTTCAGATGACTTCTTCCTGAATTCGATCTTGAGCAGGCCGTTCTCATAGGTGGCGGAACGGTTTTCGCTCTCTACCCGGGCAGGAAGCTTCAGTTCCCTGGAGAAGGACCCAACCTGAATCTCCAGCATGTGGAATTTCTTTTCCCCAGGTTGGAATATGCCCCTTCTGACTCCGCTTATCTTGAGGACCCTGCCATCGGTCAGGACGTCGATATCCTTGCCTTCCATACCGGCTATATCAACAATCACAATAATGCAGTCTGCGGTTTCTATTATATCCACGGAAGGTTGCCAGGAGGGAGCCGAAGGATATTTGACCTTATCCTCTCCCCTCTCTCCCGAAATGAAACCATGCAGCATTCGTTGAAGAAATTCTTCTCTGTTAAAGCTCATTTTATATCAGTAAGTCTCCGTTTGAAAATTCCATCCGCTTTGCATTCCCCGGGCCGCCAATGCCCTTAAGCGCAAACCGGCCCGCAGGTGCCCTGACATCTTTCATGTAGAATAAGTCAGAACAGTGGTATTGTCAAATTTAAAAAGGATGGTGAGGGTACTATATGAAAATGCTTAATATCTTTATATTAAAGTTATTTGCGGTCACCTGCCACCGTCACTCGCCAATAGTATGCAGGCATGGGTCTGGAACTGGATTCAGGCACTTTATCATATTGGTTAATTATATAATACGGGGGCACTCTTCTTTCCCCCCGCAGGAAAGTTAAATCCCTTCTTAAGGTCCGAGTGCCCCTCTTCATATCAGAGGAATGTTATTTCTTGCTTTCACCGGCAAGGGTGATCTTATTATCGCCGGAAACTCCATCACCATCAACGAAATAAGAAGCCAGTCTCTTTATCTCTATTTTCCAGTTCTCGAGGCGGTCATCCCTGAAACTGAGTGTATAAATCAATACCGAACCGGTATCGGAACCCTTGGTATAATAAACCCAGTAATGATTATCAATATCATCTTCCACAATGATGGCGTTAGGCAATCCCCAGGAAGCCTTTACTTCATCCTTATTCATACCGCCTCTCACTTCGCCTTTACTTATGTTTTCGGCATAAATGCAGCCAGGATGTTCTTTCAGGTATTCAGTCCTCATTTCAGCATCCTCAGGAATACCTTCCTTTTCAACCTGAACCATTCCTGAACAGCCAATAAGTCCTGATATCAGAACTCCGATACCTGCTACAACCAGAAGCTTCTTCATCATCAAACCTCCATCTGACCTTTCTAAGGCTTGAACGATGCTCCCTTCCTACACGGCAGGGTAACATATCGGAGCCCCGGCTGCCTCCCGGCAGCCAGCTATCTAAAGCGGGGGTCTCCAGAAAAACATTTTCATGCTCTCTATTAAAATTGTACTATTCTCGGTAATTCCGTCAAGGATATGAATGATAATATTATGTTTTAATATCGAATTAGACAGATATATATTAATATTTAAGATATTGTATTTATTCCACACCAACTTTACTGTTTATTATCTTTATATTTCGTCCGCCTGGATCTTTCAGTTATTCAAGATGCGGATACCGTCCGGTCTGCCAGCGCTTTAATACTTCTCAATGTATACTTTTTAGAATATAATTTTCTATGGTAATTGTCAGCAAATCTTGATTTCGATATATTATGTTCAATGATTAAAACCGAAAAGAGAAAAAGAATATTTACCGGGCCTGCAGGATGGTCTTACGACGACTGGAGCAATATTTTCTACCCGGCCGGGTCACGGATTGACAGACTGGGTTACACCGCCGGTTACTTCGACTGCGTGGAGCTTAACAGTTCTTTCTACAGGATACCTTCGGCCGGGATGGTAACCGGCTGGGTGGAGAGAATTTCATCCCATTCCGGCTTCATGATGACTGTAAAGGCATTCGGAAAGTTTACCCATGAGAGGAACCTTGATCAGGCCGGGGTCAGAGAATTCACGGATGTATTCGAACCCCTGCGTTCCTCGGGCAGGCTGGGAGCCCTGCTGTTTCAGTTCCCGTGGTCCTTCCGCAATCTGGAGGACTCCCGCCGTCACCTGATGAAAATCGGAAACCTGTTCCGTGATTATCCGCTGGTAGCGGAACTGAGGCATGGAAGCTGGAACAGCGGCGATTCATTCAGGCTGCTGTCGGATTACGGTTTCACTCTCTGCAGTATAGACCAGCCCATGATCGGCGATTCCATGCCCCCGTCTATCCGCGTTACCAACAGCTCACTAGGCTATATACGGCTCCACGGCCGGAACAGAAAGGACTGGTTCAGAAAGGAAGCGGGGCGGGACCAGCGCTATGATTACCTCTATTCGGAAGATGAAATGGAGGAATGGGCATCCCGGGCGGGAGAGCTTTCGGGAAAAGCAGACAGGCTTTTCATTATCACCAATAATCACTTCAGAGGACAGGCCCTGGTCAACGCTTTTCAGTTGAAATCAATAATGGAAGAAAGGAAACTTGATACGCCTCAGCCACTTAAGAGAGAGTACCCGGTTCTTGAAAAGATATCCCTTCCGCCCTCCGGGCAGCAGAACCTGCCGGGGTTCTCCTGATACCGGTCCCGGTTCAGTCCGAATTAGCGACAGCGCACTCCGCAGAACTTCTCCATCCTTCCATACCGTTGGAATCAACCGCTGAAACCATAAAGCAGTATTCCAGATTGGGAACCAGATCTCCTATTACACTGCTGGTAGAGGAGGTGGTGTCAACGGGCTGAAGTACAGCTTCGGTTCCGGAGTAGTACAAAATATAAACAATAAAATCCCTGTACTGCCCGGTATGGGTCCAGGTCAGCGAGATCGATTCGGCCCCTCCTGCCGCTTCCAGGCTGTCAGGCGCTGACAGAGGGTCATAATCAAATGAAGTGGGCGAACTTCCATGCTCGTCACTGCAACCTGCCCCGGCCAGGACAATCAGTAACGCGAAAAAGACTGAGATTCTAAACATAATTAATTACCTGCCTAAAAACTGAAAGATTTTGTTATCAGAAAACCGTCTTCCTTTATATCCAGCGATACCGGCTTTACCCTCCGGTCCTCACTCCATATCATGTCCACTATGTTTATAATCCAGACACCGGCAGCGGCCCCCGCAAGCAACTTTCTATAGGTATCCATTCGGTCCGCGTCATCCCACCTGTCCATCATCTGCTGGTGGTAATATAATTTATCCCCTATATAAGTCGCATTCCTGAATAAGGCCGCGGCATCTTCATACTGCTCTACATCCCGGTCGTACTGTATATTCGACATCAATACGCCGGTCAGAAGAACCAGCTCGGCGCCCATGAACGTTGTTCCCTTTCCGTAACGTCCGTCTCTCATCTGGCCCCACCCCGGAAAGATAACCGAATAGTAGGTATTCTCCCGGCAGTATCCGTTCGAAGTGAAACCGGCTGCCAGAATAAGTATAAGCAGCCAGACGGAAATTGATCGTTTCATTCTTCCTCCAGACTTCTCCTTGAACTGACTCTCAGATTCTTCTTTTTCTTGTCAGAATACGGAACACCACAAAGCATTGTTTCATACAATCGAAAAGATTCACTATAATTATTACTTTAACATAACCTTGCAATAAATATTATTAAATATTAATTTTCAGTTAATAACTGTAATCGTAATCATGAAGCTGCGGGGGGCGTATTGATTAAGGTAAGAGATTTAACCAAAGTTTACGGCTACACCCGGGCCGTAAATAAATTGAGCTTCGATGTAAGCAGGGGTGAAATTCTCGGTTTTCTGGGGCCAAATGGCGCAGGGAAGACCACCACCATAAGAATGCTGACCTGCTACCTTCCCCCTACATCGGGAACTGTGGAGATCGCCGGAAGGGATATCCTCCGGGATTCGATGGCGGTCAGGGAAATGATCGGTTATCTCCCTGAGAAAACGCCGCTTTACCAGGACCTGACCGTAAGGAGCTACCTGGATTTCGTGGCCAGTATAAAAGGCACGCCGGGGGTTCGTATCCCGGCCGCCATTGATGACGCAGTGGAAAAATGCGGCCTGGAATCGGTACACAAAAGGGTTATTGGCAATCTCTCCAAGGGATACCAGCAGAGGGTCGGCATCGCCCAGGCAATCATCAATGATCCGGAGGTGCTGATACTCGATGAGCCGACTATAGGCCTCGATCCCAGGCAGATTCATGAAATAAGGAGATTGATACAGGATATCGGAAAAGAGAGAACCATTATCCTGAGCAGCCATATTCTGCCCGAGGTAAACCAGATATGCGACCGCATAATCATCATGAATAAGGGAAAACTGGCAGCTGTCGATTCACCGGAAAATCTTAAACAGTCTCTGAAGAAGTATTCAAATATAATTATAAAAATGGAAAAGGGGCGGAAAGCCGCCGGGGCCAGGGATTTTATTTCCTCGCTGCCCGGGGTAATCACGGTAACCGAAAGTGAAGAGACCGAGAAGAACCTGACTTTCATTATCGAAACAGAACCTGAGAGCGACCTCAGGCCTGAGATTCTCAGGTCGCTGGTCCAGGAAGGCTTTCCCCTGCTTGAAATCTATAACCGCGAACTCTCTCTGGAAGATATATTCATCCAGCTGGTAACCACGGAAAACTGATGCAGAAATTCCTTGCCATATATAAAAAGGAAATGAGGTACTACCTTCAGTCTATCACCGCCTATGTTTCAATAGCGGTGTTTCTGGCCATCTCGGGATATTTCTTTTCCAGCCTGTTCAAATACTACAATTTTCTTTCCCTTCAGTTAAGGAAAACGGCGGAAGTGGCCGCAGCGGTCAATATCATTGACAGCCTGATGCGCCCTCTCTTCAACAACATGAGCATTATCCTCCTTCTCCTCCTGCCGCTTCTGACCATGCGCCTCTTTTCGGAGGAGAAGAAAGAGGGAACCTACGAGCTGTTGATGACCTATCCGGTCAAAGAAATATCCACCATTTCCGGGAAATACCTTTCCGCGCTTACCATTTTCATTATAATGCTGGCCGGAACCCTGCTCTACCCCATACTGCTGGCTGTATTCGCCGACCCCGAGTGGGGGCCTGTATTCACCGGTTACCTGGGGCTTTTCCTGCTTGGCGCCTCATTTATTTCAGTCGGTATATTCTTCTCTTCTCTGTCGGATAACCAGCTGGTCTCCGGGACCATGACATTCGGGATGGTTCTTTTCCTTCTGCTGGTGGGATGGCTTGCCCCCATTGCTGATTCTTCCCTTTTCAATTTTATCTCCGAGCTCTCCCTCATCTATCACTTCAATCAGTTCGCCAAGGGGATAGTAAATCTCAGTGATATAACCTATTATATCTTTCTGACCTTCTTTTTTCTCTTCCTGTGCAAGAAATCCCTGGACTCTGACAGATGGAGGGCATGATGAGAGCGACGCTGAGATGGATAAGAATAGCAGCTTTTCTTCTTATCGCCGCCGGCGCGCTGCTGTATATTTATTCCCCCCGGAGCAAAGCTCTCATAATACTTTCCCTGGTAACCGGATTTCTCATAATAATCACAGCCGCCATATTTTCCTACCGGCAGGCCGGCGACACCGTTTCCAGTATCACCGCCAGAAAAAGGACCGGCACCTACCTCTCTGCGGCAATTGTTCTGACAGTGCTTATACTGTTGCAGGCGGTCGTAATCAGGAACAATGTGAGAATAGACACCACCCACAACAGCAGGTTCTCCCTGTCGCGGAAGACCCTGGATGTAATCGGCGGACTTGAATCCGGTATCAGAATAATTGCCTTCTATAAGGAGACTGACCGGGAGAAGAGCTCTGTCGAAGACCTTCTGGAAAATTACCATGCGGCCAGCGGGAAAATAGAGTATGAATTCGTCAACCCGGACCGGAGCCCCACAGTGGCGAGGCGCTACAACGTACAGCAGTTCGGAGTAACAGTGGTGGAAAGCGCAAGCGGCTGGGAAAAGATAACCGGGGTTACCGAAAGCAAACTGACCAACAGCATATACAGGTCCATCAGCAGAAAGAGGCTGAAAATATATTTTCTGACAGGGCATGGCGAAAGATCGATAAGTGACGGCAAAAACGTCGGTTACGCTAATCTGGCCGAACTGCTCAGGGGAGAGAACTTCAGCGTGGAGGAACTTTCGCTGGGCGCCGGCAGCGGGATTCCGGGAGACTGTAATGTCCTGGTAATTGCAGGACCGGAGAGAGATATACTTCCGTTCGAACAGGAAACTGTATCCGATTACCTTGAGGACAAAGGAAGAGCCCTGTTCCTGATTGATCCTCTTACCGAATGCGGGAATATAACCGCAACTCTCAGCCCTTACGGGATAATCCCCGAAAACAGCATAATAGTGGACAGGTCCGGGATGCTCACCTCAGGGAACTATCTCACCCCGGTGGTTAACCGTTACGGCAATCACCCCATAACCCGTGGATTTACCTATTTCTCCTTCTTCCCTCAGGCCCGTTCGGTTGCCCAGCTGGATTCCGCCGAAGGAGTAAATGTCACTCCGCTCTGCTTTACCAATCAGAATGCCTATGCGGAGAGTGATCTCGATCTGGTAATGGAGGGGAAAACAAAATTCGACAGGGAGTCCGACAGCCCGGGGCCGGTCCTTCTGGCTGCCGTATCCTCAGTCTCAGAACCGGGGAGTTCAACCGCCCCGGAGACCAGAGTGGCCCTTTTCGGCGACAGTGATTTTGCATCCAATAAAATTCTGGACCTTTACGGTAATCGCGATCTAATAATGAATACCATCAACTGGCTTACCAAGAGGGAGAACCTGATAACCATCCGTCCCAGGGATAACCTGGTGCAGCCGGTCCTTCTTACCATGCGCCAGGGACGCCTGGTATACTGGCTCTCCATAGCGGTGCTGCCCGCCCTCGTAATAATGGCGGGAGTCTGGGTTCTTGCCAGGAAGAAAAGGTTATCCGGAAACGATTAATCTGATGAAATCTGCCTACATCTACATAATCCTTCTGATAATTATAGTCGCTGGTATCTTTTACCTCTTCGGAGGCGTTTTCGGCGGAGACCCGGTACAGGTAAGAAGGGGCCGGCTTATCGATATCGAGCCCGGCCATGTTATGAAAGGGATATACATCAGAAGTGATTCCACCAGGGTTGTTTTCGAGCGGTCGGGAAAGAGGTGGGTGGTTACCCATCCGGTTCGAACATCCGGCGCAATAAATATCGTAGATGACTTGATAGAAAATATTTCGGAGAGTAAAATCATGGAGGTAATAGAGGGTCCTGCCGACCTGTCAGAATTCGGACTGAAAAACCCCTCCAGCGTGATCATTCTCTACCAGAAAGGAAGGGAAAAACCTGACACCATCCGGATCGGCTCCCGCGCCCCTACCAGCAACCTTCTCTATGCCTCAATCGGCTCTTCCCGGGATGTCTACCTCTCCAATGAAATCATTACCCAGACAGCGGAGAAAACACTTTTCCACTTCAGAAACAAGAAGTTCATAAATATCAATCCTAATTTCATAAGCAGAATAGAGCACATATCCGATTCCAGGGAATTCGCCATCATTAATTCCGATCTGGGCTGGAAGCTGGAAGGCACCGGAATTCCGGCCCGGGAGAAATATATCAGTGGATACATTCAGACCCTGGACAGAATGCTTATTTACAGATTCATCCCGGCCACCGATGAAAACCTTGAAAAGTTCGGACTGGTGATTCCTGATTATATAATTAACATAGACAGTTATGAGAAGAATATTCATATAACCTTTGGTTCCAGAATGGCCGATATGATCCATGCCACCCGGAACGATATGGATCAGATATTCCTGGTCAGGACGGACCTTCTGAGGATCTTCTCCGAGAGTTATAAGTATATATTTGACCTGTCGGTATCACGTTTTAAAAGAGATGAGGTCAGGCTGCTTGCCATCTCGGGAAGCGGGACGGAACTGAGGTTGAGGTACTTTGATGGCGGATGGACTCTGGCCGGCGGCGGGGCCGCAGAAGACGAAATAGCCGAAACTATAATCGAAAATCTCAAATCCCTGGAATACGAAACCCTTCCCGTCGCGCTCCAGGAACCTCCCTCCTCCGGAGATGCCGATCTGGTTATTACCATTGAGGGCCGTAATGACAGTATCCTGGACAAAGTCATTTTCTTCCAACCCCGGCCGGGAAAAACCGAGTGCTGGTCTCTTTCCGGCGGTTCGCGCGGCCCGGTCCCACCCGGCCAGTACCGGGCAGTTAAGTCTGCGGCCGAAGGGATCTGACCCCCGCGCCAGTAATCCTATAAACTTGCGCTTTGTCCGCTAATGCTTTATTCTTCTAAATAGAGGTGCTCCTGCGATGGAAATAATTAATAATGAAAACAGGGATATTCAAGGCAAGGGTGGGCCGCTGTGTATGACCCGCCGCAGGTTTCTTCGAAATGCCACCCTGGCATCAGCTATACTCGCCCTGCCCGGGTCTCTGTCCTCTTCGCCGAATATCCACAGGGCAGACTATTATGAACCGATGGAAGGGCGCAGGGTAAGGTGCTTGCTCTGTCCCAGAAAGTGTGTAATTAATGACGGCAAAACAGGTTATTGCGGTGTGAGAGAGAATTCGGGAGGAGTTCTGTATTCACTCTCATACGGGCATCCGTGCTCCATTCACGCGGATCCGGTCGAGAAGAAACCTTTCTTTCATGTACTCCCCGGCACATATTCGCTCTCCATATCCACGGTGGGGTGCAACATGGAATGCAAATTCTGCCAGAACTGGCAGATATCACAGTCAAGCCCGGATATGGTCGAAACCAGCTACACCCCGCCGGAGAGGATAGTAACCAGCGCGGGGAAGAACAACCTGCCGTCAATTACCTGCACTTACGGAGAACCCGTGGTATTTATTGAGTACGCCAGGGATATCTCCAGAATAGCATCTGCCCACGGCCTTAAGTCGTTTGTGGTAACCAACGGCTACTACAACAGCATTCCATTCGGGGACCTCTGTAAAGTAACAGATGCGATCAAGATCGATCTCAAGGCTTTCACCGACAGTTATTACAGGAAGATATGCGGGGGAACCCTTAAGCCGGTGCTGGACAATATCGTCCGGGCTCGGGAAGAAGGGGTCTGGCTGGAGATAGTTTACCTTATGGTCCCCACCCTCAACGATTCCCCTGATGAAATCAGAAAGATGGCCAGATGGATAATAGAAAACGTGGGTGATGAAGTTCCCCTTCATTTCTCAAGATTCTTTCCCCAGTACAAGCTTAAGAATCTCCCTCCGACGCCTCTCTCCTCACTGGAGACGGCTTACCGGATATGCAGGCAGGAAGGGATAAAATTCGTTTATATCGGCAATGTGCCGGGCGGGGGTAAGGAAAGCACTTTCTGCCCTTCCTGCGGCGGACTGGTTATAGAGAGAAAAGGTTACCGCGTCAAATCAATAAATATGAAAGGAGAGAGTTGCTCGGAATGCGGAGAGGCCGTACCGGGCATCTGGGACACAGGTTAACTTATGAGATTAAAAAAGAATATAATTACCCTGTTGATAATTCTGCTAATTCCGAACTTGATTTCAGGTACAGGAAGCAAGGAGAATCAGATGGATAACAAAATACGCAAACCGGCGTTTGCCGGTTCCTTTTACCCCGGTGACCCCGTAGAGCTCAGGTCCGCGATCGAAGACTACCTGGAGAGGGCGGAACCGGAGAAGATCGACGGAAAGGTACTTGCCATAGTCTCTCCTCACGCAGGCTACCGGTACAGCGGCCCCACGGCGGGGTTCGGATACAAACTGATATCGGGCAAACAGTATGAAAAGGTAGTGGTAATAGCTCCCAGCCATCGGGAGAGTTTCAGCTTCTGTTCGATCTTCGACGGTGATTACTACAGCACTCCCCTGGGAAAGGTCGAAGTGGATACGGATCTTGCCGACCGTATAGCTTCCGGAAGCGATAGAGTGAGAATAAGCTCCAGCGGCCATGGCTCCTCCGTGCCGCAATTCAGCGAGCATTCTCTGGAAGTTCAGATACCATTTCTGCAGTCGGTACTGGAAGATTTTAAACTGGTTCCAATCGTGATGGGCGGTCAGGATCTGGAAAATATCGATGAGCTGGCCGGCGCTCTCGCTGAAGCTCTTAAAGGTACCAGGTTCCTGATAGTGGCAAGCACTGATTTATCGCATTTTCACAGCGCCGGCGAAGCTGAACGGCTTGACCGGGTATTCATCAATCATCTATCTGAATTCGATTTCGACTCACTGTCAAACGCCATCTATTCCAGGAAGACAGAAGCATGCGGATACGGTCCGGTGCTTGCCGCCATGAAGGCTTCCGCAAAACTGGGCGCCGACAGCTGCATTCCATTGAATTATTCGCATTCGGGAGATGTTACCGGAGATAACGATCGGGTGGTCGGCTATCTCTCTGCGGCTTTCGTTGACAGAAACAGCGCGGATACCGGAGACGATGAAGAGCGCTCGGAATCGGCCCGGCCGGAGAAGGAATCCGGTTCGCTCAGCGACGAGGACAGGAAATTCCTTCTTCGCTATGCACGCCAGGTGCTGGACAGGAAACTTAACGGAAAGGATATCTCCCTGGAGATTCCTTCCTCCCCGCTGTTCGGAGAAAAGAGGGGCGGATTTGTGACCCTGAAGAAGGATGGACAGCTGAGAGGCTGTATAGGTTACATAATGCCGCTTAAACCTCTTATACAGACCATAGCGGACAACGCCGAATCGGCCGCTCTCAGAGACCCCAGGTTTCCGCCGGTTACCGGATCGGAGCTGTCCGGCCTCAGCATTGAGATTTCGGTTCTCAGCCCGGTAAGAGATATAGAAGATCCGGAGAAGGTGGAAGTAGGAAAGCACGGCCTGATTATGAGCAGGGGCAACCGCTCCGGTGTCCTTCTTCCCCAGGTTCCGGTGGAATGGGGATGGAACCGGGAGGAGTTTCTCGGCCACACCTGCCGCAAGGCGGGCCTTCCGTCCGATTGCTGGAAAATGCCTGATACCAGAATACAGGCCTTTACCGCGGATGTATTCTCGGAGGAGGATTTCGGGCTCAGATAAATTCCTGATCCCCGAAGGATCGTCCGGGCCTATCCGGTCTGCCACTTCCCGGTGAGCAGCGACAGTCCGGCCAGGTGAAGAAATAGTATGGCCGCAACCGCGCCGTTTATTCCGAACACCGGAAACAGCAATACCCCTCCCAGTATACTGCCCAGGCAGGCGCCGAACATGTCCCAGGCGTAGAAAACAGCCGGCTGCTCACCCACGGCGGTCTCCAGCACCGTGGAGACCACTGCCCGGTAGAACATCCCGGTAAGAAATCCCCCCAGCAGGGAGAAAGAGATAAACCCGGCTGTCCCGGCTGCTATCCCCGCGCCGGCGCCGGTGACCCTCCGGACCCATACGAAGTGCGCAACCGCCAGCGCCATCAGAGCGGCATGAATCAACCTGCCATTCTTCCAGAGCTGCTTCTCCCGCAGCTGCGAATACAGGGTTCCCGCGGAGATCCCGGCCATAAAGGAGGCGGTCAATATGATTATACCTTCATAGAGGTAACCTGAAAACGCCTGGTAGGTCAGCAGAATACTTATCTGGAAGAGGAACCCGGTCAGTCCCACCGTCCAGATATCCAGTTTCGCCGCGGTCTTTCTGCCGGGAAAGGCAAAAATAACTATTATCAGCAGGCAGGCGAGAAGAAAGACCCAGCTGTTCCGGCCCCTGAAAATATCAATGATAAACTGCGGCGGCGAATACCCGCTCCGGTGAAACTCCAGAAACAGCTCATAAGAAGTCATCGCCGGCATCAGGTCTCTGTTCACCTTTACCCCTGCGCCCTTCTTCATCCCCGACAACGTAAAATCCACTCTCTCTCTGTTCAGCCGGTAGGGGAGGTAATTTTCATTGATATATTCTGTGCCAAGTTCCCTGCCGCTCAGAGCAGCGAAAATATCAGCGAGCTTTATCTTTCTTTCTCCCGCAATAAAATACAGATTGGAGCCCGGCAGCACTGTCACTCTGTCAAAAATACCAAGCAGGGTCTTCTCCAGCGATTTAAGCGCTCTGCCCTGCTGAACAGATATGAAGTTCTCCGAGGAGGAATGATTTACCGCCAGGATACCCCCCGGTTCGAGTACCCGCGCGGCCAACCTGAAGAATTCAATTGTATAATACCTGTTTATCTCAATATTAACCGGGTCGGGAGCGTTCACTATTATAACGTCGTACTTTTTGCCGCTTCTCTTCACAAAACGCCTTCCGTCGCCGATTATAAGCTCTGTATCTATCCGTCCGGTACCGCCTCCGATGTAGTACTCCCTCAGAATCTCTATTAGCTCACCGTCCAGCTGGACGAAATCCGCCTCCCGGACGGAAGGGTGCCTCGCAATCTCATTCAACTCTTCCTTCAGCCCCCCTCCGACCACCAGCACCCGTCCGGGGTTGTCATGCGATAGAAGCGGGATATGAATCATCTCTTCCGCCCGGTCCCTGCCCGGGATGGTAAACAGCCTGGATCCCCCCGAATAGCAGGATATGCCCCCCTCCCTCTCCACCACCGCTATCTCCCCGTATTCGGACGATTCGAAATCGATAACTCTGTATCCCGGAAACAGGCGCTCAATGCTGATATCATCGAGAATCCTCCCCGCGAAGAATATCGCCCCCAGAAGCGCGACAGCCGCAGCGGCCTTCCGCTTCCCCTTTCTCAAAGGCCTGCTGACTATCAGGGCCACCAGCAGAAATATCAGCAGCGATATTTCAAACTGGGTAAGGTACCTGAGCAAAATCAGCGAAAAGATGATCCCCCCCGCCAGAGATCCAGCAGCCTCCAGAATGTATACCCATGAAACCCCTTCCGATATAGTGCCCACTCTGTTCTTCCACCACCGGCTTGCCTCGTTGTACAGGAGCCCCGCGCCAAAGGCCGCAGGAGCCATAACCAGCACGCAGAACAGAATAGAGCCGGCCAGGGGAGGATATTCGCCGGGAGCCCCGGAGAGCATCCCCCTTCCCAGTCTTATCGTAATAGTAGTGGCCGGCAGAAGAAACGCTGTCGATATTATAAGCAGCTGAAAATTACGGAATTTCCTCACGAACAGATCGCCGAATATCCGTCCCCCCAGCAGGGAACCTGCTCCCACCCATATCATCCAGCTGGCGATTATTATCCCCACCACGAACTCAGTCCCCCTGAACAGGCCAAGCATCTCCCGGAGAAAGACCGTCTGGGCGACAATACCATAGACTCCCAGCAGGATAATATCGATCTTTCTTACTTGTTCAGATGAAGCCATAATACAGGACACCCGCCTAATCGAAATATCCCTCTTCAAATATTTCTTCAAAATCGAGTTTGTCCCTGAAATCCTCAAGGCTGTCCCGGTCGGTCTTCAGCAGCAAACCCTCATCGACCAGCGAAAAAACGATCTTGCCGAAATCCACCGACTTCTCCACGCCCCAGAAGTTAAAAACCTCTTTGGCCATCGGGCCGAACTCGTCTCTGGCGTAATCGACGATACCCTCGAGAAGTTCGGAGCCCGATATATGCCTGGGAGGGCCCGTCAGAGATTCAACTACCCTCTCCACAGCCAGCAGAACAAACACATACGCCTTCTCGTTGTAATACCCTTCGGATTCTGCCAGTTCCCTTATTCTCTCTCTGGTGTCTTTCATCTTATTCCGAATAACAGGTTTATGCTCATAACATTTCCATGTTCATTACTTTCAAGGGATTATATAACATTCGGCTCCAGTATGGTATCCTTTCTCCACACCGGGTTCTTATAAGGGTAATCGGTATTGTAGTGCAGGCCTCTCGACTCCTTACGGAGATTGGCTGAATGAATCACCAGGCTGCAGACCAGGGCAAGGTTCCTGAGCTCGACCATATCAACAGAAATGCCATACCTGCCGTATATTCTGTTCACGTTCTCCCTGATCTGGGATATCCTTTTTCTCGCGATATTCAGCCGTTCGTCATTTCTTACTATCCCCACGTAATCCCACATAACCCTTCTGGCAAGGTCCCAGTCGTGGTCTAGGATAACCGTCTCGATCTTCTCGGGGTCCCCGCGGCTGGGCCAGGAATAGGCGGCGGGGTCGAAATCAGGTTCCTCCCGTTCTTCTTTTCCGATCGACTCCGAACAGCGGCTTGCCATTACAATCGCCTCCAGCAGCGAATTGCTGGCCAGCCTGTTGGCTCCGTGGACGCCGGAGCAGGAGACCTCCCCAATGGCGTAAAGCCTGTCTACATTGGTTATGCCGTTTATATCGGTCTTCACCCCACCCACCATGTAGTGAGCGGCCGGAACTACCGGGATCTGATCCTTTTCGATCTTTATACCGTATTTCCGGCAGCTCTCGTAGACAAACGGGAATCTCTCCTTCAGCCAATCCTTATCCTTATGCGTAATATCGAGATATACATGTTTCTCCCCGCTCTTCTTCATCTCCCGGTCTATAGCCCTGGCCACTATATCCCTGGGGGCAAGCTCCCTGAGAGGATGCTGCCCTTCCATGAATTCTTCACCCTTTTCATTTCTTAGAACCGCCCCCTCGCCCCGGAGCGCCTCCGAAATAAGCAGCGTTTTAACTGTGGGACTGTAAAAACAGGTGGGATGAAACTGCACGAATTCCAGGTTCGCCATCCTGGCTCCGGCCATATACGCCAGTGCCAGTCCGTCGCCGTTGGCAACATCGGGATTGGAGGTGTAAAGGTATATCTTCCCGGCTCCTCCGGTGGCCAGCACTGTATTTTTCGCGATTATCGCCTTCACCCTGCCGCCGGCCCGGTCCAGCACGAAAGCCCCTATCACCGAGCGGTTGGAATCCACTATAAGGTCCAGAGCCAGATGATATTCCAGTATCTCGATCGATTTATTATCCCTGACCGCACCGAGAAGTTTCTCCATAATCTCCCTGCCGGTTACATCCCCGTAGTGAAGAACCCTGGGAGCGGAGTGCCCCCCTTCCCTGCTGGCCTTGAGAGTGCCACCGCCGCTTTCCCTGTCGAATTCCACACCTATGGAGATTAATTCTTCCAGCCTTTCCTGAGCTTCCCCGACCATCACCTCCACCGCTTTCCGGTCGCTCAGCCCCCTTCCCGCGGAAATAGTGTCGCGCATGTGAAGTTCGGCTGAATCCTCGTCTTTAACCGCTATCGCTATCCCTCCCTGGGCCTTCACGGAGTTTGAATCAAATATTTCCTTTTTGGTGATTACAGTTATGGATGAATTGCGGGAGGCCTTATGCGCAAAAAAAAGACCCGCCATACCGCTCCCGATAACCAGTATATCGGTTCTTTCAACGATCGGATCATCCTTTGAAGCAGCCAAATCGGTACCCTCCCTGCTAACCTCATATTACAAAATGCGGGGACAACTCGCAACATATACTGCCGCATAATGCATATTTTCACCCCCGGCGCCTCCCCGTTAATTTGAACGTCAATCGTAACTGATATAATAACAACAACATCAGATGCCAATAACTATTGCTGTATTGGCATAATCATTGCGATAAAGAATATCAGCAAAACCGGGTATATTGTAATCAGGAGGTTTATTGATGTCCGCAACTAAGAAATATATCGCAGTGTCGGCCCTAATTGTTATATTCGGACTCCTTGTCTTCGGGTGCGATACAGACAGCAGCTACGAACAGCGGGCTGTGGTCTATGTAAGTAATATCAACGAAGGCGGGGGAGCTTTCTTCTGCGATGTCCTCAACCAGGGAGATACCCTCTATATTGAGAACAGCAGTCCTCTCCAGTTTCAGACAGAAGACGATTATGTTCAGGAAGATTATATAAAGGTTGAATTTACTAATACCGCATATTCGGGCCTGGTGGACGTGGATAACGGAGTTCTGAGTGATTTTCTTGTAACCGACTATAGAATCGTGTTCGAACCGATGGGAGGCGATGAGGTTCCGGTTCAGCCTTTCAGCGGCAAGACCAGTGTCCTGGTCCCTGCCAACTCCACGGTGGAGGCAACTATCATGCTGGTTCCGTTCGAGGCAAAGAACCAGTTCCCTCTTCAGGATCTGAGGTATTCCCCGGACGAAATCCTTTCGAACGCCCGCATAGTATTCGGTGGACACGAAGTGAGAACAGAATATAATTACAGTTTCGAGGCGGGGCTGATGGTCAACTTCGGAGATGAGCTGACTATCGACGAAGGAGGCCGCTGACCTCCGGAAGCGGATATCGATATCGCCTCTGATTTTAAGCCCGCACCCCTTCCAGGTGCGGGCTTTTTTATTTTTCGTTGACCTGAACCTGTTTTAATGTTAGCAGTTAATCGCCATGGTAAATAAAGGTATAAATAAACAGCTGATGTCGCTCAGAAGAGAACTTCACTCGAGCCCGGAGCTTTCATGGGATGAACACAGAACTTCGGAGAGGATAATTAATTTCATCTCCGGATTCAGCCCGGATCAGGTTATTACCGGTATTGCCGGGACGGGCCTGGCGGCGGTATTTGAAGGCAGCAGGGAAGGCCCTACTGTTCTGATAAGATCGGAACTGGACGCCCTTCCTATAGCCGAAATTAACAGTTTCGATTACAGGTCGGAATCCAAAGGCGTGTCGCATAAGTGCGGTCATGATGGTCACATGGCTATAGTGGCGGGGATGGCTCATGTACTCTCAGAGTCGCGGCCTGAGAGAGGAAGAGCTGTGCTGCTTTTCCAGCCTGCGGAGGAGACCGGAGAGGGAGCGGCCAGGGTTATCTCAGACGGCAAATTCGAGCTTATAAAGCCTGATTATGTATTTGCCGCGCACAACCTTCCCGGACATGAATTGAACAGCGTCGTTATTGGCTATGATAACTTCGCGTCCGCTTCCAGGGGGATGGTTATCAGGCTGACCGGTAAAACTTCCCATGCGGCGGAACCTTCCCGGGGCCTCAGCCCCGCCATGGCAATGAGCAATATTATCAGGGAGCTGACTGTTATCGATTCCGGCGGAGAAGGTTACCGTGATTTCATCCTGTCCACGGTGGTCCACGCCAGGCTCGGGGAGGTCGCGCTGGGAACCTCGCCTGGCGAAGCAGAGGTAATCGCCACACTCAGAGCAGTCAGGGACGATGACATGGAGCTTCTGGCCGGCGCCGCTTCTGAAACCGCGGAAAGAATTGCGGCTGAATCGGGGCTGGATATCGATATTAACTGGATTCAGGAATTTCCCTCCACCGTAAACAACAGGAGCTGCAGCGAGCTGGTGGCGGAGGCTGCCGAAAAAGAAGGGTATGAAACCCGCTTCATTGATAAACCTTTCCGCTGGTCCGAGGATTTCGGGCATTTTACCGGGAAATTCCCCGGCGCTCTGTTCGGGATAGGAGCGGGAACAGGGCATCCCAGCCTTCACAACCCCGACTATGACTTTCCGGATCAGCTCCTGGAGACCGGCATTAAGGTTTTTTCATTTATCATATACAACTTGCTTGGAAAAGGTGAGGCCTGATATGTATTACACTTCTTATATCGAGCTGAAGAAATCCGCCCTTCGCAACAATATAGACTTCATCAGAGAATATATCGGCCCCGATATCAGGATCTCATCGGTGATCAAGGGGAACGCCTACGGACACGGCATAAATGAATTCGTTCCGATGGCCCAGGAATGCGGCATCGGCCATTTCTCGGTTTTCAGCGCCTGGGATGCCCTGGAAGCGCTCAAGGTAACCGATTCCTCGACTATCATGATCATGGGTTTCCTGGACAACCAGGAGCTGGAATGGGCTATTGAAAACGAAATAGAGTTCTATGTATTCAGCATGAGCAGGCTTAAGAAGGTTATTGACCTGTCCGGGAGAATGAATAAAAAGGCCGGGATACACCTGGATATAGAAACCGGCATGAACAGGACCGGTTTTCTGGAATCTGAACTGGAAGATGTCAAGAGACTGATACTGGACAACAGTGAACGGATCGATCTGAAGGGGATGTGCACCCATTATTCGGGCGCGGAAAGTATTGCCAACCACGTACGGGTCAAGAACCAGTATGAGAACTTCGTAAGGATATACGATGACTTTGTCAGGTCGGGTATTCGCCCGGAGTACCGGCACACCGCTTCCTCCGCCGCGGCGATATGCTATCCTGAGACCAGGATGGATATGATAAGAGTGGGGATACTGCAGTACGGCTTCTGGCCCAGTATGGAAACCTACATTTACTACCTTACCAACAACGATGTCAAGACCAACCCCCTGAAAAGGGTAATCTGCTGGAAGAGCAGGGTGATGGACGTGAAATCGGTAAAACGCGGCGATTTCATAGGTTACAACACTTCTTTCCTGGCTCCCAATGACATGAAGATCGCCACCATCCCGGTCGGTTACTCAGACGGTTACAGCCGTTCGCTGAGCAATCATGGAAGGGTGCTGATAAACGGCTGCCGGGCCTCGGTAATAGGCCTGGTCAGCATGAACATGCTGATAGCAGATATCACGGACGTTTCCAGAACCAGTCCGGGCGACGAAGTTGTGCTTATCGGGACACAGAAGAACCGGACCATTTCCATAAACGCCTTCAGCAATTTCACCACCCATGACATCAACTATGAGCTCCTGGTGAGGCTGTCGCCGCATATACCCCGCTTCGTAAAACCTTAAACAGAAAGTATCAGTTCGATAAGCCTGTCTATATCGCCTATAATCATTCTTATCTTTAACATGAAAATATCGGTATCGCGGGAGAAGAGCTCCGCGCTCTTATACCAGTCCTTTTCGGTAGTAATAAACGCCGAACCCTCCGCCGTCCTATCCATCATGAAGCTGATATCGCTGGCGGTATATTCGTGATGATCTGAGAACCTGAAGGAAAGGTCCGGTTCCGTCACATACTCCCTGACCGTAACCTCGAAATGGGGCGGCAGGGCTATCCCGGAGTATACAGCCAGTTTGCGGCCCCTCAATTCTTCCTCGGAGACCTTAACTCCCTCTCTGTCATATATACCGATATAAGAATGCCTGGCGAAGAATACAGGCTTATCCCCCACTATTGCCGAAACTTCCGCTGGCACTTCTGTTGAGCCGCTCCTGGTGAATATCACCGCATCCGCCCTGGCGGCCGCTCCGGGTTCCTCCCGTAGCCTCCCCCAGGGGAGCAATCTCCCGCCGCAGAAGGGATCGCTGTGATCCAGAAGGAGTATATCCATATCCTTATCCACGGATATATTCTGGAAACCGTCGTCTAATATTATATAACCAGGATGGAGAATCCTCCGGGCCGCCTCCGCCCCCCGCCTTCTCTCCGGATCGATAACCACCGGTATACCAGCGCTCCTGTATATGGTAACCTCGTCGCCGAAAACGGATGCATATCCACCTGACGGCAAATCCGGGTAATTGAAGTCCTTCTCTGCAAGAAATTCTGTTCCCGGCGCATCCGTCCTATTATCGGACAGCACTACCGGAAGCCCGGCCTTCTCAGCCCTGCTTCCGTACCCCCTGGTCAGAATTACCGGATCCATTCCCCTTTTGGCCAGTTCTTCCGCCAGAGCCATGGAACAGGGGGTTTTTCCCCCTCCGCCAACCAGGATGTTGCCAACTGATATTACCCTGGCCCCTCCCGGCTCATCTCCAATTTCTATCCTTCCTCCAGCTCTCTTGACTGCGGCCCTGGCCCGCATGCCAAACCTGTACAGATATGAAATCAGAATTCTCAGGGGCAGCAGCAGGACATACCAGCCCCTTCCCCTGAATACCTTTTCCGCCGTGGATTCCCGCTTATATATCTTCATGAGGCCAGACTTCCTTATCCCTGTATCCGATGCTCCTGTCCAGAGCTGCTGTCAGCTCGTTCAGTCTCCGCTGAAGAACGTCCTTTGCCTGCTCCCTTTCATCTTTATTCTCGTCGCCCTTCATAATCAGCGGTTCACCGTACTCAACCACCACCCTGGAGAATGGCAGGGGAACCTGGAAACAATCCCATGACCGGAACAGCTTTCGGCGGGAAGCGCTGCTGGTAAGGGGAAGTACCGCCCTGCCGGTCAGCCTGGCGAGCTCCACCGCGCCCTGCTGCAGCCTGCCCCGGGGCCCCCGCGGCCCGTCCGCGGCCAACCCCGCATCCAGCCCCTCCTCCAGCACCGACTTCAGATCTCTCATGGCCCTGTGGCCTCCCCTGCTGGTCGACCCCTTGAGGTGTCCGAATCCAAGCCTGGCGATTATTCTTCCCATCAGGTCGCCGTCGTAATGCTCCGAGGCTAGCACCTGAATGTTTTTTCCCCGGTGGGTATAGCTCAGGGCCAGAAGCCGCCCGTGCCAGAAAGCTAAGATAACATTGCCCGACGCATCCCTCGCTTTTCGGAGATTATCCAGCCCCCGGTATTCGACCCTCCAGGTAATTCCAATCAGCCTCATGAAGAACGCCCCCACAAAGCTGAGAATATTCTTATTAAGCCTTATTTTCATAACGGAAACCGTTCAGATTGAAATAATATCGATTCATACTGTCATGCTCAGCCGCGGCGGCCAGTCATCTCCAGGGCCAGCCCGGCAACCCTGTCCATCCCGCCCCTGCCCTTCAGATTTCTTCTCAGGTCCAGCAGAGCGGCTGAAGTTTTCCGGTATTCGTCCCGGCTGGTGAGTATTCTCTCCGCCTGCTCCGCTATTCTATCTCCGGTTACTTCCCTCTGAATGAGCTCCGGTACGACCCTCTTTCCCGCAAGAACGTTGGGCATTGCCACATAGGGAATTCTTATCATCAATCTGGCCAGAATATAACTGATGAAAGAAGTCTTATACATCGCCACCAGCGGCGTTCCGGAGACCGCGGTCTGAAGAGTAACAGTCCCGGAGGCGGCCAGCACCAGAGAGACGTCGGCCAGTTCTTCAAGCCCCTTTTCGGTTACCCGGACCGCTCCGCGCAGGTCTTCCGGTATCTCCACTCCCTGCCTTCTGATCAGGGGGGCCACTCCCAGAATGAATTCAGCCCTGCTGAACTTCTTTTTTAATTCCCTGGCCGCATCCAGCATTGGCGGAAGCATTCTGCCGACTTCCTGGACCCTGCTTCCGGGAAACAGCAGTATTTTGAAATCTGAATCCGGGTCTGGCGCCTCCTTTGGTTCCTCCGGCGGCTCTATCTCTTCCAGCACCGGGTGGCTTGCGAAAAAGACCGGAATACCTTCATCCCTGTAGAGTTGTTCTTCGAAAGGAAGTATTACCACCATCCGGTCTATATACTTCTTCATCTTCCTGAGCCTCCATCTGCCCCACGCCCATACCTGGGGGCTGATGAAGTACAACACCGGTATATTCATCCCGGAGGCGTACCTGGCCAGCCTGAGATTAAGGCCGGGGTAGTCAACCGGTATGAACAGATCGATAACCCCGCTCTTCATCAGGGATTTCAGTTCGCTCTCCAGTGAAATGATTCTGGGTATGCCGGGAATTATCTCTGAAAAACCCATGAAGGAATACCTCTCCATGGGAAATGATACCTCCGCGCCCAGCTGTTCCAGAAGTTCGCCTCCCAGGGCTATTACCCGGGAACCGGGGCTTTTTTCCTTGAGTGCTTTGATCAGTTTGCCGGCATGATATTCCCCGCTGGTTTCCCCGCAGGTAAGTAGTATGTTTATATCCTTGCTCAAGAATTCTCTACCTGTTTCAGTATCGTCTCTGCCAGTTCAAGCGCCGCCGCCCCGTCCTCTCCGGAGACCAGCGGTTCCCCTCCGCAGGTTACAGCTTCCACAAAAGAATCTATCTCCTTTTTGAGCGGTTCCGAGAGGTCTACCTCGATATCCAGTGGCCTTATGAAGGAGAGCGGGTCCCTGTCGGCCTGTTCGATATCAATATCGCCAGAGGCCGTGAACGCTTCCACCGTTTTTTCTCTCAGGTTCAGAGAAAGGTAAAGATCCTTCTGGAATATTCTCATCTTCCTCATCGCCTCGCGCGAAACCCGGCTGGCGGTCAGATTTGCCACGCACCCGTTGTCGAACTCCAGGCGGGTATTGACTATATCCGCGGAATCAGTCAGCAACCCGGCGCCTGAGCTCCTGCATTCGGTCAGCTTCGAGCCCTTCAGCAGCGCCAGTACCAGGTCCAGGTCATGGATCATCAGATCCACCGCCACCGAAACATCAATCCCTCTCGCGGTAAAGGTGCTCAACCGGTGCACCTCTATGAACTTCGGCTGCTTAATCAGGGGAACGACCGCCTGGAATGCTCCGTTGAACCTTTCGATATGCCCAACCTGAAGAACCAGGTTATTCTCCCTGGCCCTGCCGACCAGTTCTCTCCCCAGGCGGGAACTGGATGCCAGCGGTTTTTCGACCAGAACGTGCAGGCCCTGTTCCAGCGCCGTACATACGATATCATAATGAGTGGTGGCAGGAGTACATACGCTGACCAGATCGCACCTGTCCATAAGCTCGCCGCAGGAATCCGAGACATTGACCCCGAAGCTGCCGGCCACTTCTTCGGCGCAGCCGGCGTCGGTATCGAATATATAGACTTCTTCCACCCGTTCCGAACCGGAATAGATCCGGGCGTGATTCCTTCCCAGGTTGCCGGTGCCTATAACACCGGCCGTAATATTATTACCCTCCAGATTCAACAGATACTCCCTGTCTGAATTATTACTTAGTGATTCCCCGCTGGCAGTTTTCTATAAAATCGACTATCAGCCTGGTCTCTTTCGTCCGGGCGAGGTCGCTCTGTATCCGTTCCACCGCCTGCGAGACATTGAGACCTTTCCGGTACAGATAGGTGTAGGCCCTCTTGATCACCTCTCGCTGTTTCTTGGTAAACCCCCTCCTCTGGAGCCCGATACTGTTTATGCCGTTAACCCGGGGAGGATTTCCCGCCACCTTCACGAAGGGGGGCACATCCTTGGCGATCCTGCTTCCCCCGCCCACGAAGGCGTGGTCGCCTATGGCAACGAATTGATGCACCGGAACCATTCCGCCAATTATAGCGTGATAGTATATCTTTACGTGGCCGGCCAGGTTTACCGCGTTAGCCAGCACTATATTATCCTCCAGAACACAGTTGTGTGCGATATGAACATAGGCCATCAGCAGGCAGTTATCGCCCACCACCGTGGATTCGCCCTCTCCGGTGGCGCTGTTTACAGTCACAAACTCCCTGATGGTGTTATTGTTTCCTATTTTGACGGAGGTTTCCTCGCCGCAGTACTTCAGGTCCTGAGGCGGGGTACCTATGGACGCGCAGTGAAATATCTCATTATTGCTGCCTATCCCGGTATTGCCGTCAATCAGAACGCTGCTTCCGATGACAGTATCCCTGCCGATGGTTACGTTCTCTCCTATTACGGAGAATGGTCCGACCGACACTCCGTCATCGAGTTCGGCGCCCTTCCTGACTACAGCCCTGTCGTCTATATTCACAGACATGGTACTTTTCCTAACGCTCCACAATGGTCGAAGAGAGGACCGCTTTCGCGACCAGATCCCCGGCCACGAACGCCCTGCCCCGCATCTTGCAGAAACCCCTCCTGAGAAATACCATCTCCAGTTCGAACCGGATCTGATCTCCCGGGACTACCGGTTTCTTGAACCTGGCCTTGTCAATCCCGGTAAAATAGACCAGGTATTTCTGAGGATTATCCACCGATGACAGAAGGAGTATGCCCCCCACCTGCGCCATTGCCTCTATTATCAGAACCGCCGGCATAATCGGGTGCCCAGGGAAATGCCCCGAGAAGAAGGGCTCATTAACGGTCACGTTCTTTATCCCCACCACCCTCTTCTTATCTTCCAGCTCCAGTATCCGGTCTACCAGCAGAAATGGATAACGGTGAGGCATGATCTGTTTGATTACGTTGATATCCCAGTATTCCTTCAGATCATCGGTACCTAACCGCCTCCGGTTGGTTTCCGCCAGCTTCTTGGTAAAATCAAGGTTGTAGTCATGGCCCGCCCGGACCGCTATGATATGGCCTTCTATCTGGGAACCCAGGAAACTGAGGTCTCCTATGAGATCCAGTATCTTGTGCCTTACGAATTCATCCTCGAAGCGGAGGGCGTTCTCGTTCAGAATCCTGTCCTTATCCACCACTATGGCGTTCTCCAGTGAAGCCCCCTTTATCAGGCCCTGAGATTTCAGCATCTCCACATCGGACATCAGCGCGAATGTCCTGGAGGGGGCAATATCCCTTCTGAATACCTCCGGATTGATATCGAACGACGCGTACTGGGTGCCTATACAGTTGTTCTCGTATTCTATGGTAAAGCTGATCCTGAACCCCTTGCCGGGAAGAGCGATCAGTTCCACCTCATCCTTCTTCATGGCCACCGGCCCGGAGACCCTGAACGGTTTTACCGGAACTCCCTGATTCCTGTATCCGGCCTCATCCAGCAGCTCCACTATCTCCTTGCAGCTTCCGTCGGCCGGCTCAGGGGGTTCGTCCGCGTCCAGATCGACGATCAGATTGTCTATCTGAAGCCCGCTGATAGTCGCCAGCAGGTGTTCCACGGTATGAATCTCGTACCCGTTCCTGGTTATGGTGGTGTTCCTGATATTCTTTCCCGAATAGATATGCTCCACGGTGGCCGGTATTTCCACCACCGGGTCAAGGTCTACCCTTCTGAAGACAACCCCTGTATTGGGAGGCGCTTCCTTGAATACTATACTTACGTTCTTGCCGGTGTGCAGCCCGGTACCCTGGTAAGAAACAGAGTTCCTAATCGTCTTCTGCTGTCGAACTACCATCAGACCCAGTCTCCAATCTTTCAACCTTTTTCTTCAATTCTCTGAACTCCTTCAGCAGCTCCGGGAGCCTCGCCGTGCAGGCATAAATTTTTCTGGCCTGGGAGTGTTCCCTCGCAGGGTATCCGGAAACGCTGGTATCGGGCGGAATCGATTTGGTCACCCCTCCCTGGGCGCCCACCCGCGCATTGTCCCCGATGCTGATATGGCCCACCAGGCCGGACTGCCCGCCCAGGATAACATTCCTGCCCAGTTCCGTGCTTCCGGAAATCCCCGACTGCGCGGCCACAATGGAATTATTCCCGATAGTAACATTGTGAGCTATCTGAACCAGGTTGTCGATTTTAGAGCCAGCCCTGATTATGGTCTTACCGGTGGTTGCCCTGTCTATGGTGCTGTTGGCCCCTATTTCCACATCATCCTCAATTACCACTATCCCTATCTGGGGGATCTTTTCATGTATGGACCCGTTCTTGGCGTATCCGAAACCGTCGCTTCCGATCACCGCGCCGGCATGTATGATCACCTTATTCCCTATCCTGCTATGCTCTCTTACCGTAACATTCGGGTAAATCAGACAGTCCTCGCCGATCTGAACCCCTTCGCCAATGAAGCTGAACGGCAGCACCGTAACCCTGTCTCCTATCCGGGCATTATCTCCGATGTACGTATAGGGGCCGATATGCGCATCCTCGCCGATTACCGCTTTTTCGCTTATTAAACTGCTCTTATCGACACCCCTGGGGTACTTTTTCAGATGAGATATATCGAACAGCCTTACCACCTTGAGAAAAGCGAGATAGGGATTCTCCGTCACTATCACGGAGCCCGAGTAATTCTCGCGGCATTCGTACGAAGCGATAATCGCTGAAGCCCCGGTAGTGGACAGATAAGCCTCGTACTTGGGGTGAGCCAGGAAGGTTATCTCGCCCTCACCGGCCGTTCTTATACCGGCCACTCCGGTGATCTTGAGATTCCCGTCCCCTATGACCTCGCCACCCACGATCTCGGCAAGTTCAGTTAATGGATATGAAGACATAAAACCTTTCCGGTTTGATCAGAGCTACTGTATATCCGCGCCCTTTTCCTTGAGCCTTTCCAGCACCCTGTCAGTCATGTCTATCTCATCTGTGGCGTAAAGCAGAGTGCCCTGGGCGGCGTCAAAGACAATGGTGAAACCGTCTTCTTCCGCTATCTCAGCGATCACCGCATTGATCTCCTCCACCAGGGGCCTGGTAAGCTCCTGATTTCTCTGAGCGGCCTTCCCCTCATCTCCGAATATCTCCTGCATGTAATCCTGGTACTCCTTGATCTTCTGATCCAGTTCCAGCTTCTTCTCCGAGACTTTTTCCTCGCTGAGCATCAGGCTCTGAGACTGAATACTTTCTCTCATTTCAGCTATTTCAGCTTCCATCTCTTTCGCCTTCTTCCTCCACTCCTCGATCTCCTTCTTGTACTTCTCCTCAGCCTCTATGGTCTTGGAGTAGTTCGCGAATATCTTCACCGTGTCCACGTACCCAACCTTGAGCTCTTCCGAGACAGCCGCCGTAATAGACGCGAAAAAGATAACGTATGTAAACAGTGTAATCCATGCAATTTTCTTCATTACCATCCTCCTCATGTTAAGAATTTATTACTAAAATATACATAATAACGAAATTATTTAAACAATTTTCTGATTAAAACATCTTTCCGAAATTAAAATGCGGTTCCCAGGCTCCACCCCCTTCTTTGTCAAAGCCGTAACCGTAGTCAAGGCCCAGGTTCCCCATACCGGGAATCTCCACTCTGACACCTACTCCCAAGCCTCTCTTAAGATTAAATATATCCGCTTCGGTAAATGAATTCCAGACATTACCCGCATCGAAGAAAAGCAGGCCGTGAACCGACCTGGAGAAGGGAAATACTATCTCCTGGGTGTATTTGGCCATGAACCTTCCCCCCACGTAGGCATCGTTCCCGTCGGGAACCACTTCGTAATAATCGTAACCCCGGAGGGCGTACATCCTGTTTCCTCCCAGGCGGAACTTTTCGAAGTCCTCCACCTCGGAGCCTCCGTACCCGTCGATCAGCCCCACTTCACAGTTCAGGTGGAAGGTAAACTTCCAGAACAGGTTCCTGAACCAGTCCATATCCGCCTTATAACGGATAAACTTCACGTTCCCGCCAAAGGCCCCGCCGGCCAGCTCCGCGCTCAGCGAGGTGGTTGATCCCCGGGTCGGATGAAAGGGGCTGTCCGTTGAATTCCTGGCCACAGAAAGGGTAACCGAACTCTTATTCATCGGCCATTCCATATCGGCAAGCCTTCCGTAGTATGAATATGATTCGTTGAAATTGCTCAGCTCCACCTGTTCGTACCTGTACCTGAAATAAGCCCTGGTATAATCCAGGTACGGAAGCGGATGTCCGAACTGCAGCGAGAATCCCTTACGGCGGTCTGAGTAATAGAGCTGCTGCACCCTGTTCTGGATCCAGTTATAGACGGAGGCGGAAAAATAGGTCTCGGTATTGAACAGGTGCGCTTCCGAATACTGGATGTTCATGTTCTCCCGGTACTTTCCGAATTCCCAGTTTATACTGACACTCTTGCCCCTTCCAAATAAATTGGTTTCCGAGAGCCCTATGAATCCGGTCAGTTTGTTAAGCTGCGAGAAACCGAACCCGCTCTTGAAATTTCCGGTCTGCTTCTCTTCCACCTCTATCAGAAGATTGATATCTCCTTCTTCGTTGACCCTTTCGGGATTGATCATGGGAGGGCCCTGGAAATATCCCAGCTGGAATATCTCCCGCACGCTCCTTCTGACTTCTTTCAGTATGAACAGCTCTCCCGGATAAATATCCAGTTCCCTTCTGATCACATTTTCGAAGGTTTTGGTATTGCCGGAGATCTTTATCTCCTTTATGCGTGCCTGGTTATTCTCGGTTATATTCAGCTTAATGTCGATGTCGCTCCTGTTGACCTTCTGGCCGGGAATAATCCTGCTCCATATGTAACCCTTTTCCATGTAAAGATTCTGAATCGCCGCCTGGGTCATTTCAAGCTCTGCGATGGATAGCGGCTCGCCCCTTTCCAGAACTATACTCTTCTCTATCACCGAATCGGCGACTACCTCGTTCCCGCTCCAGGTAACATCGCCTACATAAGATCTTGGCCCCTCATCTATTTTTATGTAGAGGTCTATATGCTCTCTGTCTTTTCCGGGAGCCTTGCGGAGAAGACTCACCTCCGTCGACAGGTAACCGTACTCGGCGTAAAGCCGCTTTATCTTGTCAAAATCCTGCTCCAGCACATCGGGATTAAACTCTCCACCGCCGAACCAGGTGTCGATACTGGTCTCCATGACGTCTCTGAGCTGATCGGATGAAAGAGCTCCGTTTCCTATAAAGTCTATATGGCTGATCTCGACCTTTTCCCCTTCTTCGATGACGAACTTTATATTTACCAGGTTCTCCCTTCCAACGTCTATCCGCTCGACCCTGGCCTCCGCCGCCGCGTACCCCTTCTCCGCATACAGGTCCTTCACCGCAGCAATATCATCTGAGATCATGCCCGGCCTGGCGAACAGCCCCTCCCTCAGTTTCATCTTCGCTTCGATATCGCTTCTGCTGATTTCGTCATTGCCCTCTATGCTGACCTTCTGGATACGGGGGTATTCCTTGACCTCCAGGGTGATTACAGCTTCGCCGCCCTCCTGGCTGTAATAAGCCACCACATCGCGGAAGTTCTTGCTCTTCATAAGCCTCTTGATGCTCTGGGAAATAACGAACGGTTCGTACTTGTCGCCGGGATTAATACCCGCTATCAGAAGAATCTTCTTTTCGGGGACATAGATATTACCCTCCACCTCAACCCTGGCAATCTTCTCGGCGGCCGCCGTGGAGCCAAGCAGGGCAATCAATAAGAGAACTGATATAAGAATTTTAGTTTCTCTGAACATCAATATCTTTCCTCTGCTGAGATTAATTCAGTGAATGCTATCACAGCATATTTATTAATGCAAACTTTAAGTTTCTCCCGCAACCATTATATTGGAGCGGCATTTTCTCTATGATTGTCAAATCAGGGGCGGGGTCTTATATATGGTCTCTTTCGTTTTAGTAATGGTCGTCACTGCTCTTATTTATATTACCTGTTCGAGCAGGTTTTTGTTCCCTCTATTTCAGAATAGTGATATATATTTTCTCTATCCATATGATAGTCACCGAGGGCCGGAATATCAAGATTCTTAACCGGAATGGCCGGATTCTTTATATGGATCATCCTTTAACGGGGCTGAATTTCACCATTTCTGCCGGAATTTCCTGAATATTTCCTTGACAGGTTTTGCAGGCCCTTTTCAGTGATATATCGATATATGCTTATATAATAGCCATATAAGTCCCATATTGAGTGCACAGCCGGAGATAAGGGCTCCTCACGGCTTATTAACCGGCGATTTGATATTTATGCCGTCCTGAGCGATCCTCAGCCGCCCCGGAAAGGTATGTTATAATAGCTGACATAAGGGGGGACGCTATGGGTTTTAAGTAAAGGGAGGTGCGCTGTGAGCGTCCAGGTATCAGAAGGGATTTCAGCAGAGATAGAAAGCATCAGATTTTTCAGGGCGGAGCTTCAGAGTTATGATAATAAGCAGCTCCTGAGCGAGCT
>JAWODM010000084.1:0-4918 GCA_046483305.1 Candidatus Krumholzibacteriales bacterium | reverse complement strand
CTTTCCTCACCACTCTTGACTGTTACGTATACATTATGCTTGAGGATAGTCAGTACGATTGTACCACGGCTGCTCAGTTCAAGGTCAGCCTGGTCGACTCCGACGGCAATCCCCTGGATTCATCAAAGTATGCCATCGCCTATACCGATTGGCCTGATTATACATTGACT
The DNA here is from genome assembly GCA_046483305.1 of Candidatus Krumholzibacteriales bacterium. Lineage (GTDB taxonomy): Bacteria > Krumholzibacteriota > Krumholzibacteriia > Krumholzibacteriales > WJIX01 > WJIX01. The sequence continues at coordinate 4,748 of JAWODM010000084.1, read as the reverse complement.
ATCGGCAGCCTTTTCGATGGCGTCAGCGTAGCCTTCACAAGGCCAATGTATTATTCAATAGAAGGCCCGATCGAGATTGTAAAGTTCGGCCTGATGCTTCTGGAAGACGTTGATGAGCTGGCATTCAACATTGAAGCCGATCCTAACGATCCGGTAGACCGGGACCAGCCGATCATCACTCAGTGTGATCAGGACTACACCAAGGTCGTGGTTAAAGGACGCGATGCGGTTATTAATTACACTGAATGATTTCCCAGAGATGAAACAGATCCTTAGACAACCCTTCTGATCGAAGCATATAAACCGGCTAACTGACAATTATCTCATCCAGAGCCCTCTTTGGTACATGGTGGACTCCGTCTTCTCCCCTCCAGTACTTTATGTCCCCATCCCCGCCAACCTGTTCGACTACTGCCTGCTCAGCCGGAAACCCCATTGATATGACCAGCAGTATTCCATATCGCTCCTCTATGCCGAGCTCCCCGCGCAGGCGGTCTCTGTCCACCGAGCCGATTATACAGCCCCTGATCCCCCGCTCCACCGCTCCCAGTAGGATACTCTGGGCGGCGATGCCGTGATCAACGCCCGGCTTATCGGAAATCTCCCTGTCATGAAGAATAATGATGTAAGCCGCCGGCCTCTCCCCCTCTTCAGGGCCGTCCCAGTCTCTGATATATCCTGCCCAGGAAAGAGCTGGGAATATCATGCTGTTCTCTTCGGGGCGGTTTTCGATGTAATATTTGAGCGGCTGTTTATTAGCACCGGAGGGCGACAGCCGGGCCAGGTCGACCAGCCCCTCCAGTACTTCTCTGGATATCGGCTCTTTCTGCCTGAATCTCCGGCAGCTTCTGTTTCTGAGTATCAGATCCCTTAGTTCCATATTATAATTCCTCCCTTCAGACTCTTCTCATCAGCTCCACTGCGTGGATTTTCAACTCATATAATACCTGCTTCCCAGACGGGCGATCCCTTCCAGCGCCAGCGACTGCAGCCGGGGATTGCGCAGGGCTCTGAAGAGCTTCAGCCTGCCGATCTGCCTCTCTCTGGACCTGAGAAGAGGATTCAGCGCCGAGAAGGCGCGGCTGTCCCCCGTCAGGTAACGCCCAACCGCCTCCCCCGAAAGTACCGCCGGATAGATTCCCTCGCCGGAAGCCGGAAAAGCAACTCCGGCGGCATCCCCGCAGAGAAATACTCTGCCGAATCGTAAACCTTCGTATCGGAAATTTACCGGGGCTCCCTCAAGGTCCTTCACGTAATAATTCAGGCCCCTTTCATCCAGAAAATCATTCAGGATCCGGAGCGCCTCTCTTCCCTTCGTTCGGCCGAGGCGGTAAAGCGCGCCGCATGAGAGATAATTCTTATTCGGGAATATCCAGCAGTATCCCTCCCCCAGAAGTTCGGGATTAAAATACCACGTCATCCTGTCATACTCTGAATTCACTCTGTAATGCAATCCTGTTTTATAATGCGTTTCGAGTCCGAGGAAGGAACGTGTAACCGATCCGGCCCCGTCCGCCCCCACCAGGTAATCGAAATATATCCTGTTCCCCTCTTCAGTATTCACCCAGCTCTGCCCTGGATTCGCAGATATCGATTCTACCTTAATGTTTCGAAAGAGCCTGATATTGCCGAAGCTACTTATCCTCGCGATCTGATAATCGGCCAGATCGGCCCTGTCGACCACCTTTACCGGATGCCTGATCTCGACCTCGAACTCCCTCTGATTAATAATTATCAGGTGGCGGCGGAACTCCCGGTATTTCCCGGGCAATTCTCTATATAGTTTCGGGTTGGGGGTAATTCCTCCCCCGCAGGCCTTTACCCCCGGTTGCTGCAATCTGTCCAGGACCGCAACACTGAAATCCGAACTTCCCAGAACCTCGGCGCAGCTCAATCCCGCCGGGCCTCCGCCGATTATTACTACGTCAAACTTATCCATAAGACCTGCCGGAACTCCCGAAGCTTCCCGCTATGGCGTTACCGATTCACTTCCTTATCAGCCAGAGAACCAGAGAGACCAGGATACTCAGTAGTATCATGGATGTAACGGGGAAATAGAATTTAAAGTTGGACCTGTCTATCACTATATCCCCGGGAAGTGATCCGAACCTGCCCAGCCAGGGGAAAAGCAGCCCTATCGCAATTAGCAACAGACCGGCATAAATAAATATCTTTCTCATTGCACCGCGGCAAACTGACAGCAGACTTCAGGCGTACTCTGTGTCGATTTAAATATTCGGCCCTCCGTTACGGCCGGTTTTCCTGTTTACGGTGCACTATTATAATTTCCGGCGGCCTGTCTTGCAATATCTTTATACCCATCCACTCTGCCGATTTTTCCCTTGATTTTCAGTGTAAATTATTAAATTTATATCTATTATCCGTGATGGTAAGAACGAATTTTATCAGAAAGATCCGGTATTTCCGGAATTCACGCGGAAAAGAACCAGCCGAATCCGCGCGAAGATAAAGCGAAAGGACCATTTATGCCCAGATATCATTACGCCTGTGAAAAATGCGAACACGAATTCTGGCTCGACCAGAAAATCACGGACCCGCCCCGGAAGCGCTGCCCCGAATGCCGGGGAAAGGTATACAGGGTCATAAAGCCCGTCGGGCACATCCTGAAGGGATCAGGTTTCTATAGAACAGATTACAGGGACGACCATCAAACCAAAAGAGATACTGCCGCCAGCAAGGACGCGGCGGAAGTAAAGAAGAATGATTCCGGGAAGAAGCCGGATAAAACCGGCTCCAAATCCGAATAGATACTATCCGGGCTTCTGTCAGGCCGCCCCGCTGCCAGTATTCTCAGCCCGCCAGTGGTAAAGCCAGAACCTTTACATATTCTTCAGCGTATCTGATATCAGGCCGATACACTTCTCAACTTCTTCCTCGCTGACATTCAGCGGGGGGCGAAACCGGATGGTTCTGCTACCGCACTTGAGTATGAACAATCCGTTATCAAACAGCTTTCCGACCAGGTCATCCCTGGTCCTGCCGTCCTTGAGGTCGAAAGCGCAGAACATCCCCATCCCTCTGGCGTTGGAAATTATATCCGGGTACTCTGACTGAATCCCGCGGAGCCCTTCCTGCAGCTGCTTGCCCCGCCCGGCAGCGTTGGCCACCAGGCCGTCACGCTCGATAATCTCAAAGATCCTCCTGGCCCGGTACATATCAAGCAGGTTACCGCCCCAGGTCGAGTTGATCCTGCCGGAAACCTTGAACACGCTGTCCACTTCGTTTATGCGGTCGGTTGACATAATCCCGCATACCTGAGTCTTCTTTCCGAAGGCCAGGATATCGGGAGCCACTCCGAAGTTCTGCCAGGCCCACATCTTTCCGGTAATTCCCACTCCGGTCTGGACCTCGTCATAGATCAGGATAACTTCGTTGTCATCGGCTATTCTCCTGAGCTCCTGGAAGAATTCCCTGCGGAAGTGGTTATCTCCACCCTCTCCCTGCACAGGCTCTATGATAATGGCGGCGATGTCGTCTCCGTCTTCCTCGATGAATTTCTCTATCGCCTCCACCGCCTTTCTTTCCGCGGCCTCGATCTCCTCCAGGTGCTCCTCCACCGGGAAGGTTACCTTGGGATTATCCACCCTGGGCCAGTCAAACTTGGGGAAATACTTTATCTTGGTGGGATCGGTATTGGTCAGCGACATGGTGTAGCCGGTCCTGCCGTGAAAGGCTTCCCGGAAGTGAATTACCTTCTGGCCCTTTTCGCCTTCGATCCCCTTCTCCATGTTCTTCCTGACCTTCCAGTCGAAGGCCGCCTTGAGGGCGTTTTCCACCGCCAGGGCGCCGCCGCTGACAAAGAACAGATTATTGAAACCTTCGGGAACGGCTATCCGGTGAAAGGTCTCCACGAATTCAGCCATTTCGGTGGTGTAGAGATCGGAATTGGAAGGTTTGTTGACGGCAACCCGGGCCAGCCTGTCGTAGAAATCCTTCTCCAGCAGGCCGGGATGGTTGTGGCCTATCGAGTTTGAAGCAAAGAAGGTAAAGAAATCAAGATATTTCTTATTATTAAGCGAATCGTATACCCAGCTGCCCCTGCTCTTTTCCAGATCAAGGACAATCGGATATCCGTCAACCAGCATGTACTTACCAAGAGTCTTATGAACGTCGGCAGGTTTAATACTTACTCCGGTGTCGTATGACTTTTTACTCATTTTCTCCCCCGTCAGGAACTGATTAAAGAAACTAGAACTCACTCGCGGCAACTGAAATTTAAACAGTCGTAATATATGATTATTTCAGAAAATTTTCAATTATTTTTACTGATCAGCCCCCAGGAAGACAGAAGGGAAGGGATTGCCGGTTGTTGAAAACCTGCAATGCCCCCCCTTCAATAATGAGGTGTCTCCGCCTCTTCACGCTCCCTCAAACTGTCTGGTCTGGCTGCCAGACTTAATATCTTTTAAACCGCTCTCTCCGGTCTTCCGGCCAGAAGCGGTTGGTATCAACCAGATTGGACTCTTCGTCAAATATGAATTCGAGTCCCAGCTCATAATACTTCCAGTGCTCCCGCACGCGGCCGTATCCCCTTACTCTGTAACGGTGGATGGGAAAACCATGTTCATTGTATACACGCAGTTTGTCGTTTTCCCATTGGCTGACCAGGTATTGATAACGAAGAAGGTTACGCCCCCTGGCGCCTCTGATAACGACCGCCTGTGAGGATGATGCCAGCAGGGTTATGAGAAACAGTGTAATAAGTATTCGTTTCATCATTTTCATCT
>JAWODM010000059.1:0-10162 GCA_046483305.1 Candidatus Krumholzibacteriales bacterium | reverse complement strand
CGGCACATACCCCAGAGAATTAAGGATCTGGTATATAAAAGAGACGGCGGCAGGTGCAGCTTTGTAAGTAAGAACGGCAGAAGGTGCAACTCCACCTGGAACCTGCAGTACGATCATATAATTCCATATGCCAGGGGCGGGGACAACTCGCCGGAGAACCTGAGATTGTTGTGCGCCAGGCATAACCGGCTGATGGCGGAGAGGGAGTACGGAAAGGCTCATATAGATAATATTCTGAATAATAATTCAGCCCCGGGTATTAAGGCCTGAGGCTAAAAAGCCATTTCTGTTGACAGTGCCTCTGAACGGTGATAATAAGGCAGTTATGGTAAATATTAATATAATAAAAGGAGCAATAGTGAGATACATAGCCGTGTTATTTATATTACTGTTAAATCCAATTGATACTTTTTCCTGCACCTCGGCCGTAATCTCCGGCAGGGCAACCCCGGACGGAAGGCCGATCCTCTGGAAGCACCGGGACAGCTCCTGTCCCCGCAACGCGGTAAGGCATTTCCGGGGGGAAAGGTATTCATTCACCGGTATAGTCAACGCCGACAGCACCTACAGCAGCCAGATATGGATCGGAACTAACGAAGTTGGCTTTTCCATAATGAACACCGCGTCCTACAACCTGCTCTCGGAACAGGATTATAAGGGAGAAATGGACATGGAAGGCCTGTTCATGGCTGAGGCGCTGGGAAATTGCTCTACCGTAGACGATTTTGAGGAGATGCTGAAGAGTACCAACGGCAGCAGGGGGGTGGAGGCGAATTTCGGTGTAATCGATGCCGGGGGAGGAGCCGCATACTTCGAGGCCGGGCCTCTGGAGTACGTGAAATACGACGCAGCTGACCCCGGGGAGGCTCCGGCAGGGTACCTTATCAGGACCAACTTCTCCTTCGCGGGAGATTCCACAGAAGGTTACGGGTACATAAGGTACAGGACCATCTCGGACCTTTTTATGCGGGAATATTTTGAGGAGGGGAATATTTCAGTAGAATTCATAATCCTGGAGGCGACCAGGTGCCTGAAGCACTCCCTCCTGGAGGTTGACCTATACGACCACCCGCTTCCCGCTGACAGCGGCGACAGGAGAATGATACCGCTGAATGACTACATACCAAGGTCGAGTTCTGTTTCATCGATGGTTGTGCAGGGGATCAAACCGGGCGAGGATCCCGACCTGGTGGTAATGTGGACAATACCCGGATTTCCCCTGGTAACACCGGTATTTCCCCTGCTGAACGGGAATGTTGATATCCCGGAAATCCTTTCGACCGATCAGGGAGAGACAGCTCCATTAAACGCTCATGCTCTTCGCCTGAAAGAGAAATGTTTCCCGATATCAATCGGCTCCGGATACAGGTATATGGACCTGGCGGTCCTGCTCAATGAAAAAGGGGACGGGCTGCTGCAGCAGGTTATGGAGATTGACAGGAAGACCATCAGGGAAGCCGAAGAGAGACTGGCCGGAGTGAGGTCGAAGCGGGAGGACAGGGATTCATTTAAACTTCTTTACCGTTCCGTTGAAAAAAGAATAGAGCTTTACTTCGGAGTAAATTCGAGAACGGCTGCGGTTGGCACAGATCCCTGAATTAACGTCCCTTCAGATATTACCATGGAAGAAGGGATGATATATTACTGTTTGTACTCCTGCTCCGGCAACAGTGTCCATTTCAGGAACCACCCCTGATCGTCCCTGTCCAGGCATACTATTCCTCCGTTGACGAAACTGATCACCCGGGGGCTCTCCCGGCCCGTGATAAGATAGCTGGAGAGTTTTTCCATGAAGGGCAGATGCCCGACCAGCATCAGATCGGAACCGGGGTCCAGCTCTTCGGTCACCGGCGCCACTTCATCCATGGCCTTGATCCCTTCTCTCTGATGAACCCCCCCGCCAGGCTGAAGCTTCCTTCCGAAAATCTGTGCTGTCTGCTTCGCTCTCTTCTTGGGGCTGTGTTCTATCCCGGATACATTTACACTGTAATCAGCGGCCAGACCCGCAACCTGCTCTACTTCCCGCCGGCCCTGAGGAGAAAGAGGTTTCTCAGGGTCCTGTTCTCCGGGAAGGTTTCTACCGTGCTGTACCAGATATACAGCCATTACCTGGCTCCTTTCCCGCCGCCTCTTTCTCAGCAGCGCATTTCCCACAATCATTATCCATATTAAAATGATAGGCAACCAATTTCAGGATGTCAACGCCGGGATAGCTATTTAATAAAGTGAAACCTTGAGCCGGAAAGATGGCGGGATCTGCAGGCGGGGAGGATCAGGAAGGTCTATATTTTACCTGAAATTATTCTTCAGTTTGCCCCATGAAGATTCTTCCACGTCTATTTCAGGCGTTATTATTACCAACCCACCCTCAACGGAATGCGAGATCGCAAGGTTATTATCGTCTCTGAGTTCACTCTCTTCTATGAACACATTAGTCTGGCCTGCCTGCAGCGCCTTGAATGTTACTCTGAACAGATCACCCGGAGTCTGCACTGCCGCGCCAAGAACAGCTCCATTAATCTCTGCGGTGCTGTCACTCAATGAACTGTTAAAGTGGAAGAAAGTTTCCTCTCCGGAATCAGCGGGGAGAGAGCCCTCATTAATGCTTATCACCTCCAGATAATCCGGATCGAAAGAAAAAACTACATTGTACCCCATCAGATCCAGGACATCTTCGCCGAGATGGAAGATAATGTCAAATTCACAGCTTATATCTATCCGGGTGGTATCCGGATTCACTGACAGAAGCAGTTCGCCGGCAGCTTCGCCCGGTAGTAATAACCCGGCTGTTATTATGAGAGTTAATAGTGCGGTATATATTTTTTCAGATTTCATTTTATCTCCAGACGCTCCTTATTTAACGAGTATCATCTTCTGTATGTAAGTGCTGGCCGGTGTTCTGAGGACAGCCATATATACGCCGGAACTGACAGGGTTGCCTCTCTCATTCCTCCCGTTCCAGCAGAAGTCGTTCTTTCCCTTTTTTAATCTTCCTTGAAAAAGAGTTCTTACCAGCCCCCCGGAAGGAGAATAAATCATCAGCTCTCCTCTTGCCGGATAAACTCCGGTTTCCCCTGCGGCGGGGCAGAAGGTAATGGTGGCTGAAGGATTAAAAGGATTCGGATAGCAGTTGAAAGAGCCGTAAGAAGGTGCCCTGCTTTCGTCGCCGGCGGTGATGCTCACGGAGATGCTGGCCCCGGATCCAGTTTCTGCCGGGAATTCAACGCGGTCTATATCGTAGACCTCAGTGTCTTCTATACGCACAGGGCAGTTCCCGGTCTGTATCCCTTCGAAGACCACAGTATACAGTTCTCCCGGGGTCAGGATAAAGCTCCTGTAACCCATAACACAGTCTTCAAGCCTCAGGCTGTCAGGTGCGATAAGTTCCCAATTGAAAAAGGTAGAATAGGAACTGTTAAGGTAAAGTTCTCCCTCCTGGGCTGTTATGCAATCTACGATCTGGGGGTCGAAGGTGAGGACGCAGAAAACACAGCTCAATGAATCAACCGAATCATCAACCATCACGCTGAGTGTGCATTGTTCTCCAGGTTTTATGTATGATCTGGCCGGTTCCAGATGGAGCTCCGGTGTCGAATCTGCAGGTTTTATAATATCGGCGCGGGCGGATAATCCGGAAAAGAGGTTGATCCCCGCTAATATCACTGCACCCAGGCAGATAGATCTTACCGCCGTAATCAGTTTTTCTTTATCCATTTGCTCTGCCAATCCTCTCACCTTGATGTTTATCGTTTGGAGCCGCGGGGACGGCCGAGCCGCCCCCGCGCTCCTTTCCCCCTCCGGCTTAACGGAGAAGTATCATCTTCCTGGTGGCGTTGAAATTACCTGCGGTTATTCTATAGAAATAGATACCGCTAGGAACTGTGGAATCGCTGTTGTTCAGTCCGTTCCACTGGATGCTGTGCCTTCCGCCACTCCGCCGTTCGTTAAGCAGGTTTCTAACTAACCGCCCGTTAACATCGTAGATGTCAATACTGACTCTTTCCGCGTTTACGATATCGAAAGTTATCGTAGTCTGCGGGTTAAACGGGTTGGGGTAGTTCTGCAGCAGAGCGTTCGCTTTGGGGGTAAATGAAGGACTGTAATCTTCCTCCACTTCGAGTTTATGGCTTTCATTATTGATATCCCTGATTTCAATCTCGTTGATTCTCAGGGAGACATCTTCTCCAGCCTTGAGAGTTATTCTCGCTACCTCTCCTGAACTCTTAACTGGAAGGCCAATCCCCAGAGCTGCAACACATATTTCAGCAGGGGAGTCTGTTCCCTCAGTAGTGCCGAAGAAAAGGTTGCTGTTGTTTTTAAACATTCCGCCCCTGGTAATGCTTACAATATCATTCCGGTCTGTTTCCAGACTTAGGCGGAAACCCTTCATGCTCTTAGCCTCATTACTGAGCCGCACTGAAAGAATGGTATATCCTTCCTGCGCGTCACTATCTGAGGCGGGAGTGATTTCGAATTCAACCAGTTTTTCGAAATCTTCGCGGCTGCCGCCGGCAGCTGCCAGCAGGTTCGCTCCCAGAGGATCGACCTTGCCATAGATCATGGCGAAGATCATAAGGTCCTCAAAGTCAACCACATCGTCCGGGAGAGGTATACCGTAGCTGGAAATATCGTCGGTGGGACCGAAGTCACACTCATTGTTCCAGCCGGGATCTCCATCCGATTCCCCGAAAGCCGAGGAAAAATCGACCAGGTCTGTTGAGTTGACCATGCCGTCATAAGGAGAATGAACATCTCCCAGCCAGTAGCTGGTAGCCCTGTCTGAAGCGTCGGCGCTGTAGGACGAATAGTTGCCAGCCAGATCATAGCTGAAGCCGGCAAAGTAATAGATATCCCTACCGGCCGTTATGGAGTCATCGTGCGCCTCTGCGGCGGTCTGATCAACAAAGACCCCCTCTGTTTCATCAGCCGGATAGTCGGGAGCGGTTATGTATTCGGGATAGTCTCCCCAGGCGACTCGCCTGAGTTCCACTCCGGCAAAGGTCGCGTCCCCGGTCGGATTGGTCCAGCTCAGATGAACCTTGTTGTTACCAGGTTCGGCCGTGAATCCGGTCGGCGGGTCCGGAGGAGTGGTATCCTTGTTGAACTGCCAGCTGTATGTATCCGGCGTTCCCTCTCCGTTCCAGTTTCCGGCGTCGTCGGCGACTCTGAAGTAGACTGTGTGGCTTCCCTCGCTCAGCCCGGAGAATCCGGGGAGGGTCCATCCGTCGTCGTTCCATTCGGCTGCGTCGATACCGCTGAACAGAGTGTTCCAGCCGCCGGCATCTATCTGATACTCGGCTGTATCGAGATTTATGTCGTCATCGAAACCGAAGTTGCTGAAGACCGGCGCAGTGTTGTACCAGCCGCCTTCCGCTTCAGCAATCGCTTCCATGGTGGGAACAGTGCAGTCGATTCTGACAGATCCTCCGATACCTGAAATCGGGAGGTCGTTGTTGTCGAGGTCTCTCAGGGCGATATCGGTGATGCTGATATCGCTGACTCCTGCAGCCACCGGTGTCAGTAACACGGTGAACAGATCCCCGGAACCGGTAGCTCCGGTTTCTCCGCCCAGAATGGCGCAGCTGACCGAATAGCTTCCTCCGCCCTCGTCGGTGACGTAGAACTGAGTACTATTGACCGAGCTGAGGTAATCATCCTCGGTGATGTCACTATTCGGCGCGGCTACTGTAACTACCGAGTTGTCCACTGAGAAGGTTACATTGTAACCCCGGACCTCCTCGCCGGCGCCGGCCTGGTCGATATGGAAGGTGTAAGAGATCGGGTCTGTACAGTTGGTGGTGCCATAGACAGGAACCACGCTGGCCACGTTCTCTTCACCCATCCAGGGATCATAGTCGATGTAGTCGGAAACCTGAGTCCCGGTTCCCGGGCCGACACCGCTCGGGCCGGAAGCGTCTCCCCACCAGTTATTCTCACCGTTGGCAGTGATATAATCTGCGTTGGAACGCATTCCGTAAATATTGCCGCAGCCGATATAGTTATAGTTCGCCACCACGCTGGTGAACACGCCGGTATCGCATCCGGAAGTGCATTTCCAGATTTCTATACCCGCTTCAAAACCGCATACAGTGTTATAATTTATAGTGACGTCCAGGTCATCGGGGCCGTATCCGGCATCTGCTTCAATGCCGTAGGTTCCCGAATTGTCCGGTCCCTGGAAAGTTACGGTATTGCCTATAACATCCACGTCCAGGGTTGCCAGGGGCGCTTTCAGCATTCCTTCAGGGCCTGCTGCAAGCTCTTCGTCTCCGAAAGGAGCCGGTACCGCCCTGGGAGGATCACTGGCACAGATAGCCCAGCAGTATCCGCCGATCTTCTCCGCGGTGACGTCATTGTAATTTATGGTACCTTCGCCGTCGTAGTTATATATGCCCATATGGCTTCCGGTCACCGTGTTATCGATGATATCCAGCTGGGCGTAGTAATTCAGTATGCTGGTAGCAACCCAGCCGCCGCCGCTGAAGGCTATGCCGGATACAGTGTTATTTTCTACCGTACCGGTCGCCAGGTCGCCCCAAACCTGCACTCCGTTCTGAGCGGTCACATCGGTCGTGCCGGCTCCGGTTACGGTGTTTCCTTTCACATCCACTACCAGCGGCGTCGTAGCATTGGCGTTGAGCGCCATGGCGTTCTTCTGGAAATCTGTGAAGGTACAATCCCATACATTCAGATTTCTGGAATTGCCATCGGCGTTCCAGGCGTACAGCGCAACGCCGTGCTGAGTTCCGCTGAACGGAGTGTCTATAACGCCGGTGATTACGCAGTTGTCAACTGTTCCGCCTGCATTGTGGTAGCATACGCCCTGGAAGCTGTAGTTGGCGTTACCCTTGCCGGCTCCGTCTACCGTCAGGTACTCCAGGGTTACATTGTCCGTATCGTGAATGTACACTACCGGATAGTTGTCATTGCTGGTGGTGAAGTACTTTGTAAGGTTGTCCGGCGAGAGAATAACGCAGGCCGTATTATCCGTATCGTCTCCGGATAGGGTCAGGTCTTTGGTTATCTCCACCTGCTCTTCGTATGTTCCGGGAGCCAGATTGAGGCTGCTTCCGCTGAGCAGATCAACCCCTTCCTGAACCCGGCCTTTTGTGCCGGTCTGCGGAGAATCGTCATCCACCCACAGCTCTGAGAAATCGCCCTGGAACCCGGGGTCGCCTGTGTCGGTGCCTGAGGCAAGCCAGGGGGTGTAGTCGACCTCGGCGCCAACCAACGATGCAACAGTTGCATGATCGCTGGAACCGAACCAGTTTCCATACGCGTCAATAACAGAACCCAGGGCGGTTGTACCGAGGGCGCCACCGGTATTTCCGGAGAGGTCATTCTCTGCCACCGTTATACCGGAAGCCGAACCGTTTCCATGATAGAAGAAGACGCCATATCTTCCGTTACCATTAGCGAAGCAGTTGGTTATCTCTACGTCTGTTATGGTGTATGTATCCTGGGTTCCGAACAGGAATCCGTCTGTGCTGTTGTTACTGGTTGTACATTCAGTGAATGTTATATTAGATGATGCACTGTCCCACTCCCAGAGACAGATTCCGAAACCGCCGCCCGAAGCGCCCGAGTTGTTGTTCGCGGTCACACCCGTGAAAGTGGCATTATTCGTTTTAACCAGGTTGATGCCCTTCGCCTGGTTATTGCTGAAACTCCCACCAGTTACCGTAAGTGAGCTTACAGAGTGGGGCATGTCGATATCGAAACCGATTCCGTGGTCAGGATCATCCGAACCGTTGTATTCGAAATCGGAATCCGTAATAGTCATAGTATTAATAGTACCGCGGGCACTGAGGCCCCATGCCCCTGAGTTATGGAAACTGCAATTTTCAATGGTGATATTATCGTAGGTGCCATTTCCGTCTATATAGACATTGCGTCCCTTCGCATAGGCTGATTCCACATCACGAAGTATCAGTGAATTGAAATCGCTGGTGGTCTCGCCGATACGGAGATTGAAACTCGAGGCGTAGCTACTGGATGGATTTCTGGTAAAGGTAAGCCCCTCCAGGGTTACATCCATGCTGGTTCCCCTTATCTCAATTCCATTCATCTGTCCTTCACTGAGCCATATTACAGTTGAGCCAGAACCCGCTCCTATAAGGCTCAGTGATTTGGTTATCTCCATATCCTTCCAGGTGGCCATGTTTTCCTGATACGTCCCGGCTGCTACTTCCACCACATCTCCTGCGGTTGCGGCATCTATAGCTGGCTGGATATATGTGTAGTGGTCCCTGGTGACTTCCCAGTCCACTTCGAGGTACCAGATATTTCCGGATATTTTGCTTGAGGCGTTATCCGGGTTTCTTTCCGAAGTCATCAGCAGGTAATTGCTGGTACCGTCGCTGAATCCGACCGGCCACATGTCTATCCAGGTATTTCCTGCATACTCAGCTCCAGAGATAATCACTTCGGTCCCCGCGGAAAGCAGAGTGCTGATTGATGTTCCGACCTTGGCCTTTATCCACTGCTTTGGACTGACCCAGGGAGCATACGCCAGAACGTAATTCGATCCCACCTTGTAAATTGTGGGATCATAAGGCCCGGATTCGGTCGCCGAATCCAACTGGGACCAGGCGCTGCCGCCCCACTGATGAATATCCTGATCGCCGCTGTCCGCGCGGACGAAGTAGAGGCTGGTTCCCTCTACATAAAACTTCGCTGTGCCCGAATTTGTGGTTATATGATATTCAGAGCTCCAGCTGCTGCCGTCGTAATTCTTGCTTTTCCAGTCTCCTCCCTGTTTGTAGGCAATCCAGAGATTCCCGCTGCAGGTGGTCGCCGCAAAATGAGCTGAGCCGTCGGGTAGCCCGGTGGCGACAGCTCCGTATTCGGTCCATGTCGAACCGCCGTCAGAACTGTACCATGCGTACAGGTCAAAGGCAGTTCCTGCATCGTATGAACCGAACACCCATACTTTTCCGTCAAAGATGGCCGCATCGGTTTCTCCCATGTAAAGGCTGGTATTGTGAGTGCCTGTCACCCTGGTTGCCGTTGCAGAGGCAAGGCCGGACATGCTGTTTGCCTTCTTGAAGTAGATTTCGTAGTCGTTAATGTCCGGGTCGCCGGAGGAATAAGGATCAGCACAGCTTGCCGAACGGCCATAAAAGAGGAAGTAATCCGAACCATCGTAGACGATTGACTGGCCTCTTTCATAATAGTCGCTGTCTGTAAGTTTGACCGGTTGGCTTACTTCAGTAGTTGCTGAGAAGCTGGATGTTGTGGCGAGCAGCGAGAATACAGTGAGGAAAAGGAATAATATCTTTAATTTTCTCATGAAACCCCTCCTAATTCGTTCTTAATGATAATAGATAACTTAAAGGGTGTGAATATCAAGGCGGGCGGAAAACCATATTATCCCCTCCTTTTTAACTACTGAGTGATCGGTTAACTTAAAGAAATTGCGTTATATCAGAGATACTGTTTTTGTCGAATTTTTGAACCGGTATCTCCCTTGACGATAGCTGCCCTGAGTTGCCGAGCGGGTGCCTCTTTTTCAAATCAGCTCAGATCAATATTAGTGATTGTGCGAATTCTGCAGTGAGTAATTCTACCTATAATTTTGAAAAATGTCAAGAATATTTCTGAGATTGTAAATAGTACTCAAAACACTGCTGCCATTTGGTGGCACTTAAATACAGGCACTTAAATATCCAGGATTTTCCCCGGAAATTACCTGTGTAATCAGCTAACCACAAGTTATTCAGTGAGTTATTAATATCAACAAGTGGGATCGGCCTTTTTTTCTCTGCGGGGCAGAAATAGGGGGAACTTCATGCTGGGAAAAAATGGATCTCCTTTATATGATAGAGAAAAGAAAAGTTGAATAACTTCAACTCTATCAAAGGAGATCCGAATGCAATATAGCAAAGTTTCATAGAAAATTCACTGAACAAATCAGGAAATTTCCGGGGGGCTCTCTTTAAATATCCACAATCAAATCACAATCAAATATCCAGGACTTTCCCCAAAAATTGACTCTATAATTGGCTAACTACAATTTATTCAGTGAGTTATTAACATTCACAAGTGGAATCGGTCTTTTTTTGCTCTGAAGGCGAAAAATTGGGGGAACTTCCTGCTGGAAAAAAATGGATCTCCTTTATATGATAGAGAAAAATAAACCTTTATAAGTTCAACTCTATCA
>JAWODM010000074.1:0-4515 GCA_046483305.1 Candidatus Krumholzibacteriales bacterium | reverse complement strand
CCGGGCCAGTCCGTTAAGTATATCCTTTATTTCCGGGTCCTGCGCGGCCGAGGCGAGGTCGCTGTACATCCGGTATGCTTCCTTTTCGGCTTTCATAGCCAGAATCAGCGCCTTCTGATAGTCCATGTCCTCGCCGGCCTCCACATCGCTTACGTATTCGGCGATCTTGAGATCCATCACTTTTTCCTTATCCGGAAGCAGCTTTTCTCCCCTCTTGATTTTAAGCAGTTTTTCCTTATGGCCCAGCTCCTCGGCGGCAAAATCGAGAAATACCTTCTTCATATTTTCCCGTTCCACTCTCTCTGCCAGGCTGGTATAGAAACTGTGCGAGCGCTCCTCCGATTTAATCGCGAAATCAAGAATTTCGTCTACGCTGCTGAATTTCATCAACTTTTCCTCCTTCTTCCGGACCTTTCCGGCAATCTTAAAATCTTCCGCACCGGAGTGCATATCCCCCGCTGAAATTTCATTCTCCGCTCCATGCCGGAGCCTGCTTCTCGGGATGGTGGTATTACGGCCCCAGGTTCATCAGGCGGTCTCCCCTGAGGAAGTCGTCTGACTCTATTTCGGCACCGGTCTCAAGCTGTTCATATTCTACTTCCAGCAGAGCGAGATGGCTGCGTTCCATTCTGGCCATATAATTGAGCAGCGAGCTGCTGGACTGATTCCTGGTCTTTCTGGCCAGATCGGAATAGAAGCTCTGCGCCCTTTTCTCCGCCTCCATGGCAACTTCAAACAGTTTCTTGAGTGAAGGATTGTCGGAGAGAATATCATCCAGCAGGGGCACGGGCGAGTTCTCCGGGGTTTTCAGTTCTACTTCCGGAAACATTTTCTCATAAGCTTCCTTGAGTATCTGCTCATGCTTCTTTTCCTGGGATATCAGAAAGTCGAATTTTTCCTGAAGAATGGTGTTTTCAGTCATACCCTTCATATGCTGGTAAAGCTTTTCCGCTTCAATTTCGGACTTTATGGCTATACTGAAAATCTCCAGGGTGGTGTAGTCTCTTTCCATATTCTTGCCTTTCATTGAGGTTCCGGTTCTCTCTTTGCCGGGCTTCGAGGCCCGGCGTAAAAAGGGCCGTACCGTATAACATTCCAGTATTTATATTTAATATAAATTATTTTGCCAATAAGATAAAGCTGATTTGTCATCCCCGGAGCCCGTTCCCAGGACGGTCCCGTTTCCGGTTGAAATATAGCGCTTCTGCTGGTATAGTGAACCTCCGCGGGCTGGCCGAACCGGAAAACCCGCCGGAGATGACGACTGCCGCGGCCGGCTCAGCGCGGAATGAAATTTATTGCCGATAATTCAGAAAACCCCGGACCTGTCCGCTATGATAGAATGGCTGCAAGGATATAGCCCGGTTGTTCAGGCTTTGATAGCCACCTGCTTCACCTGGCTGATGACTGCCCTTGGTGCCGCTACCGTTTTCATGGTCCGGAAAGTAAAACGGAACCTCCTGGACTGGATGCTTGGTTTTGCCGGGGGGATTATGATAGCTGCCAGCTACTGGTCTCTCCTGGCGCCGGCGCTGGAGATGTCGGAGGGGGGGAGCCTGCCGTCCTGGCTGCCGGCAGCTTCCGGGTTCCTGGCCGGTGCGGTGGTGCTGAGGTTAATAGATATGATACTGCCTCATCTTCACCCGGGCTTTTCGGTGGAAAACGCTGAAGGGATGAGCACCTCATGGAGAAAGAGCACTCTTCTGGTTCTGGCCATAACACTTCACAACATTCCGGAGGGGTTGGCGGTGGGGGTTATTTTCGGGGCGGCCGCTTCGGGGGCTGCCGAAACCTCCACGGCGGCAGCGGTGGCCCTGGCGGCAGGGATGGGTATCCAGAATTTTCCGGAGGGGCTGGCGGTTTCAATGCCGCTCAGAAAGGAGGGGCTTTCCAGGCTCAAATCATTCTGGTACGGCCAGCTTTCAGGGATAGTCGAGCCGGTAGCAGGGGTGGCAGGCGCCGCCGCGGTGGTTACCTCACGGGCCATACTTCCTTACGCCCTTTCTTTTGCGGCTGGAGCGATGATATTTATTGTTATAGAGGAAGTAATACCGGAATCTCAGATCGGGGGCAAATCAGACGTCTCCACGGCCGGAGCTATAACAGGTTTCGTGCTGATGATGATTCTGGATGTAGCGTTCGGATAACGGCTGAAGGAGGAAATAATGGAAAGACAGGCGACAAAAATGGGCGGAAATCCGGTAACCCTGGTGGGGCCTGAACTGAAGGCCGGGGACAAAGCGCCGGATTTCACGGTTCTGGACAACGGCCTGGAACCGAAATCCCTGAAGGATTTTCAGGGGAAGATTAAGATGGTAAGCGTGGTGCCATCGCTGGACACCAAGGTTTGCGACATGCAGACCAGGCGTTTCAATGAAATTGCCGCCGGATTCTCCGATGATATAGTGGTTCTTACCATTAGTATGGATCTGCCCTTTGCCCAGGAGCGCTGGTGCGGGGCGGCGGGAGTGGACAGGGTGGTTACCCTTTCCGATCACAGGGACGCCTCCTTCGGGGAGAGTTACGGCCTCCTGATGAAGGAGCTGAGGCTTCTCAACCGGGCGGTTCTGATTATAGATGCCGGTGACGTCATACGTTACATCCAGGTGGTGGAGGAGAACCACGATCTCCCCGATTACGACAGAG
This sequence comes from Candidatus Krumholzibacteriales bacterium, assembly GCA_046483305.1. Taxonomy (GTDB): domain Bacteria; phylum Krumholzibacteriota; class Krumholzibacteriia; order Krumholzibacteriales; family WJIX01; genus WJIX01. The sequence goes on along the minus strand of JAWODM010000074.1, from coordinate 1,869 downwards.
CGCTGGAAGCGCTGAAGGAGATTCAGTGAGAAATCAGGGGAATTTTATCTGAGCAGAACCATTTTCCTGGTTATGGTGTGATTGCCGGCCCGGAGCCTGTAGAGGTACAGGCCGCTGGCCAGTCCTCCGGCTGTGAATTTTACCCGGTAGGAACCCGGCGGGAGTTCAGAATTTACCAGGGTTTCTATCTCCCTGCCCAGGATGTCGAACACTTTCAGGGTGGCGGCAACCGGCCGGTTGTGCTCAAACTGTGGAATGCTGAAATTGATGGTGGTTACCGGATTGAACGGGTTTGGGTAGTTCTGGGACAGGGCCAGGGATCCGGGCAGTGGTACGTTTCCATCTTCTTCCCCGGTTGCTGTTGAATAATAATATTCCAGATATTCACCACCCTCGATATCCCCGTTACCATTCCCGGCCGGGGCCTGTGATATCAGAGCTCCGCCGTCCCCGGTCTGATACTTTGCCAGGCTGATGAATAGCATCGGCGGGATCTCCCCGAACTCCTGTTCTATATCCAGATACCCTTCCATGAAATCGCCCGAGGCCGATTCCGTTGAAGACGAGGCATCGAACCAGGAGATGTAGTTATTGTCAGATTCATTTGCGAGATAGGCTTCCCAACCGGCCGTATCTCCGGATTTGGCCCAGGGGGCAGTTCTCGTTGAGGCGGTATCGCCGCTAACCAGTATGAATTTGTCTCCGCCGCTTCCCGGGGCTGACTCCGCGGCCAGGTAAAGAAGGGGAGATTGCCATTCAGCGTAAAGCGTCATGCCGGCATTTTGGCAGATTATCCCGGCTCCGCTGTCCAGGGAGCCGTCCATCACCCAGGAAGCGGCGCTTCCCGATCCGGCTATATCGATATGGTAATCGCTGCCGTTATTATTATCCCAGCTTCCGTCCTGGTAGTGAATTACAAAGGCCACGCTGGCGACCTGCTGCTGCGGCGCATTGAAGGGGCCCAGCACTATCCTCTGAACGCTGCCGGCCGGCTGGAAGGGAGATTCCACCGCCGGGCCGGTTCCCTGAAAGAGTTCTGTCCCGGCCGGCCAGTAGACCTGGTCGGGGGTCTGCCAGCTGCTTCCCTGGTAATTGACTCCCCAGTGCAGCAGGGCGCTCCTGGAAGTGTCCGGGAGGGTTATGGTGATGGAATCATCGGTGGCGGGATTGACCGGAGTCCAGGAGATAACTCCCGGGCCCTGGCTCTGATAATCACCCACCCATACATGCTGTATCATGGTCCTGGAGCTGTTGCCGGCCGAGTCCACCGCGGCCACGTAATAATCCAGCATAATCTCGCTCTGGCCGGCGATTTCCGCGAAGTATTTATTCGCTTTCACATCCGGCATCGGATCTGTCTGGGATTCGGTATAGCCCGGCTGCATGTCTATCTCATTCCATCCGCTCACTCCGGGACCGCCGGAATAGATCTCATTCTCTCCGGTAATCTCCCCGTCAAGGTCTGTGCGGTACCTCAATCTGACCGAGTCCAGGCCGCTTATATCATAAACAAAAGTCCAGACCTGGAAATCGCCCGGCTGGGGCTGGCCCCATTCGTACCCTCCCGGATTGAAAGGTTCGCGCTGAGGAAGGAAGATAGTGGGGCCGGTTCCATCCGGCTGACCGGAGATTACCTGCCCGGCCAGCTGAACTGCCTGATTGGCAGCTCTTGCCGGGTTGGAATCCCAGATCCCGTCCAGAGAGTAATCCCAGTACCAGTAATCGCTCGATTCGGGATATTGCAAATGGCTACAGATATATAGTGAAGAAACTAAAACTGGTCAAAACTTGATTTTAATGGCAAAGCGAAGGATAAATATCATCATACTTGTTATAATCATCCTTTGTTCGACATCGCTTTATAAATTC
>JAWODM010000063.1:0-31688 GCA_046483305.1 Candidatus Krumholzibacteriales bacterium | reverse complement strand
AGGCGAAGAGGTTTTTCGGTATCCCTGACTTCAGATACTATGCCCTTGCCGATGGAATAAAAGCTCTTCTGGAGGGATTTAAGAGGCCTTTTCTGCCGAATGGAAGGCTGGAGATGGAAAAATCACAGCTGCCGCTCTTTGACACTTAAAAAATTGGGGAAACTCCAATCAAATATCCGGTTGACTTTAAGGTACATATATGAGATAATAACATAGAAATAATAGAACTCGATAAAGGCTTTCGTCTGTACTCGAACAACAAGGAGAAACATCATGAAGAAGATGGCGGAGCCAAAATTATTATTGGTATGCGCTTTTGCGCTGGCTCTTCTTTTCAACCTGAATTCTGATGTTCAAGCCCAATGCTATGGTTCGCTGAACCTGGATAAGGATTACTTTAAATATAATTATATAGTCAGGCTGGCCATCCATTTCGGAGATATCAGCGCTATTCCGGAGAATATTCAGTGCAGCAGGGCCCTGGTTCAGGGAGAATCGCCGATACAGGTCCCGGTCTATTTCTACAATGCGCACGGAGGCATCTATGAGCTCGGCTTTTCTGTCAGCAGCTGCGATTCCATCGGCTCTTTCACTCCCGCCAACGGATTCAGCCTATCCTACGGCACTATTCAGAAGATATCCGGTTACTATAATTATACCGTTAAACTGGAAGCCGGATTTCCCGTCTGCGGCCCAGCCCTGGCAGGTTATGTCAATATTATCCCTTCCGGCGTGAACGACCCTGTCTGGGTGGATCTGCAGGAAGTCTCTTCCATCAACAGAATGTACGCCACCGATCAGTTTGGCCGTGAATATTACGCTTTTTCACCGCATCACGGCGGATATATAGGGAGTTCTTATCTCTACAACTGCCAGAAACCGATTTGCGAAGAACCTAACACGGCGGTTACCGCCCTGGAAGCCGGGATGGGGGTTGCCAACTCCGTAAAACTGACCTGGGCGGCCGGCGGAGGGGATAAGACCATGATTCGTTACAGCCTGGATGGTTACCCCACCGCATACGGCGACGGGGAACATGTTGTAACGGTTGACAGCTCGCCGGGGCAGGAGCAGTATTTCTTCCATACCAACCCCCCGCTGGGAGTGGTTATCTATTATACCGCCTTTTCGCTGACAATGGATGCATCCCAGGAAGTAATCAGGAATTCGTTCGTGGAGTGCGCCGCTACTGACACAACCATCGCGGAGAAGGTGGTAAACGCGGAGATCACCAGCTGGGGCGCTCTGAAATCGAAAATGAAATCCGATTAGAACTCAGGATTTTCCCCGGCATGAATATTAACTGGACATCCGGCCAGCGTGCGTCTGCCTGTTATAATGAATCCATAAGGGCGCGGAGTTCGCTCAGATTATCAGCAACCAGGTCGGCCCCGTCCAGGTCCAGGCCTTCGGTGACGTCGGTTTTGACTCCGATTACCTTTATGCCCGCAGCGTGGGCGCTGATAATTCCTTTTACGGCATCCTCTATCACCAGGCACTCGGAGGGTTTTACCCCCAGTTCCTCCATGGCCTTGAGATATGTTTCAGGGTCAGGTTTTCTGTTTTCTACCATATCCTTGCCGATAACAGTTCTGAAATATTTCCCCAGCCCACTCCCATCTATTATAGCCAGAATATCATGGCTGTAAGATCCTGAGGCCACTGCCATGGAATAACCTTTCCGGTCCAGTGTCCTTATTATCTCCAGCGCTTCGGGGAAAACTTCGATCTCGCCGCTCCGGCACCAGGCGGAATATATGGGGTCCTTCCTGCTCCTTATGTAATCAGGGTCCAGGTCAAGTTCATGCCTGGAGATCTCTCCTTCCGCGCCTCCCCCCCTGAAGGTCCATTCCTTCCAGTATTCGTCTCTGTCCAGGGTATGGCCTTCATCCAGAAAGACCTTCTGATAGGCTCTGAAATGATAAGGTTCGGAATCGGCGATTATATTATCGAAATCGAAAATCACGGTGGTCACACCGCTCATCAGTTCATTCATTATTGTCTGTTTGTCCACATTCTTATTCATAGGCTGCTCTGCCCCTTTGCTATCGTATACCGGTTAATCTGTTGACTGAAACGGCACAAAATTCATACTATGTAATTCATGAGATGTTACCACCTGTTTTTTCAGCTTTCAAGACGTATCCCGGACGGCCGCTGATAATTACCGGAGATTTCAAGGTGTCTTATGAGAGTCTACAGAGAAGAAACCGGAGATTATGTTATCTGTGCCGCCAGTGACCCGGGGCCGGTTAAGAAAAGGAACCAGGACTACTTCGGAATATTCAGGCCGCAAACTGATCAGCTGCTTCAGCGCAAGGGAGTTATGATCGCGGTGGCCGACGGAATGGGGGGACTCTTCCGGGGAGAGAGGGCCAGCCGGGTTATGATAGATTCACTCGGCGAGCTGTATTTTGAAAAAACGGAAGAGGGAGGGCCCGCAGAGGAGCTCAGACAGGCTTTCATGGAGAGTAACCGGAGAGTATTCAACAGGGTGGGGGATGGAATGGAGGTTACAGCGGGGACCACGTGCACCGCTGCGGCCCTATTCCCCGGAAGCCTGACCATAGCTCACGTCGGTGACTCGAGGGCATACCTGATCGGTGAGGGGGGAATGAGGCAGCTCACGGAAGATCACAGCCGCGAAAAATATGTTTCAGGAATGAAACAGGATGGGGAAGACGGATTGATAATGGACAGGAGAACGGTTATGACCAGGTCGGTGGGGGTTTCAGAGAGGGTTGACCCTGATATAATACCGGATATTCCTGTAGGGACAGGAGAGAGGATAATTCTATGCACTGACGGCCTGTATTCGATGGTGCCGGAGGGCACAATCGCCGAGCTGGCTCTGACAGGAAAAGGGTGCCCCGGCCTGATCGGGAAGGCCGTCAGCGCCGGTGGAAGGGATAATATTACATTGATGGAGGCGCTGAAAATCTGATTGTGAACCCTTTTCATGTTAATTTCTGGTTAATAACGGATCTTCCCAGAATGTAAATTCAGTTATCTTTTGTGTTTGCAGTTTTTTTTCTTTTATCTGTTGACACCACTATATCTGGTGTGTAATATAGCGCTTACCACAAAATATTGAGCATCATCAGTGATAAAAATTCATTAATAACTACTGAAGAACCTGGTGTAATATGGGAGGTCAGGATGTCAAGGGATAGAAATGAGCCGAGAATAGGAGAGAACGCCAGACGGGTCCTGGAGAAGAGGTATCTGCAGAAGGATGTCAATGGTGAGCTGGTGGAGAATCCCACCCAGATGTTTGAGAGGGTTTCGGAGAACATCGCTTCCGCGGAGAGGAATTACGGGGGAAGAGATGAACAGAAGAGATGGGAAAGGGAGTTTTACAATCTAACAGCCTCTCTTGATTTTCTTCCCAATTCGCCGACACTGATGAACGCGGGGGCGGAGCTTCAGCAGCTCTCGGCCTGTTTTGTGCTGCCGATCAAGGATTCGATGGACAGTATATTCGAGACCATCAAACAGACCGCCCTGATTCATAAGAGCGGCGGCGGTACCGGATTCTCATTTTCCAGGATCAGGCCGAAGAACGATGTGGTAAATACCACCAAGGGGGTTTCCAGCGGTCCCATATCATTCATGACTGTTTTCGATGCCGCCACGGAAACCGTTAAACAGGGAGGGACCAGGAGGGGCGCGAACATGGCAATCCTGCGGGTGGACCATCCGGACATAGTTGATTTCATAACGGCCAAGAGAGATAATGACAAATTAAACAATTTCAATATATCGGTGGGTATTACAGAAGAATTCATGGAAGCGGTGGAGAAGGATCAGGAGTACGACCTGGTAAATCCGCACGGCGATAAGGTTGAGAAAACCCTTCCCGCCCGCAAGGTCTTCAACATGATAACAGAGCTTGCATGGAAGAACGGAGAGCCGGGCATTGTTTTTCTCGACCGCCTCAACAGTGATAACCCAACCCCCCAGGTCGGCGAGATCGAAAGCACCAACCCCTGCGGAGAGCAACCGCTCCTGCCTTATGAATCATGCAATCTGGGATCGGTGAATCTCTCTCACATGGTAAAGACCGAGGATGGGAGAAATAAGATAGATTTCGACAAACTCGGCGAAGTGGTCTCCAAAGCGGTACGTTTCCTGGATGATGTAATAGATGTTAACAGGTATCCGATAAAGCAGATCCGGGATATGACGCTCTCCAACAGGAAGATCGGCCTGGGAGTTATGGGTTTTGCCGATATGCTGATCCAGCTTGAGATAGCCTATGATTCGGATGAGTCTCTGGAAGTAGCCGAAGAGGTAATGGGCTTCATACAGAGAGAGGCGAGGAAGACGAGTATGAAACTCGCCGCCGAGAGAGGCCCTTTTCCCAACTTCAAGGGTTCGGTCTATGACAGTCCGGAATCTGAAGACAACGCGGGTTTTCCCGCCGGAGAGATAAGAAATGCCACTGTAACCACTATCGCCCCCACCGGCACGGTCAGTATAATAGCGGGCTGTTCCAGCGGGGTGGAACCGATCTTCGGAATCGTATTCAAGAGAAACGTGATGGATAACGACGAGCTGCTGGAGGTAAATCCCCATTTTGAATCGGTAGCCAGGAAAGAGGGATTTTACAGCGAAGAACTTATGAGGAGCATTGCGGAGAGGGGATCGGTGAGGGGTATGGAGGAAGTGCCGGAAAAATGGCAGAGAGTGTTTGTGACGGCGCACGATATCAGCCCTGACTGGCATATCAGGATACAGGGGGCATTCCAGAAGTATACCGATAACGCAGTATCCAAAACGGTTAATTTCCCCAACTCGGCCACCAGGGAAGATGTGAAGCATGCTTACATTCAGGCCTATAAACTCGGCTGCAAGGGAGTGACCATATACCGGGACGGCAGCAGGCAGGAACAGGTACTCAATATTGGAGAAGTAAACCGGGGCGAGGTGGAGCACAGGAGGGAGAAGGGAGAGCTGATTGGCCCCAGGCCAAGGCCGGAGGTTACGGTGGGAAGGACCTGGAAGATGACCACCGGCTGCGGGAACCTGTATGTCACCATCAACAGGGATGAGTACGGGGCTTTTGAGGCGTTCTCTCAGATGGGAAAGGCGGGCGGATGTTCCGCGTCTCAGTCGGAGGCTATCAGCAGGCTGATATCGCTCGCTCTCAGAGCCGGCATAGATCCGAAGGAGATAGTAAAGCAGCTGCGGGGAATCCGCTGTCCCAACCCTGGCTGGGAGAATGACGGGATGGTCCTGTCCTGCAGTGACGCAATCGCCAAGGCCATAGATAAGGATATTCTGGCCTCCGATGAAATAACCGGGAAAAAGGAAGAGAAGGAGCAGGAGGGATTGCTGGCTAATATCTCGGGGTTCTGCCCCGAGTGCGGAGGCGTACTGGAGCCTGAGAGCGGATGCGCGGTTTGCCGTGAGTGCGGATATTCAAAATGCGGCTGATATCCCCCCCGGCAGGCCCCGGGCAGGTTAGAGTATGATTGAATCTCCACCCTCTATCAGAGATCTGTGCCTGGCCAGGAAGAGGGTTTCGGATTACATTCACCGGACCCCTGTCTTCACCTGCAGGTCAATCAACCGTCTGGCCGGAGCTGAAGTTTTCTTCAAATGCGAAAATCTCCAGAAAACAGGGGCTTTCAAGATCAGGGGAGCGGTCAACGCCGTCTTTTCCAGAGAAAAGGGCCCGGACTTCGCTACCCATTCATCCGGAAACCACGCCGCCGCCCTGGCCCTGGCGGCCAGCTGGCAGGGTGTGCGGGCGCATATTGTAATGCCGGAAAACTCTCCCGGAGTGAAGAAGGAAGCTGTATCCGGTTACGGGGCAGATATATACTTCTGCCAGCCCACTCTGAAGGCCAGGGAGAAGATGCTGGATGAAGTAGTAAACAAAACCGGCGCTGTCTTCGTGCACCCCTACGACGACCCTCTGGTAATCTCAGGCCAGGGAACCGCAGCCCTGGAGCTTCTGGAGGAAGTGAGCGGGCTGGATGCCCTGATCACGCCGGTCGGCGGTGGAGGCCTGCTCAGCGGAACCGCCATCGCGGCGGGCGGGGTTTCTCCTTCCACCACCGTGATGGCAGCCGAACCGGCCGGAGCAGATGATGCCTACCGCTCTCTTAAATCGGGCCGGCTGATACCTTCGGAGAATCCTGAAACCATTGCCGACGGATTGCTTACTTCTCTCAGTGAACTTACTTTCGGAATAATAAAGGAAAAGGTATCGGGAATAGTCAGGGTAAGTGAACAGGGGATAATTGCCGCCATGAGGCTTATATGGGAGAGGATGAAGCTGGTGGTCGAACCTTCCGCCGCGCTTCCCCTGGGGGCGCTGCTTGAGAGCAGGGGGGAGGTCCCGGGGTCCAGGATAGGGATTATCCTCTCGGGCGGAAACGCCGACCTGGAAAACCTGCCGTTCTGACACCGCCGTTTTTCCATACCCGCCAGGATTGAAAAATCGGCCTGTTTATGTTAAAATAATACCGGACTGCGGGTTATCCTGCCCGCTGGATCCGGACATTACTCCAGTACATGCTTTCCGCTTCAACGAAAGAGGAGACTATCTTGAAGAGATTAACAGTGGCAACCGTTTTCTTGATTCTGGCAGGGATAATTGCTGCCGCCGGGGCTGCCGAAGACAGCACCGCCCTTCTCAGGATCAGACTGAATAGAGAAATCAGCTACAGAGATCTTATTCAAAGAAATATCGATGTGCTGGCGGTTTATCCGGACGGGAAAGCCGACATCGCCGTCAATGATTCTCAGCGCAGATGGATCGATTCCGAATCATCCGGATACCAGGTTCTTCACCAGCAGGGGATGCCGCGTGCATCCGCGGAGCTGGACATAAATCTCGGAAATTATCACACCTATGCTGAAATGGAAATGGCCCTGGACTCTCTGGCAAATAATTTTCCCCAGATTACCAGGCTGGATACCCTGGGAACCAGCGTGGAAGGGAGGTTGATCAGGGGGATTAAGATCTCTGATAACGCCGGTGTGGACGAAGATGAACCGGAGGTTCTGATAATGGGGTGCCATCACGCCAGGGAGCTGATGTCGGTGGAGGTCCCGCTGCTCCTGGCAGAATACCTTCTTGACGGTTACGGAGAAAGCAGCCGGCTGACCGGGCTGGTGGACGGCAGAGAGATCTGGATAGTCCCGATGGTAAACCCGGACGGCCATGTATACGTTCAGTTCAACCACAGCGGAGAATCGTATAACTGGTGGAGGAAGAACCGCAGGGACAATCTGGACGGCACCTACGGCGTGGACCTTAACAGGAACTACAGCTACAAATGGGGATACGACGATACCGGTTCATCGCCGAATACCGGTTCGGTTGTATACAGGGGCCCGGCTCCCTTCAGCGAACCCGAAACACAGGCGGTCAGGGATTTCTGCGCGGAACATTCATTCAGCGTGGCCCTCTCATACCACTCATACAGCGAACTTATACTGTACCCCTGGGGTTACAGCCCGATATATACCGAAGACCACGAATTCTTTTCCACATTCGCCGACTCTCTGGAGAGAGGCAACGGTTATCTACCCGGCTGTTCGGCAACCGGGGCTATCTATCCCACCAACGGCGATACTGACGACTGGGCATACGGGGAGACCACCGAAAAGGACAGGTTCTACTGCTTTACCGTAGAGCTTAATTCCTACCAGGAGGGAGGTTTTGCCCCGCCGGACACTCTGATACAGCCCACCTTTGACAAGGTCCTGGAGCTGAACCTCACCCTGATAGGGCGAGCTGACGAGCCGTTCAGCGTGATGGGGCCGGAAGTTCCTGTGCTGAGCGATGTTACTCCCCTGGCCAATCCCGACTTCCTGCTGGAATGGTCAGGCCCGGTTCCCTCCGGCCCCAATCAGCCGTCGGGTTACACGATTACGGAATACAGGGGGCTGGCGGGAACCAGAGACCTCTGCGAGCCCGGCGATACCCTGTGGAACACCAGCGGATTTTACCTCTCCGACAGCCGTTCCAGCGCCGGCACACACAGTTTCTATTCCGGCATGGGGAGCAGCATGAACAATTATCTGGAAATGGAAACGGTTTATCCGCGCATTCTAGGGGATACCCTCCGCTGCCAGGTGTGGTACGATATCGAAACGGACTGGGATTACGCCTACCTCGAAGCGAGCCTGGACCGGGGGCTGACCTATACTACCGTTCCCGGGAATATTACTACCAGTTACGACCCCCGCGGCAACAACAGGGGTAACGGTATCACCGGGAATTCAGGGGGGTGGGTGCAGGCCGGGTTTTACATCTGTGACATTCCCGGAATTACCCCGGACGCGGTAATCGATCTCCGCTTCGCCTACATTACCGACAGTTATATTGAAGAAGAGGGGATCTACGTCGATGACGTCTCGCCAACCGCCTACTGTGAACAGAAAAGATTGCTGGCGGAATCGGTGCGGGATACTTTCCATGTGGTAGAACCCTCTGAAACAGGCGACTATGCATACCAGGTGAAAGCTTTTGATAGTGAAGGGCACCTGAGCAGGGGAAGCAACATAGTCTTTCACTCGGTCAGCGATATCACCGGCGATACACCGGAGCCCGATTATATAACCGAACTGCGGCAGAATTATCCGAATCCTTTTAATCCCGTTACCACTATAGAGTTCACCGTGGGAGGCACCATCCCGGCACCGGTGACTCTGGAGGTTTTTGATGTTTCCGGAAGGAGAGTCGCATCCATACTGGACAGAAGCATGACACCGGGAAGGCACTCGGTGCGGTGGGACGGTACCGGGGATGGAGGCCTCAAGCTGGCCAGCGGAATCTATTTCATGAGGCTTTCCGTCAGCGGGCAGGCCGTCTCGAAGAAGATGGTTCTGCTGAAATGAGCGTCCGGGGAAGGGAATGTCTTCTCCAGCCGGCTGAGTGGAGCCGGCCGGGTGCATAGCGATGGATACAACCGGACAGCCCGGCAGAGTCTCAGAGGGGAGGAGGCGCGAAGCGGCGGCGCCTGGTTCCTGCTATGCAGCTTTCAGGATATTTACTTCCTGCCTTCATGCGGTTAATAATAATCTGCTTGGGATTATTTCCGATTTTATTTAAAATTCCGGTTATGGCACGGTGACATTTCTTTTCTTCAGAAAGAGGATTGAAATCCCGCTTATTTATATTTTATCAGTTGTGAATTATAGTTTATTCAGCGCGGGAGGTGATTCGCGATGCCCAGGATTTTCAGGAAGAGAAAAAAGGAGACAGGCCTGCCGCCGGGCACCCTGGTATATGACGGAGAAGCGCATCCCAGGAAGACCAGGGTAACGGTTATCGATTACGGCCCGGACCAGGTGGAGGAAAGAGAAATAGAAGATATCAGTGAAACTTTCCGGTTCAGGGACAGCGCTTCGGTTACCTGGATAAATATAGACGGACTGCACGATGTGAAGCTGATAGACGAATTGGGAACCCACTTCGGAATCCACCCGCTGGTCCTCGAAGATATTCTGAGTACAGGCCAGAGGCCCAAGCTGGAGGAGTTCGAGGATCACTTATGTGTAATCACCAGGATGCTTATTTATGTTGATCAGGGAGAAGAGATAAGCTCCGAGCAGGTCAGCCTGATATTGGGAAAGAACTACGTGATATCATTCCAGGAGCGCGAGGGAGACGTTTTCGGCCCTATCAGAGAGAGGTTGCGCAACCGTAAAGGCAGGATAACCAGACAGGGTGCCGACTACCTTGCTTATGCCCTGATCGATATAATCGTTGATAACTACTTCAGGATCATCGAGAAGGTAGGAGACCGGCTTGAAACCATGGAGGACCTGGTGATTGGAAAGGCCGAACCGAAGACTCTGCAGGCTATAAGGGCCATAAAGAGAGAAATGATCTTTCTCAGAAGATCAGCCTGGCCCCTGCGGGAAGTGATCGGCAGCCTGGAGAAAACAGAAACGGGAATAGTACATAAATCGACCCGTATATACCTCAGGGATGTCTACGACCACGTGATCCAGGTGGTGGACACCATTGAAACCATGAGGGATATGGTCTCCGGCCTTCAGGATGTTTATATGTCCAGTGTCAGCAACAGCATGAACGAAGTAATGAAGGTACTTACCATCATAGCTACAATATTCATTCCGCTGACCTTCATTGCGGGGATATACGGGATGAACTTCGAGCACATGCCGGAGCTGAAATACAGCTGGGCCTATCCGGGGGTCTGGATGGTGATGATACTGGTGGCGGCGCTTATGTTAATATTCTTCAGGAGAAAGAGGTGGTTGTAAAGGCGGTCTGGCAGGTTGGCCTTTTTGGCTTCTGTTTGCCCGGATCGTCTTTCAGTCCTTGCCACCACCCGGGTATTCAGGTTAATATTCTTGTCGGAGAAATATTGAAATTAAGTATTTCCGCTGATTATGTGATTCGTATGAACTTTAATTAAAAGGGAGGGATTGGATGAACAGGTTACAGAAAGCCGCCAGGAAGGCGGTCAACGACTGCCTGAAATTAAGGAAGGGTGAGAATCTTCTTCTGGTTACGGACAGGAAGAAGATGCAGATCGCCGAGGCGATAGCGTACTACGCCGGCGAAAAGGGAGGACAGGTAACCACCTACCTGATGACCGAGACGCTCAGGCCGATCACGGAACCGACCGATATTTTCAAAACCATGATGCGCAAAGCTGACGCTACCATGTACATGCTGGACGCCAGGGTTGAGGAGAAACCGTTCCGGGGTTATATGGTTGCCAACGGGACCAGAAGAAAAGGCCGGATCATAATGATGCCGGGGATTACCAGGAACATGATGGAGAGGCTGGTTAATATAGACTACAGAAAAATGAACAGCCTCACCGGAAAGGTTATAAGGAAGCTGAAGGACTGTGAGGAAGTTCACGTAACCAATCCGCTGGGCACCGATATCACCTTCAGTGTGAAGGGTAGGAATTGGGAGAATGACAACGGAATGATAGACAAGGCCGGTATGCACGGCAACCTGCCGGCGGGCGAATGCTATACCTGCCCGGTGGAAAGCACATTTACCGGCAAGCTGGTAATCAGCCTGATCGACGACAAGAAGGGGAGAGGGACCATGGTCTTCGAGAAAGGCAAGATGGTGGATTACAAGGGCAGGGGAGTCAGGGCGATTGTGGATACCATCGGCAAAGACCCTTCAGGTTACATCATCGGCGAATTCGGGATCGGCACCAACAAGGGAGCCAGGATATGCAGGAATATGCTGGAAGCAGAAAAGGCTTTCGGCACCGTTCACTTCGCTATCGGGGACAGCTACGGCCTGGGAAAGAATAAAAGCAAGTGGCACTTCGACGGCCTGGTAGAGAAGGTAACCCTTACCGCTGGGCGCAAACAGATTATAAAGAATGGCAAGTTCCTGGTGAAGTGACTCTGAAGAGGACAGTCTGTTATCAGAAGGGGAAGCCGGAGGCGGCTTCCCCTTCTTTGCCGGGTTCCCAAGCTGATCCTGTTTATCTGTCGATGAGAATCAGTTCCCGCTGGGGTTTTGAGAGGAATTCTCCCCCCTCCTTTCTTACCACAATGATCTCCTCTATGGTCGCTACGCCAAATCCGGGGATAGTTATCCTCGGCTCGAGTGTATATACCTGGTGTTCTTCGACTTCCAGATAGGGAAGGTTCCCGTATCTTTCCCACTCCGGGCACAGCAGCCCGGCACCGTCGTGTGTTTTCTGCCCCACCTGGTGGCCCAGCGCGTGGGGGAATTCATCGTAACCCTCATCGATTATATAATTCCGCACCAGAGAGTCTACCTCTCTGCCCTGCATTCCGGGCCTGATTTTCTCCGCTGCCAGGGCGATTGAATCTCTGATTACATAGAAGGGTTTCTTTACTTCTTCGGGAGCGTCGCCCTCCCCCTCCCGGAGAAAATACCATGTTCTCTGAAGGTCGCTGCAGTAACCGAGCATCCTGGTTCCGAAGTCTATATTAAGGACATGCCCCTTTTCTATCTTCCGGCCTGTCGGCTCGGCATGAGCGCCCGCCGACTCAGGGCCGGTGAAAACCGCCGGGCACTGTGACCTTTCCCAGGAGGTCTCTACTCCTTCTCTGTCCACTTCCGAGAGTATGAATTCGGCGACCTCCTTTTCGGTCATTCCGGTGCGGATAATACCGGTTACCCTGGAGAATATATCCAGGGTAAGGGCTATGTTCTTTTTTATTCTTTCCAGTTCTCCCGCCGTCTTCCTGCCCCTCAGCCCGGAGATTATCCCCTCGGAGCTGACCAGGGCTTCTGAATAACCGGCCTCACTGAGATATTTTTCGAGGATCAGGTACATTCCGTGAGTCAGCCCGTCCGCCATCACGTCGTTTTCAGAATAGTTGACCGCAATTTTTTCAGGATCCGCTTCCCTTATCGATTCTATCAGCGCCTTTCCGATGCCTTCCTTATAGCCGGTTACTCTGTAGGCTTCCTTCGCCTCTATCCGGGCCCTGTCCAGGGATCCGACTATCGCGGTGGGGGCGCCCCGGGCCGGAATCAGAAAGGCGGACTGCCATGTGCAGTTTTCCTGAAGAATCAGGTCCAGCGCCGGGTCGGGGCTGGTCTCGCTCTCTCTGACAAAGGTGAGCCAGAGGTCAATCCCCTCTTCACGAAGAATTTCCCCTGCCTGCTTTATCTTTTCTTTCAGCATAAGATTTCCTCCCTTAACTTTGTTGAATCTCAGGTATCAGAATAGTATTATTAAGCCGTTAGAGCAAATACCTTCTTAAGGCGTTAATCCGTCTTGAATAAACTCTACGGTTGTTTTAATATCCGGAGAAAGGCGCCGCGCCTGTTCGGTCTCCGGGATTGAGGAATAGAAATTGCAAGATGTGAAGTTTGTTTTGCATAACCGGAAATAGAAAGAAGACTTAATGCAGGAGAAAACGGTTTCAATAATAATTCCCGCCTATAATGAGGAGGAGGGGCTGGGGAGTACCCTGATGGAATTAATGCCCCTGGCAGAAGAGAGAGGGTGGGAAGTGATCGTTATAGACGACGGTTCCACCGACAGGACTGCCGAAATAGTGAAGGAAAACGGGTCGATACTGGTATCACATCCCTATAACAAGGGTTACGGCGCGTCACTCAAGTCAGGGATAAGAAATGCCTCCGGAGAAATTGTAGTAATGATGGATTCGGACGGTCAGCACAGCGGAGTGGACATAGACAAGCTGCTGGAACATATAGACAGGTACGATATGGTGGTAGGGGCCAGGAAGGGTAATGTCCTGGTGAGAGCCCCCGGGAAGAAGCTGCTCTCCATGGTAGCCAACTTTCTCAGCGGAATGAAGATCCCCGATCTTAACTCAGGCTTCAGGGCGTTCTACCGTGAAACGGTGAAAAGTTTTATTCATTTCTGCCCCAACGGCTTCTCTTTTACCACTACCATAACGCTGGCCTACCTGCGGGAGAGTTTCAACGTCAAGTACGTGCCGATAGAAGCTGACACCAGGGTGGGAAGGCCAAGTTCCGTGAAATTCTTCAGGGACGGATACAAGGCCTTTCTTCTTATTATCAGGGTGATAGTTCTGTTCAATCCCCTCAAGGTATTCATACCCGCGTCCATGTTCCTTCTGCTGGCAGGAACTGCTTTTACCTTTTATGGAATTGCCGTTTACGGCAGAGCGCCCAACACCGGAATCCTGGTTATTCTCTCCAGCATAATTCTGTTCTTCATGGGGATTCTCGCCGATCAGATTTCATCGATAAGGCGGGAGAGGAGATTCGATTAAGAGACCAGGAGCAAGATCGCTGGTGTCAGCGGCAAGCCCCTTCAGACGGAAGAGGTTCCTATGAGCCGTTTCAGCAACAGTTTCAGAATGGAGGAAGTTGAGGCCTTCTGGGACCAGCTGGCCGAGCATGAGTATGAACATGCCAATGATAAGATGAACCGGGTTCATACCCAGCGTTTCAGGGAAGCTATCAAGAGGCTTCCGGTCACCGAGAGCTCGACGGTACTGAATATCTGGTCCCGCGTGGGGGACGGCGTTCCCTTTCTCAGGAAAGCTTTCGGCAATTTCCGGCTGGTCAACGCCGAGCTGTCTCTGGAGATGCTCAAGGCAAGCACCAGACTGAATCCGGGGGAGCTTCACGTTCAGACGTCACTCCATTCCCTGCCGTTTCCCGATTCGAGTTTCGATGTGGTAATGTCCCTGGAGACCCTTGAACACGTACCGGATCCGCTGCTGTTTCTTCAAGAGATAGAACGGGTTCTGGTGCCGGGCGGGGTACTGGTAATGAGTCTTCCTCCCTCCGCTGCTGAATGGACCAGCGTGGTTAATAATATCCTGAAATTTCATCACGGGGAGGGGCCCCACCGATTCCTGGCGCCGTCCGAAGTCAGGGAGATGCTTCGGGAAGCGGGGTTGAAGCTGGAGGAATATACGGGAACCCTGTTTCTCCCCTTCGGTGGAATGGCCATAGAGAGAATAGATCGTTTTTTTGCCAGGGTTATCGGAAAAGGGGCACTCGGACAGTTAGGGTTGAGGCAATTTTATGTCTGCAGAACTGCCGGTTGATATTCTTTTCAGAAGAGTAATTGAAAGAGGGCTGTGCACCAGGTGCGGTACCTGCGCGGGGGTTTGCCCCACCGGAAACATTTATATAAGTGATTACCTTGGAAACTGCCTCCCGGCCAGGAGGGACCGGTGCAACTCATGCGGCCTTTGCCTTAAAAGCTGCCCGGGCGAGCGGGTAGAATTCCAGCCGATGGAAAGTAAGCTGTTCGGAGACAGAGATTCTCATCCCATGCTGGGTGTGGTGAGGAAAGCATATCTCGCATATGCGGCTGAAAGTGATGTACGGCAGGAAGGGGCCAGCGGTGGTGTGGCCACCGCCATTCAGCTTCACCTGCTGAGGGAAGGGGAGATATCCGGGTCCCTGCTCTATTCTCCCCTGGAAAATCTGCCTTTGCGGGGGCAGGGAGCTCTGGTGGAAGATGAAAGCAGTATCAGGGCTTCTGCGCAGAGCCGTTATCATCTCAGCCCGATGAATACGGCTCTGGCGGAGATTTCGAAAAGGAATGGAAGATATGCCTTTGTGGGGCTTCCCTGCCATATTCACGGACTGATGAAAGCGCTGGATGCCGGCTGGAGCTGCCGGGCGGAAATTGACCCGGTGATCGGTATATACTGCGGCAACAACCTGTTCTTCGAGGCGACCGGGGCGATGCTGAGAAAACTGGGTGTTGACGACCTCGGAGAGGTAGTATCTCTTTCATACCGTGAGGGGGACTGGCCCGGGAATTTCGCGGTGACACTGAAATCGGAAGAGACGCTGCGAATACCAAAACTGGATTTCAATCAGGCGATACCTTTCTATATCAACCACCGCTGCCTGACCTGTATAGATCTGGCCAATGAGCTGGCCGATATATCGGTGGGTGACGGATGGGCCAGGGAAGAGGATTCAGAAAAAGGGTGGTCGATAGTTCTTGCCAGGTCGGAGAGGGGAGTGGAGATTGTGTCTGCAGCATCCAATGCCGGAGCCATCCATCTGGAGGAAATCTCCATGCAGGATGCGGCCGATATGCACTCTCACGGCTTCGATCTGAAGAAGAGAGGGGCCTTCATAAGGCTGAAGATATGGAAGGGTTGGGGAAGGGCGGTGCCGGAATACGACAGGGAACCTCCGCCTGTAAAAACGGGCAGGAAAATAGTTGAATTATTTGTTTCGCTCCAGTTTATAATATGTTCATCACGCCCGGGAAGGGCGGCATTCAGAATTCTGCCCTTAAAGGCGGCGGGAGTGGTCTTCCGGGCGCTGCGGAAACTCTGGATGAAGAAGTCTAAACAGTAAATCCCGTTCGGAAAGGAGAGCAAACTTGAATCCCGTTAACCGAAGACGAATTATTTATGCCGCCATTTTCCTGACTGCCCTGTCTCTTTTTATGGAATTGCCATCTTTTCTGAAATTCATCTCCGGGTTGACTCAGGTATTTGTGCTGCCGGGACTGATATTCTTCTTCCTGCTCGGAGACAGGGAGAGGCCGGTTACGGATACCATATTTTTCACTCCGCTCATGTCGCCGGTGTTATTCTCACTGGCGGCGCTCCTGTTTACTCAGCTGGCACCCGGATTCCTGACCGGAGTGCGCCTCTCTGCCGGGCTCTTCTATATACTTTTTGCTGTGGTCCTCATAAGCGGAAAAGCAGCTTACGGAAAGAGAGAACTGAATCTTCCCGGAAGGGTAATTCTGCTATCCTGCGGATACGGCGCTCTAATAGCGTTGATGTACCTGTTTAATGATTTTCTTCTAATAAGATCGGATTCATGGTATCACGCCTCGGTGGTTAACGAGATAATTACCAGAGGGATCCCGCCCGCGGAACCATGGCTTGCCGGCCAGCCGATACGCTATATGTGGATCTATCACTTCTTTATCGCCATCTGGAAAAGTCTTTCGGGGGTGGAGCTGTTCTGGGGCCTGGGTCTCTTCAACATCGTCAGCGCTGTTACCATGCCATATCTTGTGGGGAGGGTAATTTCCCTTTTTGTTTCAGGCGCCAGAAAGATATTCTACTCCACACTGATAGCGGCTGCAGGCCTGGAGTCGGTCTCCTGGATCTTCTTCCCGGTTGCTTTTGCCCGGGCTCTGACAGGCAGGGTTAAGGGGATGAATGAGATATTAAGGATAGTGGGGAAGATAAATTTCAGCGGCCAGGGGGTTTTGAAGACACTGGCTCCATCAGGAACATGGATGGTAAATCTGAGCGATAAGTATATTACTATAACCGCATTCAGCTTCGCTTTGAATCTCTTTATTCTCTGTTTTATCATATTCCTGTCACGCAGCTTTACCAGGCGCAACAAGGTCAGGTCGACAGGGGCTTTCTTCCTGGTAGTGGCCGGCACTTATCTGTTCCATGTGGTCATGGGAGTAGCCCTCATCTGCACGGTGGCGGGAAGCGGCTTGCTGCTTCTGGTATACCGCAAGTTCAGGGGAAATGGCAATGATAAGTGGCAGGATCTGATCCTGCCCACGGCCACAGCGGTACTTGTATTCATCATTGGGCTTCCTTATTTCCTTTCGCTGGGAGGGGGCGAATCCAGCGGAGGAAATTTCCTGTCTGATTATCTGCATTTAGGAATCAGGAATCTGTTAACCATTCTCATGCCGCTGATAATTCTTATCTTTCCGCTCAGGAGGCTTCTGAGGAAGCTGTTCCGGTTTGAAAATCAGAGTTATCTATTTCTGCTGACCTGGATTATCCCTCTTCTGGCGCTCAATCTTCTGGCAGATCTTCCGATAAGGGGAGAATCAAAGCTGATATTTCCTCTGTTTATAATGGTAGGGCCGGTAATCGGGATAGAGATATTCAATATACTGCACGAATCACGGGGAAGGCGCAAACAGATTCTTCTGGCCGTATTCCTCCTTCTGTTTCTCATCCCGCCTGCCCTGACCTTCAGAGGTTTCCTAATTTCCGGACCGGCCACTGAAATAGAGGACGAGGATTATAAACAGATACTGAAGGTACGGTATGAAACCTATAAATCGAACAAAGAGCTGTTCGGATTGATAGAAAGCGAGACTGGCAAGGATGCAGTAATCATGGAAAAAGATATGAAGCATCTTGCCCCTGTTTTCTCGTCCAGGAGAAACCTGGCTGCCAGCATGAAATTCTACCGGGTATACGGTTACGATTTAGACGTAGTCAGAGAGAATTACAGGATTAATAACAATATTTTTGGCCGGGAACCTCTGTCCGAAGAGACCCTGAGATTTCTGAAGGAAACTGATCAGGATCTCTTTGTTCTCCTTTACGGAGACGAATTTAATCAGGATTCCGGCCTTGCCGGGAAAATCGAAGAGCGGTCCGAACTTTTCAATCTGATTATTTCTCACGAAAGCGGCCGATTATACTCACTGAAAAAGAATAATGATGAGACCGGAGAAGATAGATGAGCATGAATATTAAACCGAACTGGAAGCTTGTTCTGGGGCTGGCTGTCAGCGCTCTGTTCCTGTACCTGGCCTTCCGCAAGGCCGATTTCGACGAGATGATAATTTCTCTTAAGGATGCCGATTACCGCTATGTTATCCCGGCGGTTGCCCTCTCCCTGCTTAGCCTGGTTTTCAGGGCGGTCAGATGGAAATATCTCTTCCGTCCCATAAAGAAAATCGGCTTTATGAATCTGCTCTCCGCGGCCTCCATAGGTTACATGGCCAACAGTGTCATGCCGGCACGGCTGGGAGAGTTCGTAAGAGCATACGCCATCGGAAGGAAGGAGAATATAAGCAAGAGCAGTTCCTTCGCCACTATTGTGGTAGCGAGGATCTATGACGGAATTACCATCCTTCTGTTTCTGTTTGTTACCCTGTACAGGTTCCCCTTCTCCTTTCCTCCCTGGTTCAGGAATGTGATTCTGGCGGCGGTGGCCTTCTACCTGCTGGCTATAGCCTTCATTGTGCTTCTGAGATGGCGAAGAGATAAGGCTTTTGCGATCGCGGCGGCTATAACCGGGTTCCTGCCGGAGAAGCTCCAGCAGACCCTGATGAAGGCTCTCAACTCCTTCGTTATCGGCCTGGATGTTCTCAGAAGCGCCAGGGACGCGATAGCGGCCGGATTCTACTCCATACTGGTATGGCTTCCCAACGCGGCGATTATATTCGTTCTGGCCAGGTCATTCGATATAGCCCTGCCCTTCAGCGGAGCTATGCTGATACTGGTTATAGTGACCCTCGGCATAATGATCCCCTCCGCTCCCGCTTTTGTCGGTACAGTCCAGTACTGCTGCGTTCTGGGCCTGGGTTTCTTCGGGGTGTCCAGGTCTCTGGCTCTCTCATTCTCGGTGATCTATCACCTCTGCACCTTCCTGCCCATCACCATAGCGGGATTCATCTTCCTGCTGATAGAGGGTTATTCGTTCATGGAGCTCAAGAAGTCGGCAGAGGAAGAAGAATCCATACAATAAACGCAAAATGCGCCTCTTTGCTATTAGAATTTGGCCGGCTGTATGAATAACTGAATCATTGACATTTAAATTTTCCTGAAGATAATATATTGGATACCCATGGATGAAATTATATGATACCCCGACCAGGACCCAGGTTGTTATAATATTGAGCAGAAGATGCCGCATAAGTAAAACCGGGATCTTCTGGTTTGATTGATGTTTTATCAAAGGGGAAAAATTGTCCGTTATGGTAAGTAACGAAGAGCTGAACAACTCATCGGAAAAACATCGCAGGACTGAATCAATTTTATTGATAATTCTGATAACTTTTACACTTTCAACAGGATGCGCCAGGGATGAGATTACGAAGCCGGAGGAAAATCCGGCTGACGTAGAAGCTTTTTGGGAGGAATATTATGCACCGGTAAGTTATGAAAATATCTGTTCAATTGATCTGGATGAAAGAGGGAACCTTTTTGCAGCCACCGGCGAATTTGATTTATACTATCCCGAGCAGGTGTTCGGAGCTGAGAATTGCGGGAGCAGATGGAGGAATCTCAATTTTCCTTACAATGTCGAGCCAAAAATTGTCAGGGTAGACAGAATGGGCAACCTTTATGTGCTTTCAAGTGATTGCATTTATCTTTTGCCCGCGGGGGATGCAGAGTGGCACAAAATTGAGGTAGATGCTTATTTTCTGGAATTCGATTCTCTTAACAGGTGTTTTTTTGGAACTGCCGGAGGGCTTTTCAGAACTTCAGACTGCTTCGCTACCCAGGAGAAATTGCTGGATGGAAAGATATCCTATATTGAATTTGCATCCGAAGATGCAGTGTATGCGGCGACTGATACCACCATGTTTTTTTCGGATAATTCAGGAGATGACTGGTCCCAGATTCCGGTGCCCGCCGTGGGGAATAAGCGCCTGTGGAATATCGAAGTGGATGGAGAAGAGATAATTTACATTATGATTAAGGATTATTCGGAATGGAAGTTAATCGGTTACAAATCAAATGATGGGGGAGAAAGCTGGGATAATATACTGGAGAGTACGGATTTTAATATTAGAAGAGAGACCGGATTTTTAGTTACGGCGGATAATGCTCTTTTCGCAACGTACAACGGGGACCTTTTCAGGAGCTTCGATCAGGGAGAAAGCTGGACAGAATTATTTAATGATTATAGATATAGACATCACTGGTCCTATACAGAATTCTTTTCTGGAAACCTGATGATGACCTGCGCAACAGGGCAGGATTTAATAGTAGCTGATGAAAATGGTATCTACAGATCAGGGGATAATGGTGAAAGCTGGCTTCTGGTTGGTCTCCCGCAGAATGAAATCACCAGTTTCCTTATAGATCCGGAGGGCAGAATTTTTTTCAGCTGCAGATATGGCGGATTCTATTTGTCAGAGAAAAACATGGACGGTTTCAGTCCTGTAAACGGGGGATTAATAAATCCCGAGGTTCAATGCCTGGAATGGGACGGAGCCGGCGGGATCCTGGCCGGAACCTTCGACGGGGTTTTCCGGCTATCTATCAATGATTATGTGTGGACCAGGATAGGGCTGGACAGCACAAGGGTGCGGAAACTTTGCGCTCCGGAAGATGGACGTATTATAGCGGTTACAGGACTCTCTCGCTTCGGATGCACGGGAGGCGTTTATGAAACCGCAAGCGGCGGAGCCGATTGGAGTTATCTCGGAATGGCCGGATATAATATAACCGGGTTGAGGGCGGATTACAGGGGGGTGCTCTATGCGGGCACAGAGTACGGCGGTGTTTTCAGATATACCGGGGAGGGTATAGTCTGGGAACAGCTGAACAGCGGATTGAAGTCAATTATGATATTCGATATAACGATTGACCGGGGAGGAAAGCTATATGCTGGAACCCGGGATGGAGTTTTCAGCTTTGATGATTCGGACACTGTTTGGGTGCGTTCTCTGCGGACCGAAGAAGAAGTAATAGAATTACTGGCAGCAGAAAACGGAGATATTTATGCTTCAGCGGGCGGCCATAAATTATACCGAAAACAGGCTGGCAGCGATAAGTGGGACATCCTCAATAAATCCAGCTATGATCTTACTTTTAAATCTCTGGCTACCAGTAGTGACGGGTATCTCTATGCCACAGGATGGCGCCGGGAAAGCGGAGGCATTATCTACAGGAGTAAAAAAAGTTACTGATCAATGAGGAAAGGCTGTTTTGAATAAATCATTTCAAACTGAAAATTCACGCTCCCGGTTGCGCAGCCACCTGGCAAAAACCCTCTTTATCTGCACCTGCTTACTGTCACTGAGTGCCGGTTGCACTGAGGATATCTGCTTTGACGAACCTGAGTGGGAAGAGTGGAAAGAGATCGACCTGCCGGATGTTCCGTACTACGAAGTTTTTACAACTGCAGCTGAGATGCCCAATGGGCGCCTGATGGTGGGGTCAGTAGGCCGGGTATACAGACAGGTTAGAGGCAATAGTTGGGAGGAGTGCAAAATAAACGACCGTGGCTACGGCATTACCAGGATAGTAGTTGATCAGGATGGAGCAGTCTTCGCCGCGCAGTCTCCCGGAGGTGTTTTTATCTCGGAAGATAATGGCGGAAGTTGGGAGCAGGTGAATAATAGATTGCCAAACATATATGTGAACGATCTTCTAGCCACATCAGGGGGCGAGCTGATTGCAGGAACCACGGGAGGTCTGTTCATCTCGACAGACAAGGGGCAGAACTGGTCCCAATACGGAGAGCAGGCAATAACGGCGGAAGTAACTTCCCTGGAGGAAGTTTCAGGGGGAGCGCTTTATGCCGGAACCAGTTCGGGAATATTTATGACCGGAAACAGCAGTCAGAGCTGGGTGATTATTGATGGTGAACTGGCAGATACAGAGATAACTGATATGGCGGTATCCCCTGAAGGCGCCCTGTACGCGGTCGGAGGAGGCAAGAATGTTTTAAGATGTAAAGCAGGGGAGCAAACCGCCGAGGATGTAAGCCCATCCCAGTCAATCCATGAAATTACGGCTATTGCGGTTTCAGGGGAAGGAATAGTATGTATTGCTGATTTCTACAACGGCGTGCTGATCTCTGATAATGGGGGGGGAACATGGACCAGGAGTACATATGGTCTGTATTATTGTTCCATCAGATCTATGTGCGCAATAGGCAATGAATTTATTGCATGCTCGAAAAATATGCTGCGGTCGGCTGACGGCGGGATGAGCTGGAGTTTATTTGACTGGGATATCTGGCAGGAAGGGGTACCTGCCACTAAATGGCGGGGTGTAACGATAGCCTGTGATGGCTCGATACTGGCGGGAAATAGAGAACGGGGACTGTTCTGCGGGGATGAGGAGGGGAATACATGGATCCAGGTATGGGATAGATTTAGTGCTGAAGAATTTGCTTTCGGTGGAGGAAGAGCCGGCTCTATCTATGGCAACTACGTTAGAATATTCGACATTACCTCAAAGGTTATAGTCAGTAATAAGCTTCCAGAGCCCGAAAATTATATTGATACTGATTTTATTGAGATAGATTCCCGGGGCAGAATATACACAGGCGGTCGACAGGACGGTATATATCGCTCAGAAGACATGGGAGAAACATGGGGCCGCCTCAATTTGAACTTCGATGATATGGAATTTGATTCATACCAATTCTCGGTCAGAGTAAAGAATGATAATATTATATTTGTTTTTTCGAGGGAATGTTTATTGAGATCGATGGATGACGGAATGACATGGAAGAAGATCGATATTCCGGGTTATTACGCTGATCTTTCTCCGGAAGGAACTATCTACCTCTGCGGAGATGATGAAATATTGGCCTCCACGGATAACGGCGGCAGCTGGGAAATCAGAAAGGATGGCTTCTATTCGGTCTATTCAGGCTACGACCCCACCAGGGTGAAGTTCGCGTTCAGCGGAACCGGGCATATCCTGATGAGCTGTCTGGGAAGAATTTTTTACTCCAGAGACCGTGGAAGAAACTGGTACCGTGATTATTCCGCAGAAGTTTTCGCTGAGCGTTCATGGTTGAATGATTTGACCTTCGGCCCGGGCGGGCATGCATATATTATCGGAGACGATTATCTTATACGAAGTTCTGAACCGGTCTTCTGATAATCTGTCAGAAGGCAACGCGGTAAAACCAGTTAATCTCGAGAGCAGGAGACTTCAGCAGATACAGGGTGGGGTATTGTTCATCCAGGTTCATCGCCCGGTTGGTCAGGCCGATCGAAAAGCTGGTGCTCTCAAGAGGGACCCATCCCAGGGCAAAGTCATAGAAGGGATACAGAAAAGGGTCTTCGCTTGATACGTCCATGTAGTTCAGATCGAAAAAACACTCCAGGAATAAACCGGTGGTGAGATTGTACCTGCATCTGCCCCGGAGGATATATGAGCTTACGTCACGATGCTGATATTCGGTATAAACCGCCCACTGACTGAACGGCCTCATATAGTATGAGATTGGGTAGAGGTCAGTACCAATAGTATTGTGATTGATACTGATACCATTCTTCCTGAAGTTGAAATCCTGATCTTCGCTTCTGAATCCCTCATTGAAATGCCTCCCGTAATATCTTCTTTCCGCTGTTACATTGATGACAAAACGGGATTTCTCAGCATGATAGTTTATTCCCGTGATATTAGCACTCTGATCGATTCGATCAAAGTATGCTCTGGAATACTCTCTAAACCCAGTTTCTGAATAGAACCTGAACGAATTCCCTCTCTTCAGTTCAAGAGCGAAACTTATCTTTCCGTCAATTTTCTCATCCAGCAGTCCGCGATATAACTTATGATAGCCAGTTTCGGCACTGAGCTCAACCAGGTCAAAGAGTGAAAATTCTTCCAGGCCCAGAGAGTAGTAATGGACATCGCCGATATTAAGATCGTATGTTCTGGACAGGTCACCTATAGTTGTGAGTCCCATTCTCAAATTCTGCCATTTCAGATAAAATCTGTTACCCTGGGTATCGATGTTGTATATAGTCAGACCATTTCCCAGAGTTATATCCTCAAAATACCCGCTATAGATACCGAATTCGATTTTTTCTCCCGATATACTGAACGATGAATCCGCGGAAACGCCAACCTTCGGGAAAATAATGGAATTGTGAGTGTCGAAAACGCCATACGACATTCCGCGATCTTCCATTAAGACTCTTCCCTCTATACCAAAGCCCCTGTTTCGAGCTTTGAATATAAGTTCATTGAAGCTAGCTCCATGTACCAGGGGGTTATCGGTAAGGAGGTCTTCTCTCAGGACTGAATGTCTGTATGCCAGCTCTGAATAGATCTTGCGTTCCCTCAAATAATCAGGCATTTCAATTTCTATATCCGGCCAGGATTTCATATCCTGATAAAAAATACCGCCTTCCAGCCGGAAGCTATAATCCCATGAATCAAGCAATGTTTCTCCGGCGCTGTGGCACTCAACCGGCAGGATCAGGGTAGTCAGGCAGAAGAATATCAGAAAAACTCTTATATTAATATTGTTGCAGTTCTTCAAGTTACCTCCCCTGTTTGCAATTAAAGTAATGTTAGTCCAGCCGGGCGAGCAGGTTTCAGATGCCGCTACCCTTTGGCAGCATTATATATTCATACAGTTCTACTATCAATAGATGATAATATATTCTCCCCGAAAAGATTACGCTGAATTAATATTTGAGTGTCCCTGCCGGTAAAAAGCTTGTTGTAGCAATATATAATATTTATAATCATGCCTGGTTTTAGGTATTGTAAGGAAGCAGCATGGAGATTATTAAACCTGTATTTATAGTTGGCACCGGAAGGTGCGGGTCCACCGCATTTCACAGGCGGTTCGTCCGCCATCCGGAGGCCGCGTTTCTCTCGGCCCTTCTGGAAAAGTACCCTCAGAGGCCATATCTGAACAGCTGGCTGATGCGCGCTCTGGACATACCGGCCCTGGCGCCCGCCGCCAGAAAGGTCCTTCCCTCGGAGTGCTGGAACTTCTGGGATATGTATGGAATCTCAGGCGTATGCCGCGACCTGGTGGCTGAAGATGTAACCCCTTCCATGAAGGAGCGTTTGAGAGAGCTGCTGAGCCGGTTTCTGACCGGCAGGAGGAACCGGCTGCTGATAAAGCTTTCCGGGTGGCCCAGGACAGGTTACTTCCGGGAGATTTTCCCTGACGCCAGGTTTATTCATATCATCAGGGATGGCAGAGCGGTGGCGAATTCGCTCCTTAATATCGGCTGGTGGCAGGGATGGAAGGGGCCGGAGAAATGGGGTTTCGGGCCGCTGCCCGGGAAGTACAGGCAGGAGTGGGAAAGTTACAACAGGTCTTTCGCGGCTCTTGCCGGAATCGAATGGAAAATCCTGATGGACAGTTTCCGGGAGGCTTCCGCCGGACTGGGTCAGTCTGACTACCTGGAGGTGAGGTACGAGGACCTCTGCCGCGACCCGGCCGGGAAATTCCGCGAAACAGCTGATTTCTGCGGCTTTTCCTTTACGGAAAGGTTCGAATCGGAGATAAAGTCTTTCCTCCCCCTTGAGAACAGGAATTTCAAGTGGCGGCAGCAGCTTACCCCGGACCAGCAACGCGTTCTCTCTGAACTGCTGCGGGATCACCTTGAGCTATACGGATACCTGGATTAACGGTGGCGCCGGCCGGGTACGGCTGCCGGTAATTATCTGTTGAAAAAATGATCAATTACATTATATTTAGCCCTATACTTCTCCGGGAAGATACCTGTATTCAGTGATTGGATTGTGAATTCATGAAAATTCAGGATATTAAAATTCAGGACCTGATCGGTATAAGCATTGAAGCCGGGGAGGCGATAACCCGGATCTATAATACCGGGGACTTAGGGTTGGAATTCAAGGAGGACGAGAGCCCCCTTACCCGGGCGGACCGTGAATCGCACGTGATTATCAAGGAGAGGCTGAAGGAGGCCTACCCCGGGATTCCCCTTCTTTCAGAAGAGGGTAAGGAGATACCCTATCGGGAAAGAAGGGATTGGGATCAGTTCTGGCTGGTGGACCCGC
Organism: Candidatus Krumholzibacteriales bacterium; assembly: GCA_046483305.1. GTDB lineage: Bacteria > Krumholzibacteriota > Krumholzibacteriia > Krumholzibacteriales > WJIX01 > WJIX01. Next base: position 5,789 of record JAWODM010000063.1, on the reverse strand, counting down.
TGGATGGGACCAGGGAGTTCATAAGCAGAAATGGCGAATTTACGGTGAATATATCCCTGATAGCTGATAACCGGCCCGTCATCGGTGTGATATTTGCACCCGTTCTTAATACCTGTTACTATACCGGCCAGCAGGGAGGCGCCTTTAAAGTGAAGAGGGGAGAAGAGCCACAGAAGATAGAGGTGAACAGGGATGCGGAAGAAGGTATTACGGCGGTTACCAGCCGTTCTCACTCCTCGGAGGATGAACGGGGGAAGCTGGCGGATCTGGGTGTGACCGAATCGATATCGGTGGGAAGTTCTCTGAAGTTCTGCATGGTGGCCGAAGGAAAGGCGCATCTTTATTACCGCCACGGGCCCACCTGGGAGTGGGACACCGGGGCGGGGCATGCCATAGCCGGGCGTGCCGGGGCTTCTGTCACCGGGCTGAACTATAATAAGAAGGTTTTGAAGAACAGTTCCTTCCTGGTTACATCCCTGAACGGAAGCAGCTGAGAATTTAACAGACAAGCACCGCCTGGAAAAGAGATTATGTATAAGGAAACCAACCTCAGATCAGTACTGAAAACAGTATCCTGGAGATTCCTGGCAACCCTCACCACCTTCAGCCTGGTCTGGATATTTACCGGACAGATAGACACCGCCCTGACTGTGGGAGGCCTGGAAGTCATAATCAAGATGATCATCTATTTCTTCCACGAAAGAGGCTGGAACAGGATAAAGTGGGGAAGAAAGCATATTGAACCTTTTGTAGTCTGGATCACAGGGCTCTCCGGTTCCGGAAAGACCGAAGTGGCAAAGATTGTGGCCCGGGACCTCAGGAGCAGGAATTTTAACACCGACCATCTCGACGGTGAGACAATCAGGGATATATTCCCCAGGACTGGTTTTTCAAGGAATGAAGTCAAACGCCATATAGAGAGAGTGGGGCTTCTGGCCAGCCGCCTTGAACAAAACGGAGTTTTCGTAGTGGCTTCATTTATTTCGCCCTTTGGCGAATCCAGAGAATTCGTTCGTTCGCTCTGCGACAATTTTATCGAGATTCACCTCTCTACCCCCCTGGAATACTGCGAGAAGATCGACTACAATAATCTCTACAGCAGGGCCAGAAGGGGAGAGGTGAAGAACCTGGCCGGGGTGGATGTTGAATATGAAGATCCGCAAAGCCCCGACCTGGTTCTTGATGTAAGCGAACTGGGCATAGAAAAAGCGGCTGAGAGAGTTAATGGTTACCTCAGGAAGTTCATGTAAGGAGTGTATATGAATTCACCTTCACTGAAACCTCACGGTGGAAAAGGACTGATCAACAGGATTCTGCCCGAAATAGCCAGGGAGAAGCTCGAACTGGACAGGAAACACAAATCGTACATGATAAGCGATGCGGACCTCTCCGTATTTCACAGGATTGCGGATGGGACTCTGTCCCCCCTGGAAGGGCCCATGGATTCGGAGAATTTCAACCGGGTGCTGGATGACGAGGTTGTAATATCGGAGGGCAGTGAATACGCCTGGACAATACCTGTCTCATTTCCGGTATCCAGAGATGAGGCGGAGAGTTTCGAGGCCGGGGAGACTGTACTGGTCAAAAGGACTGACGGAGTGGTAATCGGAACCCTGGAGATATCCGATATATTCCCCTTCGACAAGAAGCGTTACAATGAGTCTGTGTACGGGACCGACAGGAACGACCATCCCGGGGCCAGGATTTTCAACGATGACCCGCGGGATTTCCTTCTGGGGGGAAAAATATGGGCTCTGCCCCAGGAGCATGATCCTCAATTCGCCCGGTACATGATTTCTCCGCGGGAGGCCAGGAATCTCTTCGACGAAATGGGTTGGGAAAGGGTGGTGGCGTTCCAGACCAGGAACGCTCTTCACCGGGCTCACGAATACGCCCTGCTGTACGCCGTGGAGAAGCTGACCCGGGAGGGGTATTATACCGGCGCCGTTCTCAACCCCCTGGTGGGAGCGACCAAATCAGACGACGTACCCGCTGACGTTCGAATGCATACCTATGAAGCTCTGCTGAAGGCCGGGGTTTTCGGAGATGGTGACAGGGACCAGGAGCTATGGAAGAGCAGAGGTTACGATTTTGCTGAACATCTGGTAATGATCGGGCTGGATATGAAGATGTTCTACGCCGGCCCCAAGGAAGCGGTAATGCATGCCATCTACCGTCAGAACTATGGTTTTACCGATATAGTTATCGGCAGAAAGCACGCCGACGCCCCTTTCGACGACAGCAGTCCGATATGGGGTGATTTCGACGCCCATGAAAAATTCGACAACCTTAAGGGAGAGTTGATGATTCTTCCCGCCAAGGTGGGCTTTGCCGCATATTTCAAGGAGATAAAGAGGGTGGGCCTGATAAAGGAATTCAAGACTCTCGGTTATGAACCTTTGTTCATTTCGGGGAAAGAGGTCAGGAGAAAACTTCAGGAAGGCGAGCCGGTAGATCAGAGAATAATGCGGAAGCCGGTAGCCGATATCCTTACCGCATTCTATGCGGCCGCGCGGGGTGAAGAGGGAGCGCAGAAAAGCTCAAATGTCACCTGGCACGACACGGGAATACAGAAGAGAGACCGGGAAAAAAGAAACGGGCACCGCGGAGTGGTTGTCTGGCTTACCGGCCTTTCCGGATCCGGCAAATCGACCGTGGCGATCGCTGTTCAGCGGAAGCTATTCGAGAGCGGACACCAGGTTTATATACTGGATGGCGACAATGTGCGCCACGGCCTGAACGGCGACCTGGGATTCTCGCCCGAGGACCGGGAAGAGAACATAAGAAGAACTGGCGAGGTTGCCCACCTGTTCGCGGATGCCGGGTTTATTGCCGTTACTTCCTTTATATCTCCATACAAAAAGGACAGGGACCGGGCCAGGGCGCTCAATTCTGAAGGAGACTTCGTGGAAGTATTTGTGAAGGCGCCCCTGTCAGTCTGTGAGGAGAGGGACCCCAAAGGGCTTTACCAGAAAGCCAGGGAAGGCGTTATCAGGGAATTCACCGGGATATCTGCGCCGTATGAAGAACCGGAGAACCCCGAGATCGTAATAGAGACAGACAGAATGAACGTGGATGAATGCGCGGATAAAATTGTCGCTTATCTGAAGGAGAAAGGTATAATCAGGGGGTAGGCTGATCCTTTTCCGGCAGAGGACGGCATAATCGGCAGTGATTCCGGAGGAGAATATGAGCGGAAAGAAACCGGGAAAAATAAGAGAACGGATTATTCTGGTGTATTTTATTGCGGCTTCACTGGTAATTGCGTTCTTTTACGGGATAGCGGTTCATAAATATCATATTTTCCCGTATGGGCCTATTGAGATGGTTTACCGCGCGATAACCCGCAAACCGACTAATCTGCAGACCAATGCCAGGGATAATACCGGCCATCCCTACCACGGAAGGTATCAGGGCGAGGGAGTGGTTGTCCATGTTCAGGATGAGGCGTTCCCGGGCGCCACACTGATAGCGGGGAGCTGGAAGGATAACGGAGATATAAGAATGGGCCTCAATCTGATTTCGAATGATGGGGAAGTTCTCCACCGGTGGAGGTTCGATATGACAGAGATATGGGATTCATCACCCCATACCGACCGAAGCGCCGGGAAGTGGTTCGGACACGGAAATACCCATATTCACGGCACGGTTCTTCTGCCGGACGGCTCTGTGGTGCTGAACCTGGACAACTTTGCGATGATGAAGATAGACATTGAATCAAACCTGGTCTGGAAACTGGACATGAGAACTCATCATTCCATTTATATGGATAAGCGGGGAGATTTCTGGGTCTGCTGCCGCAGGTGGCAAGAGCAGCCGGTGGATGACTTCGTCGGGCTGGAACCTCCTTACATGGAGGATTACATACTGGTGGTATCGCCGGAGGGAGAACCGAAGATGGAGATATCGGTAATGGAATCGATGTACAGATCCGGTTACTACGGGCTCCTGTTCGCTGAAAGGGAGAACCCGGACCTTCTTCATCTGAATGACGTCGAACTGCTGGAAGGGGAGAAAGCTGAGAGTTTCAGGATGTTCGAAAGGGGGGACATCGCCGTCTCGCCCAGGAATATAAATACAGTTTTTGTCCTTGATGGGGATAGATATGATATAAAATGGGCTTTTACCTACCCGTTGATCTGGCAGCACGATCCGGACTTTACTGAAGACGGATACATTACCGTATTTGATAATCAGATAGAGAGGCCTTCCCGGGAAGCCCCGGTGGGGGGAAGCAGGATATTGCGCATCGACCCTGATACAGGGGACTTTGAGACCATCTATGGGGGCAATGACGACCAGTACTTCTATTCCGAGATAGGGGGCAAGCACCAGCATCTGCCGAACGGAAATATCCTGATAAGCGAGATGTGGTGCGACCGTATCTTTGAGATAACGGAAGACGGCAGGATAGTATGGAGCTGGATAGCTCCCAGGTGGGATAAATTCAGGCCCATAGGGGATAAAATCTGGGAAGGGGAGCGCTACAGATACCAATACCTTGAATTCTTAGATAAACGGGAGCAGACAGATGAATAAAAATATATTTCTAAATGGATTTCCGGCAACGTTGATAGCCTTTTTATTAGTTGTCATACCTGTTGAAGCGGCGGCCTACGTCGGCCCGGGGACCGGCATTTCCCTTATCGGTGCGATAATCGCGGTCCTTGCGGCATTATTCTTTACCGTTGGCGGTATTCTTCTCTGGCCTTTCAGGGCGCTCAGGCGCTGGATGAAAAAAAGGAAGGGTGAGGATGTGGAGGAAGAGCAGCAGCCGCAATCGAAGGTAACGGAAGATACGGATGATTAACGTAATATTTCCCCTTTTCGATGCAATTGACGGGCTTCTGGCAGAGCTGCTGCCGCCCCTGGCCAGGATATGCATCTGGGGGGCGGTTGCCGGAGCTCTCTCAGTAGCTATTTACGCTCTTTTATCCCCTCAGAATAAGATCGCCGAATACAAGGAACAGCTTAGAAAGTACCGCGGCGAACTGATGAGTAATCAGGATCTGGAATTCAAGGAGTACATGGCGGTCTCGAAAAAGAATCTCAAGACATCTATGCTGTTTTTCTCCAGCGCCATAGGGCCGGCGCTTGTTTCGGCGGTTCCGGTTATTGTTCTGCTTCTGTATCTTCATACAACACTGGGGTATGTAGCGCCGGAGAGCCTGTCGGTGGATGCTCCGGGCAGCGATGTGAAGCTGCAGTTGAAAAGAACTCCTGAAAAAGTCAAGGTATTGGATAGTAATGACCGGCTGATCTACAGCGGGGATCCGCTTCATCCCCCGGTTCCCTCTGTTTCGAAGCAGAGATGGTGGAACTTGCTCCTGGATAACCCGGCCGGTTACATCAGGGCTGAAGCGAAAGTTGATGAATTAAGATTTAATTCTACCAGGAGGATATATCTGGAATTCATGCCCGGCTGGGGGCAGGGGGTGGAGTTACCTTATTTTCTTCTGGTTTTTATTACCGCCCTTTCAGGAAGAATTATCTTCCGGATAAAGTAGCGGCTGGAGTATGGAATGGACACTGTTCCCCTGCATGATTTTCTGGGATGGGTTGCCGAACACAACAGCGATCTTCTGTTTTCTCTGGCCGGGAAGGAGACCCGATCTCTCAGGGACAGACTGAAAGATACTCAGATCAGGCGCCCGGTTTACGTTTGTGGATTGGCCCGGTCCGGGACCACCATACTGCTGGAGCTTATCTCACGTCACAGCGAAACGGCGACCTACAGATACATGGACTTTCCTCTGGTGATGATTCCCTTCTGGTGGAGCAAGTTTCTG